>JBHHZM010000043.1:0-23081 GCA_046758065.1 Alphaproteobacteria bacterium | reverse complement strand
ACGCGCAAAAGAACCCGGCCTGCGGTGGGGCAAATCGGCCCCTCGGCGGCGTTGCACCGCTTGCCCGATGCGCCGGTATCGCGCGGCGCGGCGCGCTTGGCCGACTGGACCGATTTGCACCCATCAAATTGATTTCTACCAGCCGGAAACCGCTCTAGAAAACGAGGCGGATCACGCGCCGGCCGAACGCCGCGCGCGGCTCGGGGGTCCCGGTCGTTCGGCGCGATCCTTGCCGATCTCCGAGACATCGAAAGGCGTGCTCTGGTACATCGCGTTGATCCAGTTCGCGAACAGCAGATGACCGTGGGAGCGCCACGAATTGACCGGCGGCTGCGTCGGATCGTCGTTCGGAAAGTAATTCTTGGGGATGGCAATGTCCCGGCCGGCTTTGACGTCGCGCCGGTATTCGTTGGCCAGCGTCTCGGTGTCATATTCGAGATGATTGAACATGTACACCTGGTTCAGCGCCCGGTCCTTGACCAGGCACAGCCCGGCTTCGTCGGATTCGGCGAGGATGGCGAGATCGGGAATCGGTTCGATGTCGGCCCGACGGGTCTCGGTATAGCGCGAGACGGGCACCGCGAAGGTGTCGGCGAACCCACGCAACATCGCCGAGTTGGGGGTGACCACCCGATGGTCGAACACTCCCGACAGCTTGTTCTCGATCGGATACTTCGGGACGCCGTAATAATGATAGAGCGCCGCCTGTCCTCCCCAGCAGATGTTGAACGCGCAGGTGACGTTGGTGCGCGCCCAGTCGAAGATGCCGGTCAGTTCGTTCCAGTAATCGACGTCCTCGAACGCCATCTCCTCGACCGGCGCGCCGGTGACGATCAGGCCGTCGAACTTCTCGTCCGCGACGTCGGCCCACGGCTTGTAGAACGACAGCATGTGCTCCGACGGGGTCGTCGTCGGCGTATAGGACGACGTCTTGAGCAAGGTCATTTCGACCTGCAGCGGGGTCGCGCCGATCAGCCGGGTGATCTGGGTTTCGGTCTTGATCTTCTCCGGCATCAGGTTGAGGAGCGCGATGCGCATCGGCCGGATATCCTGGCGGATCGCGTCGTGCTCGCGGATGATGAGCACGCCCTCGTGCTCGAGAACCCGCCGGGCCGGCAGATCGTCCGGAATCTTTATGGGCATCGCTGCGCAACCCGTCGTATCGCCAAGACTTTCCCGAAAGCCGGCACTCTACGTCGGAGGCCGCCGCTCTTACAACTCACATTCCGGCGCAGCACCGGGCGAGGCGGTGTCCGAAACCGGGAATGTCAACGTTTCCTTTGATTTTCGCCGGGTCCGAAGCTACTACTATCGGCGCGTATTTCCCCGTATTCTGGATGTCATGACCGCTGGACCGGCTTCCCTCGAACCGTTGCGCCGCGAGATCGACGCGATCGACGATCAGATGCACGATCTGCTCATGCGACGCGCCGGGATCGTCGAAAAGATCAGCGAGGTGAAGAATCGCGAGTCCGCGGGCGCCTATATGCGCCCGGCGCGCGAGGTCACGATCCTGCGCCGGCTGATCGATCGGCACAGCGGCCGCTTTCCGGCCACCGTCGTGGTGCGCATATGGCGTGAGATGGTCGCCGCCACCACCCGGCTTCAGGGCGATCTCACCGTGGCGGTCAACGCGCCCGAGAAGTCGGTGGGCTATTGGGACCTGGCGCGCGATCACTACGGCTCGGGTACCGCGATGACACTCCATCGCCTCGCCGGTCCGGTGATCCGCGCCGTTGTCGACGGCGCCGCGACGGTCGGCGTGCTGCCGCTGCCGCGGGAAGGCGACGACGATCCCTGGTGGCGGATGCTGATCGCCGGCGGCGAGCGCATGCCGCGGATCGTCTCCCGCCTCCCCTTCATCGAAAACGGCCGCGGCCGCTTCGAGAACCTGGCCGCGCTCGCTATTGCCCGGATCGACTACGAGAGGACCGGAGACGACATTTCGCTCGTCGCGGTCGAGGTCGACGCCGAGCTGAGCCGCGCCCGCGTCAGGGATGCGTTCGTCGCGGGCGGCCTGGCGGCGGACGCCATCGCGGCCTGGCAGGACAGGGAAAACCCGCAGTCGCGCATGCATCTCATGGAGATCGCCGATTATGTCGACGCGGGCGACCCGCGGCTGGCGGCGGTCGAAACCGGGTTTGGCGAGCGGGTCGTCCGCATGGTCGCGCTCGGCGGCTACGCCGTGCCGCTCGGCCGTCCGGACGATGGCGACTAGGGTGAGCGCCCTCCGCCCGCGACCCGGGATTCTCGACATCACGCCCTACGTCGGCGGTCGCTCGCGCGCGCCGGGCGCCTCGAGCGGTCGCGTGATCAAGCTCGCCTCGAACGAATCGCCCTTGGGTCCCAGCCCGCGGGCCGTCGCCGCCTACCGCGCCGCGGCCGAGACGCTGCACCGCTATCCCGACGGCGCCGCCGTGGGCCTGCGCGCCGCGCTCGCCGGACGCCACGGCGTCGATGCCGCGCGCATCGTCTGCGGCAACGGCTCCGACGAGCTGCTCGCACTGCTGGCGCGCGCCTACGCGGGACCCGGCGACGAGGTGCTCTACAGCGAATACGGTTTCCTCGTCTACCCGATCGCGGCGCGCGCGGTGGGAGCGACACCGGTGGCCGCGCCCGAGCCGGCGTACCGCACCGACGTCGACGCCCTGCTCGCGCACGCTTCGCCGCGCACCCGGCTGGTCTATGTCGCCAACCCGAACAACCCGACCGGCTGCCACCTGCCGCTCTCCGAGCTGCGCCGCCTGCGCGCGGGCCTGCCCAACGAGGCGCTGCTGGTCATCGACGCGGCCTACGCCGAATATGTCGGCGCCGCCGACTACGGCCCCGGCGTCGAGCTCGTCGAAGCCTCGGAAAACGTGGTGATGACGCGCACGTTTTCGAAAATCTACGGTCTGGCGGCCGTGCGCCTCGGCTGGGCCTACTGCCCGTCCGCGGTGGCCGACGTGCTCAACCGCATCCGCGGGCCGTTCAACGTCACCGGTCCCGCGCTCGCCGCCGGCGAAGCGGCGCTCGACGACGACGGCCACGTCGCCGCGGCGCGGCGCCACAACGATCGCTGGCTGCCCCGGTTCTCGACCGAACTCGAAGCGCTCGGCCTGACCGTGCATCCGAGCGTCGCCAATTTCGTGCTCGTCCGCTTTCCCGACGAGGAGGGTCTCAACGCCATGGCGGCCAACGACTTTCTCATGGCGCGGGGCATCATCCCGCGCACCATGCGCGAGTATCGTCTGCCCGACTGCCTGCGCATCACCGTCGGTCTCGAAGACGAGATCGAGGCGACCGTCGCCGCGCTCGCCGCGTTCATGGCCCGGGCATGAGGGACGCGCCCCTGTTCGAGCGCATCGCGCTCATCGGCGTCGGCCTGATCGGCTCCTCGCTCGCCCGCGTGGTGCGGCGCGACGGCCTCGCCGGCCACGTCGTCGCCTGCGCGCGGAGCGACGAAACCCTCGCCAAGGCGCGGGCGCTCGATCTCGCCGACCGCTTCACGAACGATCCCGGCGCGGCCGCCGAAGGCGCCGATCTCGTCATGCTGTGCACGCCGCTCGGTGCCTATCGGGCGATCGGCGAGGCGATCGGCCCCCGGCTCGCACCCGGCGCCATCGTCTCCGACGTGGGCTCGGTGAAGGGGGCGGCGATCGACATTCTCGCGCCGCATCTTCCCGCAGGCGTCCACCTCGTGCCCGGACATCCGGTCTCGGGCACCGAGCACTCGGGACCCGAAGCGGGGTTCGATACGCTGTTCGACGGACGCTGGTGCATCCTCACGCCGCCGCCGGGAAGCGACCCGGCCGCGGTCGAACGCATCGCCGGGCTGTGGCGCGCCGCCGGCATGAGCATCGAGCTGATGGACGCCGCGCACCACGACAAGGTGCTGGCCATCACGTCGCATCTGCCGCACCTCATCGCCTACACGATCGTCGGTACGGTCGCCGACCTCGAGAAGGCGACCCGGAAGGAGGTCGTGAAATACGCCGCCGGCGGATTCCGCGACTTCACGCGCATCGCCGCTTCGGACCCGGTGATGTGGCGTGACATCTTTCTCGTCAACCGCGACGCGGTGCTCGAAATGCTCGGCCGTTTCAGCGAAGACCTCTCGCGGCTGCAGCGCGCCATCCGCTGGGGCGAAAGCGAAACGCTCGAAAATCTGTTCACGCGTACGCGCGCCGTGCGCCGCGGCGTTATCGAAGCGCATCAGGCGGGCATTTTCGTGCCCACCGAGCCGGGCGACGGACAGGACGCGGACGACGCCGCGCCGGCCGCGCCACCTAGCGAGCCACCACCGGAGAAAGCCTGAAGAGCGCGAGCGGTCCGAGGTAGAGCGTACCGTTCTGGGCCGTCAGCGGGACGCGCAGCACCTTGGCGCCGGCGGCATTGTGCCGCGCCATCAGGTTGAGCATGGTGGTAGCGAACGACGCATCGTTGGCGTCCATTCGGCCTTCGTCGGCGAGCATCCGGAGCACCGATCCGTATCCGCGAATGGTGACGCTCATCGCGGCAAGGGGCCGCAGTTGATCGTCGAGGGCGAGGGTGCCGTCGCCATTGAGCGCGAGATCGCCCCAGCGCAGGTGCAGTGCGGTGACCTCGATCGCGCCGCCGGCCTTCGACCAGGCGGCGAGCGCCGCGGCGTCGGCGCCCGAAGGGAGCGGCGCGGCGATTTTCGCCTCGGCCTTGAGTTCCGCGAGATCGCGCCCGAGCCCGCGGTCGAAGCGCGGCGGCAGCTTGAGATCGTCGATCGCGAAAGAAACGTCGAGCCCGCCGTTTTCGGTGCGCGCACCGCGCGCGGCGATCCGTGCGGCGGCGAGATCGCCCTCGGGCGCGACGACCGCGACGTCCGAGGCGAACAGATCGAGGCGGGCGATGGCGCCCCGTCGCAGCCGGATGGCGGCGCTGCCGCGCCCGGTCCGCACGGTGACGGTCCGCTCGTCGCCGTCGTCCCGGCGTTCGGCGTAGCGCTGCTCGGGCGGCAGCGTTACGACGATGTGATCGAGGTCCCATGGCCGCGCCGCGGCGACCAGGCGCTCGGTCTGCCAGCGCTGGCGCATGGACCCGTTCGCCCGGCCGATCGCGACGCCGGTGACCTCGGCGGTGAGACGGAACGGAAAGCCGCCGATCTCGAGGTCCCGGCGCTCGACCGTATAGCCTTCCTTCCGGCGCGCCTCGATCCAAGCGGCGATGCCGTCCTCGACCGAGCGGGCGGCGGTAAACCAGTAGGTCGCGTAGCTCGCGGAAACGGCGAGCAGGACGAGGAAGACGACGAGCGGCGCGCGGCGGCGCAGGCGATGAAGCATGGCGCGGTTATAGAGCGAGATGTGATGAGATAGAACCATTCTGACGGAGCGCATTTGCGACAAGGTCAAGGGGTTTGGCGCACATGCGCCCGTCCCTTCGGGTTTCCGGGCGGCGGACGCCCGCGGCGTCGGCGCGCTTGCCTTGTCGCGTGCGCCGGGCTACCTAACGGGCCGCGTCAGGCGAGGACCGTGCGAGGCCGCGACGATGACAGACCGCCGAGGACGCGCCGCAATGCGTCCGGCCGCGACCCCGGCCGGCGATGTCTGGGTGTTCGGCTACGGTTCGCTGATGTGGCGGCCCGGCTTTCCCTACCGGTGCGTCGAGCCGGCGCTGGTGTACGGCTATCACCGCGCCTTCTGCGTCTACTCGGTGCGCTACCGCGGCACCGCCGCGCGGCCCGGACTGGTGCTCGGTCTCGACCGCGGAGGGTCGTGCCGCGGCCGCGCCTTCGCTATCGCCGCGGCCGATGCGGACCAGGTGTTCGCCTATCTCGACCAACGCGAGTTGGTCACCGGCGTCTATCGGCGCCGCATGGTGCCGGCGAAGCTCAAGAGCGGGTGGGTGTCGGCCTGCACTTACGTCGCCGACCGCAGCCACCCGCAATATGCGGCCAAGCTTTCGCCCGAGCGCGCCGCCGGGATCATCCTCGACGGCCGGGGCGAGGCCGGCGGGAACGTCGAGTACCTCGCCAATGCCGTGGCTCACCTCGACGCGCTCGGCATCGCCGACGGCCCGCTGCACGCGCTGTTGCGACGGGTCGAGGCGCGGCTCGCCCGTCCCGCGGCGCGTGGCGGCGGTCAGTAAACGTAGCGCCAGCGCAGAATCCGGCCCGAATAGGGATCGACGACGAGCTTCAACCGCTCGCCGTATTCATTGCGGGCGCGCACCTTGTAGATACCGCGGACGTACCGGATTTTACGGACGTGAAGATGGTGCCGGCGCCTCAGCTTGCGGACGATCTTCCGCTTGGGCAGAGGCGGTGGTCCATAGGAGTCGCGATAACAACGGTACGGTTCCCCATACGCGTAGCCGCGATGCTTGTGTGACCGGTGATCGCCGTAACCCCGCCGCGCTTCGCTGTCGTCGTCGAAGCGGTCGTCGTGCGAGTCCTGCCGTGGACGCTCAGCGCGCGGCGAACGGTCGCCGTGGACGGCGTAGACGAGCAATTCGACCAAACCGTCGAGCGGATCGGCGTACGTCGTCTCCAAACGCGCACCGGCGGCGGCGGGCGTGGCCAGACCGAAGGCCAGGGCAAGCAGCAGTGCGGATCCGGTGATGGGTCTCATGTCGGCCTCCTCGCGATCGGTGCGTTGTACGTGACGGCAACCCTGCCCGATCGCGCCTGACGCGATGCTGAACCGGACGTTCATCGCCGGTTCATGCCGACGACCGGAACGGCGCGCCCCTGTCCGTGCGCAGGCCGCGCGGCGTTCAGTCGAAGATATCGCGATAACCGAACAGGGCGGGGGTTCCGCCGGTGTGCAGGAAAACGACGGTCGCGTCCGGGGTGAACGCGCCCCGGCGCACGAGAGCGATCAGCCCCGCGAGCGCCTTGCCCGAGTAGACCGGATCGACGAGCAGCCCCTCCTCGCGGGCGGCGAGCCGGATCGCCGCGACGGTCTGGTCGTTCACCCGACCGTAACCGGGCGCCAGAACGTCATCCTCGACCCAGACATCGTCGCCGGTGACGAGGCCTTGGTGTCCGATCAGGGCCGCGGTTTCGGCCGCCCTCCGCCGCACGCGCGCGGTCTGCGCGTCCCGCCCGCGCCTGACGCAGATGCCGCAGACCCTGAGCGTGCTGCCGAGCAGCCTGAGTCCGACCAGAAGACCGGCGTGGGTGAGCGCGCTGCCCGTCGGCAGGACGATCGCGTCGGGTTCGATGGCGGCGTCCGTGAACTGCGCCACCAGTTCGCGGGCGGCGTCGACGTAACCGAGCGCGCCGAGCGGCGGGTGCGCCTCGCCGAGGGGAACGACGTAGGGCCGGCCGTCCCGCGTCCGCACCTGCTCGGCGATCGCCTCGAGGGCCGCGTCGGCGCCGGCCTCGTCCTCGCCTTGCGGATAGCCGTGAACGACGGCGCCGAACAGGCGGTCGAGGAACGCGTTGCCCGAGCCGTGATACTCGGCGCCCATGCCCGGGACCCGGTCCTCGTGCTGGATCTCGCAGGCGAGTCCCAGCTTGGCCGCCGCCGCGGCCGTCATGCGCAGGAAGTTGGACTGGACCGCGCCGGTGATGATTACGGTGTCGGCACCCCGGGCCAGGGCCTCGCCGAAATAGAATTCGAGCTGGCGCGCCTTGTTGCCGCCCATGGCGAGGCCCGTGCAGTCGTCGCGTTTGACAAACAGGCGCGGCGCGCCGAGGCGGCGGGTCAGATTTTCGAGCGGTTCGAGGGGCGTCGGTGTGTGAGCGAGCCGGACCCGCGCGAAGTCAGCGAGCGGCATTCAGGCGCATTTCGAATAAGCGCAGGAGGTGCAGACGTCGCAGCCTTCCTGATGAATGAGCGACGGCATGCTGCACTTGGGACAGGTGCGGAAGCGCGTCGCTCGGGTCTCCTCGCCCGCCGCCTGGCGCAGACTCTCCGCCGTCGGCGTTTCCGCGTCCGGCGCCGGCATGAAACCGATGTCGACCATGTGGCGCTCGATGACGTCGCCGATGGCGGCGATGATCGAGGGCACGTATCTGCCTTCGACCCAGTGGCCGCCGCGCGGGTCGAACACCGCCTTGAGCTCTTCGACCACGAAGGAGACGTCGCCGCCGCGGCGGAAAACCGCGCTGATCATGCGCGTCAGCGCCACGGTCCAGGCGTAGTGGTCCATGTTCTTCGAGTTGATGAAGATCTCGAAGGGGCGGCGGCGGCCGTCGCGCACGATGTCGTTGAGGGTGATGTACATGGCGTGGTCGCTCTCGGGCCAATGCACCTTGTAGGTGGCGCCGGGAAGCGATTCGGGCCGGCTCAGGGGTTGCGTCATGTAGACCACGCCGCCGGCCTCGTAACGGTCGGCGGCGTGCGACGGCGGCGATTTCAGCGGCAGTTCCGCCTGCCTCGCCGCATCCTTCGACGCCGCGTCGCCGGGCGGCGTCTTTTCGAGCACCGCGCCGGTCACCGGATTGGGCCGGTAGGTCGTGCAGCCCTTGCAGCCCAGCTCGTAGGCCTGGTGGTAGATGTCCCTGAAGTCGTCGAAGGCGATGTCCTCGGGCAGGTTGATGGTCTTCGAGATCGAGCTGTCGACATGGGCCTGCACCGCGGCCTGGGTGCGCAGGTGATCGTGGGGGGTCAGCGTCTCGATATCGACGAAGGCGTCGGGGAGCGGCGCATTCTCCCCCTTGAGGCGGCGGAACAGGCGGTAGGCGTAGTCGCTCACCTCTTCCGATTTCTGGCTGCCGTCCGGCCTGAGCACATTGCGCGTGTAGCAATAGCTGAACACCGGTTCGAGGCCGGAGGAAACGTTGTCGGCGAGCAGCGAGATCGTCCCGGTCGGGGCGACCGAGGTGAGCAGCGCGTTGCGGATGCCGTGTTCGGCGATCGCCGCGCGCACGTCGTCGTCGAGCGTGCGCACCGTTTCGCCAGCGAGAAACGGCCCGGCGTCGAACAGCGGGAAGGCGCCTTTCTCGGCGGCGAGTTCGGCCGAGGCGAGATAGGCGGCGCGTTGAATGCGCCGCATCCAGTCGTCGACCAGTTCGAGCGCGCGCGGCGCGCCGTAGCGCGCCCCGCACATGACCAGCGCGTCGGCCAGCCCGGTGACGCCGAGGCCGATGCGCCGCTTGCTCCGTGCCTCGTGCGCCTGCGCGGGCAGCGGAAAGTTGGAAACGTCGATGGCGTTGTCGAGCATGCGCACGGCGACCGGCACCAGCGCATCGAGCGCGCGCGTATCCAGCGCCGCGCCGTCCTCGAACGGATCGTTGACCAGACGCGCCAGATTGATCGATCCGAGCAGGCAGGCGCCGTAGGGCGGCAACGGCTGCTCACCGCATGGATTGGTGGCGTGGATTTCCTCGGCGTAATGGAGGTTGTTGCGCCGGTTGATGCGGTCGATGAAGACCACGCCCGGCTCGGCGTAGGCGTAGGTGGCGCGCATGATCCGGTCCCACAGTTCGCGCGCCGGAACGCTCCGGTAGGTGACGCCGCCGAAGGTGAGCTCCCACGCCTTGTCGTCTTTTACCGCCGCCATGAAGGCGTCGGTGACCAGCACCGAAAGGTTGAACATGCGCAGCCGTCCGGGCTCGCGCTTGGCGTCGATGAAGGCCTCGATGTCCGGGTGGTCGCAGCGCAGGGTCGCCATCATCGCGCCGCGCCGGTGCCCGGCGCTCATGATCGTGCGGCACATCGAATCCCAGACGTCCATGAACGAGAGCGGTCCCGAGGCGTCGGCGCCGACCCCGCGCACCGGCGCGCCTTTCGGCCTGAGCGTCGAGAAGTCGTAACCGATGCCGCCGCCCTGTTGCATGGTCAGCGCGGCTTCCTTGAGGTGCTCGAAGATGCCCGTCATGTCGTCGGGGACGTCGCCCATGACGAAGCAGTTGCACAGCGTGACCGAGCGCCCGGCGCCGGCGCCGGCAAGGACCCGACCGGCGGGCAGGAAGCGGAAATCCGACATCGCCTCGTGGAAATGCCGCTCCCATTGCGCCGGCTCGGCCTCGGGCGCGGCGAGCGCCCGGGCGACGCGCCGCCAACTGTCGTCGATGGTGGCATCAACGGGGGCGCCGTCGGCCGCGCGTAGGCGGTACTTCATGTCCCAGATCTGCAGCGAAACCGACGCGATATCCGTCATGATGAACTCCGCTCGGGCGCGGGCAAGGCACGCCCGGAAACCAGCACCGGGAACCGGGGAACCCGGCGAGCAGACCGGATTCTAGGGCGTCGGGGTCTCGGCGTCAACATTTGTTCCTGTTATGTTTCCACACGGCCGCACACAATGGCTTCACCCATAACAATTTGATAATACGTTATTTTTCTGCAGCGTTCTCGGCTTTCACAGGGGTGTGTCCGGCGGTCCGACCGTCATCCACAGACTTATCCACAAAGGCGTCGCGTTCGAGGCGGCGGCTCGCCGTCTCGATGCGTTCCTCGAGCTCGGCCAGGAAGCGTCGCCGGTCGAGACCGGGAGCTATCGGCGGCAGAAACTCGACCGTGATCCGCCCCGGTCGCTTGAGAAAGCCGCGGCGGCTCCAGAACAGTCCCGAATTCAGCGCCGCCGGAACCACCGGCACGCCGAGCCGGGTGTAGAGCGCGGCTATCCCCGGCAGATAGGGCGAACGACTGCCGGGCGCCGTCCGCGTGCCTTCGGGAAAGATCACGATCTGCTGGCCGCGGGCGAGCACCTCGCGACCGCTTTTGACCATCTGCTTGAGCGCCCTCGCGCCGCCCCCGCGGTCGACCGCGAAGGTGCCGCCTCGGAGCATGTGCCAGCCGAACAGCGGGATGCGCAGGAGTTCCTGCTTGATGACGAAAGCGGGCGCCGCAACGAACTGGTTGAAGGTGATCGTCTCCCAGACCGATTGGTGCTTGGAGGCGATGATCGCCGGGCCTTCGGGGATGTTTCCGGTGCCGCGCACGCACATGGTGATGCCGACGAGTCGCGCGAGCAGCCAGATGATTCCCCCCGACCAGACGCGCAGCGCGGCGCGAAACGTCGGCAGCGGCAGGACGTGCATGGGGGCGAGGATGACGGTGAAGCACACGGTCCAGGCGAGCCAGGCGACGTTGAACAACGCCGAGCGCAGCGCGATCATCGGGCGACGGACTCTTCGGGACGCGCCATGGCGAGGAGGAACTTGGTGAATTCGCTGGCCAGCAGGGCCGCCGTTCCGGGCCAGCGCCACCAGGCGTCGATTCGCACGTGTTCCGGAAACACCGGATGGGCGGTGAGCACCACGCCGGGCATGGCGCGGCGAAACTCGGCAAGGCTGCGCGGCATGTGGTAGTTGGCGGTGACCAGGCGCAGCGAACGGAACCCCTCTTTCGCCATCCATTGCGCCGTCTCGCGCGCGTTGCCCGCGGTGTCGACGGCGGTGTGGCCGAGTTCGATGCAGCAATCGAGGCTCTCGGGCGCCTGGCGCCAGACGCTCAGGATTTCCGCCACCTCGACTCCGCGGTAGACGCCCGAAATGAACAGCTTGCGGCCCAGGTGCCGGGACAGCAGGTCTAATCCGGTGCTCAGCCGCCCGGCACCGCCGGTGAGAACGACGATGGCGTCGGTCGGCACCCCCGGGTCGTCGACCCGTCGCGGCACCTGGCGCGCAAACCAGACGAGCCCACTGCACCAGGCTATGGCGCCGGCGACGACCAGCGCGAGCGCGGCGGCGCCGAAGCGCCGGCGCCCGCTACGTGACGAAAGTTTGCGGAGCATCGGCGGGAACCGAGCGCCGGCGTTTCCTTTGCCGGCGGGCAAACACGGACGCGCCATGGTTCAGGGCATCCGTTCCAGCGCGCCGAGCACCGTGATTCGCGCCGTCAGCATGGCGATCACGGCACTTGCGAGCGGCAGCGCCGCGAGGCCGCCGAGGCCGTAGGGACCCAGCGTGAGGCGCGGCAGCAGCGGCGCGGCGATGTTTCCCGCGACGTGGTACAGGATCGCCATGACGATCGCCGCCAGGGCGAGGCCGAGCAGGCCGCCGCGCAGGCCCAGCCACAACGCCCGACGGGCGAAGGCGCCGGCGACGAAGGCATCTTGCGCGCCCATAAGGTGGAGAATTTCGATTGAATCGTGGTGGACGGCGAGGCTCGCCCGCGTGGTGAAAACGACGGTGCCGACGGCGGCGACGCCGATCGCCAACACCACCGCGAGCGCCACCGCCTGCAATGACCGGGCCGCGTCCGCGAGGCGTTCGAGCCAGATGCCGTGATCGTCGATGCTGCTGCCGGGCGCCGCCTTCTGTAGACGGTTCTCGATGGCGGCGAGGTCGGGCGCGGCGCCGGGCCCGAGGGTCACGTCGACGAGCCGCGGCAACGGCAGGTCGGCAACGACGTTGCCGCGACCGAGCCAGGGTTCGAGCAGGGCGGCAAGCTCATCGCGGGTGAGCGGGCGCACGCCGACGACGCCCGGGATGCCCTCCAGAAGGTTGACCACGGCGGCGAGCCGCGCCTCGGTATCCTGGCCCTTGCCCGGCGGCACCTGCACGGTCAGCGTGCTGCCGTGGCTCGACCGCCAGCGGGCGACGGCGCCGTCGAGCACCAGCGCGCCGGCGAGAGCCAGCGCGGCGAGAAACACCATCAGCGCGACGATCCAGGGCAGGAAGCGGTTCGTCGCGTCCTCGTGCAGCGGGAGCGCCGATTGGCGACCCAGCATCTCAGCCCGCTTTCAGCCGGCGGCGCGGCTCGGCATGCAGTTCGCCGCCTTCAAGCCGGAACGCGGGCTGGTTGAAGCGCGCCGCCAGCGCTTCGTTGTGGGTGGCGATGACCACCGTGGTGCCGATCTTGTTGAGCTCCTCGAAAAGATAGAGCAGCCGGACGGCGGCGTCAGCGTCGACGTTGCCCGTCGGCTCGTCGGCAAGCAGCAGGCTGGGCCGGGTGATCACCGCGCGCGCCATGGCCACGCGCTGCTTCTGGCCGCCCGACAGGGTCGCCGGCAGCGAATCGATCTGCTCGGCGAGGCCGACCCAGCGCAACAGTTCGCTCACATGCTCGCGGATCTGGGATTCGCGCGCCCCGGCGATGCGCAGCGGCAGCGCGACGTTGTCGAAGGCGGTGAGGTTTTCGAGCAGCCTGAAATCCTGAAAGACGATGCCGATGCGCCGGCGCATGGCGGGCAGCGCGCGCCGCGGCAATAACGTGATGTCCTGGCCGAACAGCGTGATCAGGCCGCGCGACGGCCGATGCGCGAGATAGAGCAGCCTAAGAATCGACGACTTGCCGGCGCCGCTTCGTCCCATGAGGAAGTGAAACGATCCCGGCTTGAGCGTGAAGTTGATGTCCCGCAAAATCTCGGGACCGGCGCCGTAGCGCATGCCGACATTCTCGAATCGAACCAATCCGGTCTCCTTCTCCGACGTCGAGCGGCGGTCGAGCGGATGTCGCGGCGCAGCATGGCACATCGGCGGCTTGCCAGTCCAGAGCGGCGGTCCGGCCTTGCCTTGGACCGCGCAAAGCGCCTATAAATGGGCGAATTTCAAGCAAGTCTCGCCCGATGATCGTCACTTGCCCGTCTTGCGCGACGCGTTATCTCGTCGATCCCGCGGCGCTCGGCGAGGCGGGCCGACTCGTCCGCTGTGCGCGCTGCGCCCACACCTGGACGGAAACCCCGCCCGAAGACATGCCGAGGCGGGTCGATTTCACTGTAACGCCCGATACGCCGCAGCCGATTCCGCCGGGCTCCAACCTGCCGGCGCTGCCGCGCATACAGCGCTCACGTGCCTGGATCGGCTGGCTCTTTCTCGTCGGCGTCGTCGTCGGCGTGGTCGGCGCCGCGCTGGCGGCGCGCGAGCAGGTCATCACCGCCTGGCCCGAGACCAGCCGCTTCTACGCTCTGGTCGGTCTCGCCGAACCGCCGCTCGAGGAGTCTTTCGAACTGCGCGACGTGAAACAGTCGAGCTTCATCGAGGACGACCGTCAGGTGGTCATCATCAGCGGTCAAATCGTCAATGTTTCGACGCGCAGCCTGGCCACGCCCCGGCTCATCGCCCGCATCTTCGACAAGGATTCGAACGTGCTCAGCGAGTGGCGGTTCGATCCGGTGCGCGCCGAGATCGGCCCCGGCGAATCGACCGAATTCAGCGACCGCTTCTCCGACCCGCCGAAAGGCGCCGTGAACTTGGTCGTCAGCCTGGCGCGGGAAGAATGAGAAGCCGATATTCCATACCGGGCGCGACGATGACTTCGGCGGACCTTCCGCCGGTCGAGCCGTTGTTCGACGCCAGGCAGATCGCGGAACGGGTCGAGGAACTCGCCCGCGAGATCGCCGCGGTCATGCCCAGCGATCTGCTCGTCGTCACCGTCCTCAAGGGCGGCTTCGTCTTTGCCGCCGATCTCATCCGCGCCCTGCACCGCGCCGGTCTCAATCCGCAGGTCGATTTCATGACGCTGGCGAGCTACGGCGCCGGCACCGAGAGCTCGGGCACGGTGAAGGTCACCCACGACCTCGCCGACGACGTGACGGACCGCGACGTGCTGCTGACCGACGACATTCTCGAATCGGGCCGCACCGTCGCCGCCGCCCGCGAGCTGCTGCTCTCGCGCGGCGCCCGCACGGTGCGGCTCTGTACACTGCTCGAAAAGCCGGGCAAGCGGAAGGTGCGCTGCAAGGCGGACTTCATCGGCTTCACCGTTCCCGACCGTTTCGTCGTCGGCTATGGTCTCGACTTCGCCCATTACTTCCGCGACCTGCCGTACATCGGCATGATCGAGAAGGTGTAGGACGGCGCCGAACGATATCCGATGGCAGACATTCTCATCGCCGACGACGAAGAGCCGATACGCGAGTTTCTGGTGCGCGCGCTGGAACACGAGGGCCATCGCGTCACCGCGGTGAGTGACGGCGCCGCAGCGCTCGAGACGCTCGAAGCGCAGCGTTGCGATCTTCTGCTCGCCGATATCGTCATGCCGCAGATCGACGGCATCGCGCTCGCTCTCAAGGCGGGTAAGGATTTCCCCGGCCTCAAAATCGTGCTGATGACCGGTTACGCGGCCGAACGCGAACGCGCCCACAACCTCGATGCGCTGGTACACGATGTCGTGGCCAAGCCCTTCACGCTCGAGCAGATCCGCGAGGTGGTCGCCGCCGCGCTCGCCGCCCCACCGCGACCCCGGTGAGAAATCCGCTCTAGAAACGGCGTAATAGCCGCCGAATGTAGTTGCGCTCGATCGGCGGGCGTTTGAAATCGCCGGCGCGCCGATAAAGCTCGTCGAGGATCTCGCGACTGCGCTGCAGGTCCGCCTCGTCGGGCACCTTGGTCCGGCTGCCGTCGTTCTGGTAGCCGCGCCCCATCAGGCCGCGGCCGAGCGGGTCGCGTTGGCCGAAAAGGTTGAGGCCCTGACCGGGACGCGGCGGAGCCCGGCCCATCTGCGCGAGCATCGCGTCGAGCATCGCCTGGGCGCCCTGCTGCATCTGATCGACGGCGCGCGTCTGCGGGCCGACCGCCTGGCCCGGCCGGTTTTCGCCGAGCGCCCGGCCGGCGTCGCGCATCGCGCGCTCGGCGCGGCCGAGCGGCCGCGGGATTTCGAGGCCGGTCTGGCCCCAGCGCAGCATGAGATCGCCGAGCCGCCGGCGCAGCGCCTCCTGCTCGGCGTAGCCGCGGTCGGCCGGCCCGCCCCGGCGCATTTCGCCGTTGCCCTGCGACCAGCGGAAGGTCCGGTCGAGCAGGCCCTGCTGATCCTTGAGCAGGCCTTCGAGATCCTGCATGGCCGCCTCGCCTTCGCTCATCCCCTGCCGGTCGGCGCCGGCGAAGCGGCCGGCGCGCAGGTTCTCGATCATCTCCTGCAATTGGGAGAGCAGTTCGCGGGCGGCGTCGCGCGCGCCGGTGCGGTAAAGTTCGCGCGCACGTTCGATGATGTCCGTCAAGTCCTTGCGCTGAATCTCCTGGGCCATCTGTTCCTCAAGGCCGGGGTCGATGTCGCGCCGGCTCTCGGCCTGCTCGGTGAGGGCATCGAGGAAATCGTCGAGCTTGGCGAGCAGCCTGTCAATCAGGCGTTCGATTTCGTCTTCGGGGGCGTCGCGGTCGAGCGCCTCGAGCAGCGCCTTCTGGGCCTCGCGCAGATCCCGTTCGGCGAGCGCCAGCGGTCCGTCCTCGATCGTGAGCGCCAGATCCCAGAGGAGATCCTGGACCGCGGGCACCGTCGTCTCCGAGCGGTCGTAGAGCAGCCGCCAGCGGGCGGCGCGCAGGCCAAGGAAGACGTTCAGGTCTTCGAAGAAATGCTCGGGCCGACGCGAAATCTCGTCGAGCGCACGGCTTACCTCGGCGCGCTTGGAGGGGTCGAGGGTCAGTATCCTGCGCTGTTCGATGAGCGCCCGCGCCACCGGGTGATTGAAGATTCTTTCGGGCAGCACCGTGGTGAGCGGGTCGCTCAGTCCGCGCTGGCCGAGCGCGTCGGTAGCGCCCAGCGTCAGGGTCACTTCGAGCCCGGCCCAGGGATGCGGCGTGAAGTCGTGATAGCTCGTCTCCTCGGCCGTGCGCGCGCCGTTGCGCGGCAGCGGAAGCGGCACGGTGAAGCTCTGGTCGGGGGCGTCGGCGCGCCGCACCGTGACCTCGACCGCGACGAGGCCGTAGTCGTCCTCGGCCAGATAGTCGAGCCTGAGGGCGCCGCGCTGGGTACGCGCCGGCGGCCGCGCGAATTCGATCCCCGGCGGCTGGTCGGCCAGAACGGTAAGCGGCCAAGCACCCAGTTCGCGGCCGTTCTGCACGACGGCGAGTCGGCGGCCCTCGCGCAGGGTGTCGCGCAGTTCGTAGTTCGCCGAATCCACGACGTCGAACGGGACCGCGGTCTCATCGACCATCAGCGACGGCGCGCCGCGTCCGCCGTGCACGCGGGCGAGCACGGCGCTGCCGCTCGGCACGGTCAAATCGACCGGCGACAGCGCCGTCGTCGTCTCCGCCCCGGTGGCGACGAACACCGGCGCGGCGCCAGTATAGGCGGGCGGCGTGATCCACAAGGTGAGCTCGGCGGGACCGCCGGCGCCGAATGCCGAAAAATCGGGGGTTACGGCGTGCGCGAGGCGGCTTCCCGCGTTTCCGCCGGCGGCGGCGACAGCGATAACGAGCACCAGAAGAAGCGCGGCGCGCAGGCCCAGCGGATCGCGCCGGGCGAGCCCGGGAGAGGCCAGTCCGACGCGCAGGCGGCCGGCGCGGCGCGCGCTGCGCGCGAGATGGGCGTTCCACAGCCCTTCGGTCGTCCGGTCGCCGAGACCCGCGCTCGGCCGGTCGCGCAACGCGCCGAGCGGCCGGTGTGCGAGGCCGCTGTTGCGCTCGAGCCGGCGCAACGCCTCCTCTTCGCCGGGAAACGTGAGACGGCTCAGGCCGCGAATCAGCGCCGCGCCGAAGGCGAGGCCCAACAGCGCGAGGCCAAGTGCGTGCAACCAGCCGGGCGCCAGCGTCCAGACATCGAACAGCGCGGTGGCGAGGAAAAACCCGGCAATGAACACTGCGGGCCACAGCGCGGGCCACAGTCGCTCCCACAGCAGCGCCGCGCGCGCCAGCCAGATCCGGCGGCGCGCCGCCGCGGCGAGCGCGACGACGGCTTCGGGCGGCCGTTTCACGCCACGCCCCGGGCGCGACCGCCGGTCTCGTCACGCAGCCACGCGGGCATCGCCTCGAGCGCCACCATCTCGTCGAAGCTCGGCCGCCGCCGCACGACGGCGAACTCGGCGCCCTTGACGAGCACCTCGGGCGCGAGCGGGCGGGCGTTGTAGGTCGAGGCCATTACCGCACCATATGCGCCTGCGGTGCGAAAAACCAAGAGCGTGCCCGGGGCGACCGGCGGCAGCGGCCGGTCGCGGGCGAAGGTGTCGCCGCTCTCGCACACCGGGCCGACGACGTCGACCGGCGCGCGCGGGGCGCCCGGCGCCGGCTCGATCACCGGCTCGATGGCGTGATAGGCGTCGTAGAGCGCGGGGCGCAGGAGATCGTTCATCGCCGCGTCGACGATGACGAAGCGTCGGTGATCGGTGTTCTTGACGTAAATCACCCGGGTCACCAGCACGCCGGTGTTGCCGACGATCATGCGGCCGGGTTCGAACAGCAGCGCGCAGCCGGTCTCCGCGGTCGCCCGTCGCACCATTTCGGCGTAGGCCGCGGGCAGCGGCGGGGTTTCGTTTTCGTAGCGAATGCCGAGTCCACCGCCGAGGTCGAGCCGCGCGATGTCGTGGCCGGCGGCGCGCAGTGTCCCGACGAGCGCGGCAAGGCGCGCGAAGGCCGCCTCGAAAGGCGCCAGGTCGGTGAGCTGCGAGCCGATGTGCACGGCGAGCCCGACGAGATCGACCGCCGGCAGCGCCGCGACGCGCGTCGCGGCCTCGCCGGCGCGGTCGTAGTCGATGCCGAACTTGTTGCCGCGGACGCCGGTGGTGATCTTCTCGTGGGTGCCGGGGTCGATGTCGGGGTTGATGCGCAGCGCCACGGCGGCGCGAACCCCGCGGCCCGCCGCGACCGTGTTCAGCGCCTCGATCTCGTCGAGCGATTCGACGTTGAACTGAAGGATGCCGGCGTCGAGCGCATACGCCATTTCGTCGCGCGTCTTGCCGACCCCCGAGAAGACGATGCGTCCGGGCGGCACCCCGGCGGCGAGCGCGTGGTGCAGTTCGCCCGCCGAGACCACGTCGGCGCCGGCGCCGAGCGTGGCGAAGGTCCGCACCACCGCGAGGTTCGAGTTGGCCTTGAGCGAATACAGCACCGTCGCGTCGGTGTCTGCGAAGGCCTCGGCGAACACCCGGTAGTGGCGTTCGAGCGTCGCCGTCGCGTAGCAATAGAACGGCGTTCCGACGGTCGCGGCGATGCGCTCCAGCGGCACCTCCTCGGCGCACAGCCGGCCGTCGCGGTAGGCGAAGTGGTTCATGCCGGCGTCGCCGGGCCGAGGACGGCGCCGACGCTCGCCGGCGGCGGCAGGAGGCGGCCCTTCTTGCCGCAGGCGGCGACGCCGCCCGCGAGCGCGACGGCGACCAGTGCGACGAGCAGCGCGCGTCTCACAGGAAACGCTCCCGCGCGGCGGCGACGGCGCGGCGCACCTCGTCGGGCGCGGTGCCGCCAAAGCTCGTGCGACTCGTGACTGCGCGTTCGACGACGAGCGCCTCGTAGACCGATTTGTCGATGCGCGGCTCGATTTCCCGGAGCGCCGCAAGCGGCAGGTCGGCGAGGCGCAGGCCGCGCTCGTCGGCGAGGCGGACGATGCGGCCGACCGCGTGGTGCGCTTCGCGGAACGGCAGATCGAGCTTGCGCACCAGCCAGTCGGCGAGGTCGGTGGCGGTGGCGTGGCCGGCCTCGGCCGCGGCGCGCATGGCCGCGGCGTCGGCGGTCATGTCGCGTACCATGCCGGCGGCGGCGCGCAGCGCGAGCGAGAGATTGTCGGCGGCGTCGAACAGCGGCTCCTTGTCCTCCTGCATGTCCTTGCCGTAGGTCAGCGCCAGCCCCTTGAGCGTCACCAGCAGCGCGACCAGCGCGCCGACGATGCGCCCCGCCTTGCCGCGCACCAGTTCGGCGGCGTCGGGGTTGCGCTTCTGCGGCATGATCGACGAGCCCGAGGTGAAGGCGTCGGAGAGCGTGACGAAGCCGAAGCGTTCGCTCGACCACAGCACCAGTTCCTCGGCGAGGCGCGAGAGGTGGATCGCGGCGATGCCCGCCGCGGCGAGAAATTCGACGACGAAGTCGCGGTCTGAAACGGCGTCCATCGAATTGGCGCACGGGCGGGCGAAGCCCAGCGCCCGCGCCGTCGTCTCGCGGTTGATCGGGAACGAGGTGCCGGCGAGCGCGGCCGCACCGAGCGGGCATTCGTTGAGCCGTTTGCGGCCGTCGGCCAACCGGCCGCGGTCGCGGCCGAACATCTCGGCGTAGGCCAGCAGATGATGGCCGAAGGTCACCGGCTGCGCCGGCTGGAGGTGGGTCAGTCCCGGCATCACCGTCGCCGCGTGGGTCTCGGCCTGGTCGATCAGCGCGGCCTGCAGCGCGGCGAGTTCGCCGTCGATGCGGTCGATGGTGTCGCGCAGCCACAGGCGCAGGTCGGTCGCCACCTGGTCGTTGCGCGAACGCGCTGTGTGCAGGCGCCCGGCGGTCTCGCCGATGAGTTCGGCGAGACGTCCCTCGACGTTCATGTGAATGTCCTCGAGGCTGCGCTCGAAAGTGAACGAGCCGCGCTCGATTTCGGCGAGGATGGCGTCGAGGCCGTCGCGGATCGCCGCGCCATCTTCCCTTGTCAGGATGCCCTGGGCGACTAACATTGCACTATGGGCCTTCGAGCCGGCGATGTCCTGGGCGTAGAGCCGTTTGTCGAAGTCGATCGAGGCGTTGATTTCGGCCATGACCTCGGCCGGGCCGGCGGCGAAGCGCCCGCCCCACATCGGGTTGGCGTCGCCGGCGCCGGAAGCGACGGGGGCTTTCTTGCCGCTCATCCGGCGGCACCGTGGAGGACCGTGAAACCCGTGAAAAACATCGTCGCTTTCCTGTTGCGTCCCGCCCTGATCCTTATTGTGACGGCATTCCTCGCGCAATCAAGCGTCGCGTCTGCCGCGCCGGCACAGCCGATACCCGGCTTCGAGCCCGCATATCCGCCGCGGGCGCTGCCCGAGGTGCAATTCACCGACGGCACCGGGCGCGCGCTTACGCTCGCCGATTTTCGCGGCCGCGTGGTGCTGCTCAACTTCTGGGCCACCTGGTGCGCGCCGTGCATCCGCGAAATGCCGTCGCTCGATCGTTTACAGGCGGCGCTCGGCGGTTCCCGCTTCGAGGTCGTGGCGCTCAGTCTCGATCGCGGCGGCGCGGCGAAAGTGGCGCCGTTCTTCGAACGGCTGAAACTCCGCAACCTTATGCCGTACTACGACGAAAAATCACTGGCGGCGCGGGCGCTGGGGATCAACGGCCTGCCGACGACGCTGTTGATCGGGCCCAAGGGCAACGAACTTGGCCGCATCAAGGGTCCGGTCGAATGGGATTCGATCGGCGCCTACGGCTTCATCAGCAGCCACCTCGATCTGCTGACCGCGGTCTCGGCCCAAGGGCAGGAGTAGGTCGCGGCAGTTTGCGGAAAACCCGCGTGTTAACCTAACCTTAATCGAATCGGGGTGTTCTGGGGCTCGGCGACGACAGCTTCGGAAACTCCCATGTCGCGGACGCGCAACCCGCGCCTCGCTTTTCGCAGACCGCGCAGCGCCCTCTTTCTGGCGATCCGCGTCACGCGCCGGATGCGCCGCGCGCCGAAGCGCTTTCCGTTGCCGCGGCGGCGCCTGCCGATCGTCGAGCGGCGCTTCCGGACCCTCGAATTCGGCGCCCCCGGCCTGCCCTCCTGACCCCATGACCGGACGGCGGCGCGGGCCTGTGCGTGCGGCGGTGGAATTCGACCGGCGGCAGACGCTCGTCTGCCTCGCCGCCGCCGCGATTCTCCCGGCGTCTTCCGCTGCGCCGCCGCTGCTGCGACGCCCGGGTCCGGCGCCCGAGGAAATGCTGACTTTTTTCGACGCGGTCGCGCTCACCCGCAGGGTGGCCGGCGGCGTCGCGACGCCCGGCGGGGTGCGCCGGTGGGCCGGTCCGGTGGCCGTTCACGCCTACGGCGCCCCGGGGTTGCGTCGCCTCGCCGGGCTTCGCGGGCTGCTGGCGCGACTCTCGCGCTGGACCGGGTTCGATTTCGATCTCGCCGGGAACGCGGCCGACGACGGCGTGGACGGCGGCAATACTCTCAATGTCTATTATCTGGCGCACGAGGAGATGATGGCGCGCTACGGCGGAGCGGTCGGGCAATGCGCCACCTACGGCAACGGCGGGCGGCTGCACACCGGGGAGATCGAGCTGAGCCTGCGCTATACCGACTGTCTGCGCCACGAACTGATGCACGCGCTCGGCTTCGACAATCACTGGAGCGGACCGCGCGCGACGGCCTGTATGCCGTCGGTCCTCGCGCATCGTTATGCCGCGGCGCGCGCCGCAGACTTCTCGCCGTGCGACGAACGCGCGATCCGCCTGCTCTACGACCCGCGGCTGGCGCCGGGCATGCCGCGCGAGACGGCGCTGCCCATCGCCTGGCATATTCTCGAGGGTCGGGTCACGGCCTGAGGCGCCGGTTCCCGGCGGGCACGTCAGCGCGTCGGGACCGGAGTCCCGGACGTATAGTCGTAGAAGCCCCGGCCCGCCTTGCGGCCGAGCCAGCCGGCCTCGACGTACTTCACCAGAAGCGGACACGGCCGATACTTCGAATCGGCGAGTCCGTCGTAGAGCACCTGCATCACCGAGAGGCAGACGTCGAGGCCGATGAAGTCGGCGAGTTCGAGCGGACCCATCGGGTGGTTAGCGCCGAGCTTCATGGCGATGTCGATCGCATCGACCGAGCCGACGCCTTCGTAAAGCGTGTAGATCGCCTCGTTGATCATCGGCAGCAGGATGCGGTTGACCATGAAGGCGGGAAAATCCTCGGCGTTGACCGGCTGCTTGCCGAGCTTTTCGGCGAGATCGCGCACCGTCCGGTAGGTGTCCTCGTCGGTGGCGAGCCCGCGGATGAGCTCGACGAGTTTCATCACCGGCACCGGGTTCATGAAGTGCATGCCGACGAACTTGCCGGGCCGGTCGGTCGCCGAGGCGAGTCGCGTTACCGAGATCGACGACGTGTTGGTGGCGACCAGCGCCTCGGGCTTGAGGACCTTGCACAACTTTCCGAGGATGTCCTTCTTGATTTCTTCGTCCTCGGTCGCCGCCTCGATCACCAGGTCGCAATCGGCGAGGTCGTCGCAACCGCTCGCCGTCGCGATGCGCGCCAGCGCCGCGGCCTTGTCGTCCGCGCCGATCTTGCCGCGATGCACCTGACGGTCGAGGTTGCGGTCGATGGTATCGAGCGCCTGTTGCACGCGCTCGGCCGAGATATCGGTCAGGATCGTGTCGAAGCCGGCAAGCGCGCAGACGTGAGCGATGCCGTTGCCCATCTGTCCCGCACCGATGACGCCGATTTTCTTGATCATGGTTGCCTTGGCCCTCGCGGTTTGCGGCGTCGCCGTCCGGCTATTTCGACAGTTCGGCCCTGAGTTCGGGCAGCGCCTTGAACAGGTCGGTGACGAGGCCGTAATCGGCGATCTGGAAGATCGGCGCTTCCTCGTCCTTGTTGATGGCGACGATGACCTTCGAGTCCTTCATGCCGGCGAGGTGCTGGATGGCGCCCGAGATGCCGACCGCGATGTAG
>JBHHZM010000042.1:0-23181 GCA_046758065.1 Alphaproteobacteria bacterium | reverse complement strand
CGCGGGCGTCCGCCGCCCGGAAACCCGAAGGGACGGGCGCATTTGCGCCAAATCCTGCGGGCTTTGGCTGGCCCGTACCTCCTGGTATGGGCGGCGCCAAACCCCTTGACCTTGTCGCAAATGCGCTCCGTCAGAATGGTTCTATCTCATCACATCCCGCTCTAAGCACCGCGCCCGGCCGACTGAGCCGATTTGCACCCATCAAATTGATTCCTACCAACCGGGAACCGCTCTAGTCTTCGAGCAGCGCGGCGACCTTCATCGCGAGACCCATAGAGCCCGCGACCTTGAGCTTTCCCGTCATGTAGGCGAACGACGGACTGAGTCCGCCGGTGACCATGCGGCCGAAGTCGTCGAGCGACAGGCGGACCGTGCAGTCGGCCTCGGCCGAGTCCTCGTCGAGCGACGGCGGCGCCGTGGTGGCGTCGACAAGAAGGCGGCCGCCATCGCCGAAATCGAAGGCAATCCGTGCGTTGAGCCCGGCGAAATCGGCGAGTCGCGTGCGGATCGCCTGCGTCGCCTCGTCGAGGGTGGTCATGTCTTGCTCCGGCGCAGTTCCTCGGCAACGAGTTCCCGGCGATTCGGCTTGCCCATGAGAGTCTTCGGGATCGCGTCGCGGAACTCGATCTCGCGCGGCAGTTCGAACGGCGCCAGCTTGTCCCTGAGATAGGCCCGCAGTTGGGCGGCGGTCAGGCTTTCGCCTTCGCGCAGGGTCACGAACGCCTTGACGATTTCGCCGCGGTGGCGGTCGGGAACGCCGCAGGCGGCCGCTTCCGCCACCCCGGGGTGGAGGTAGATGGCTTCTTCCACCATGCGCGGGTAGACGTTGAAGCCCCCGCTGATGATCAAATCCTTGATGCGGTCGACGACGTAGACGAAGCCGTCGGCATCGATATAACCGACGTCGCCGGTGCGCAGACGGCCGTCGAACAGGGTGGCGGCGGTTTCCTCCTCGCGGTTCCAGTACCCGGCCATGACCTGCGGTCCCGACACGCAGATTTCCCCGCGTTCGCCGAGCGGCACGAACCGCGTCGGATCGTCGAGCGCGACGATCTCGATCACGGTGCCGGGCACCGGCAGGCCGATCGAGCCGCTGCGGTCCGACCCGCCGAGCGGGTTGATCGTGCACACCGGCCCCGCTTCGGTCAGCCCGTAGCCCTCGACCAGGTCACACCCGGTGAGGCGCTCGAAGGTGTTTTTGATGTCGAGCGCAAGCGGGGCGCCGCCGGAGATGCAGAATTCGAGGCTCGAAAGATCGTATTCGTCGAGGTCCTTCCGCGCGTTGATCGCGGAATACATGGTGGGCACGCCGAGGAAAACCGTGGGCCGCTGTTTGTGGATTGCCTTGAGAACCTCGCTCACCTTGAACCGCGGCATGAGGATGAGTTGCGAGCCGGTGTAGAGACCCAGGTTCATGATGCCCGTCATACCGAAGACGTGAAACAGGGGAAGGACCGCGAGCATCCGCTCCTCGCCCAGTTTGATCTGGGGCGCCCAGTGCCGCGTCTGCACCGTGTTGGTGTACAGCGCGGCATGCGTCAGCATGGCTCCCTTGGGCAGGCCGGTCGTGCCGCCGGTGTATTGAAGTACCGCCACGTCTTTTTCGGGGTCGATGTCGGCCGGCTCGCCGGCGCCGTCGTTGGCGACCAGCTTCTCGAACGGCACGTGTTGTTGGTCCGAAGGAATGTCGGCGACTTCGTTGCGCCTGAACAGCCGGAACAGCGCGCTCTCGGGAAACGGCAGCGCGGCGCTCATGCGGCACACCACGATACTCTCGATCTCGGTGTCGTCGAGCCGGCCGACGATCTTGTGATACAGGGTCTTGAGATTCATGGTGACGACGACCCGCGCCCCGGAATCGCGAAGCTGGCGCGCCACCTCGCGCTCGGCGTATAGCGGGTTGAAGTTCACCACCACGCCGCCGGCCTTGAGAATCGCGTGATAGCAGATGACGAAGTAGGGACAGTTGGGCAGGAACAGCCCGACCCTTACCCCTTTCTCGACGCCGAGAGCGCGGAACCCCTTGGCCGCTTTGGCGACGAGCGCGCCGACCTCCCGGTAGTCGTATTTCTTGCCGAGAAATTCGAGACAGGGCTTTTCGGCATAGGCAGCGACCGCGTCGTCGAGTAGGGTGAAGAGCGGGCGCGGTTCGACCGCCAGGTCCCAGGCAACGCCGTCGGGATACGACGCCTCCCATGGAAACGGGCGGACGTCCGCCGTCCAGCCGCTCGGCGCTTCCCGGGCCCGCCTGCCCTTGTACAGCTCGCGCAGGAAGGCGGCGGCCCCTCTCAGACCCGACAGAATCCGCCGCGACGCCGGACGACGTGCGCCTCGGGCGCGATCGGCCCGTCCTTTCGCGTTGGCGCGCCGGCTCATGGCGGGCGGCTCGGAGGAGGACGGCTCCGGTTGCGTCACGATGCGGCGGCTCCGGCGAGATGAGTCAGGTCGTCGAGCAACGCCTCCGCCTGAGATACGGCGATCCGCCCCGCTTCGATGAGTTCATCGGCGCGATGGAAATCGAGCAGACCCACGTGCCCCACCCTCGGCACGATGTTGATCTCGGGTGGTTCGGCGGCCAGACGGCTGCGGGTGATCCGGTTCTGCACGATGTTGAGGGTCGACGCCACGACCCCGAAGAGAGTCGGTCCCTCGTCCTTGCCGCGGCCCGACGTCAGCGTGCGATCGCCGATCCCGGAGGCAGCGGCGCTCGATCCCGTCCCGTTCCAGATCGCGCTCGGATCGAGGCCCGGCGCATTGACAATGCCCTCCAGGGAAACGGCCTTGGGCACCAGGTCGTTCGCATTGAGATTGACCGCGATGACCACCTGAGCGCCGAACGCGCGGCATACCGAGACCGGCACCGGATTGACCAGGGCGCCGTCGATGAGCCAACGGCCGTCGATCTTGGTCGGCGAAAAAAAGGCGGGCAGCGAAAACGAGGCCCGGATGGCATTGACGAGGCGCCCGTCGGACAGCCACACCTCGCGACCGGTCGCGAGATCGGTGGCAACGCTGACGAAGGGAACGGACAAGTCCTCGATCGCCGTATCGCCAAGCTGTTGTTCCATCTCGGCGAACAGGCGGTCTCCGGCGATGAGCCCGTTCTTGGCCAGCCTCAGGTTCAGATAGCGGATCATGCCGAGCTTGGTCAGGTTCCGCGCCCAGCTCTCAAGGGCGTCGAGTAGGCCGCTCAGATAGAACCCGCCGGCGAGCGCGCCGATCGACGTGGCACAGACCACGTCGGGCGCAATGCCGCGCTCGGACAGCGCGCGCAGCACACCCAGGTGGGCCCAGCCGCGCGCCGCGCCGCTGCCCAGCGCAAGACCGATCCGCGTTTTAGGCATACCCGACATCTCGCTTCAACTTGTAAACGCGAGGAATGAACATTTGGTAATGTGTGAAGTGCCGAAACCGCGCCGCTGCCCTTCCGGATGGTGAAATTCTTTCCTCCTCTTAACTATACTATATAGGGCGCGAGGCAAAGGGTGCGAAGGGCTCCGCGGTCGTTCCCGCCTGCGGCGGAAGCCGCTTCGGGTGGAATCGTGGGCGCGCCGGCGCCGAGTGCGTTTTCATGCGGCGAGGCCATGATTCAGGCCGGTCGCTCGGCCACAGCCTGGACGAGTTCGATCCTGTTCTGATCGAAGTTCTTCACTTGGTTTCGGACGATCGTCGCGCGCCCCGGCCCAAACAGCATCTGGATGCTGAGCGGCGGTAAGCCGTGTGTCTTACTCCGCTCGACCAGGGCACGGTACCATTGGCGGCTCGGTCCGGTCACGTCGCGCCATTCCAGCACGCGGAAACCCGCGCTTTCGAGCAGCGCGCGCAGCTCCTGCTGGGTGACGAGAAAGCTGAGTTCGGACCGCGGCGCCCACGGCACGGGAAAGTGGATCCCGCCCCCGGGCCCGGCAACGATATCATAGACCGCGAAACGGCCGCCCGGCTTCAGGACGCGCAGGATCTCGGCATAGAGAGCGGGTTTGTCGGCGATGTTCATCGCCGCGTGCTGGGTCCACACGAGGTCGAAGCCGGCATCGTCGAAGGGCATGTCGAGGGCGTCGCCGCGGTGAAACGCGACCCGGTGGGAAAGACCCGTGCGTTCGCTCAGCATGCGCGCGACCGAGCAAAACTCTCCGGTCAGGTCGATCCCGGTGACGCGGCACCCGAAGACGTCGGCAAGATGCCGCGCCGGTCCGCCGAGACCCGAGCCGACGTCGAGCACATGCATGTTGGCCGTGACTCCTGCGAGTTTCGCCAGCTCGGCCGAGGCCGCGCGCCCGCGGATGTGAAACTCGTCGACCGGCGCGAGATCCTCGCTGGTGAGGTTGTCGAGATCCTTGCCCATCCGGCGCAGGGCGTCGAGGATCTGGTCGCCGAGTCCGCCGAGCGTGTAGTGATCGGCCACCGGGTTCGACTCAATCGTCATGCGATCTCTCGTCGATAGCCTCACGGACCTTGGACCATGCTACGCCCGTCGGGGGATGATTGATATCCTTACCGCCGGCCGCGCCCCGGCGAGGCCGTTGCGGAACGGCGCAGGAGCGCGTATCACGGGAAGATGCACCGGCCGGAGACGCGGTGCGCCTCCTGTCGGAAAGCGGAGATGGCAGCACTCACAACGATCCGAAACGGCGAGAAGGTCGCGCCGACGTTCTCGGCGGCCGAGATGGAAAGCCGTCGGTCGCGCCTGCGGGCGCACATGGCGGAACAGAACATCGACGCGGCGCTCTTCACCTCTTACCACAACATCAACTACTACGCTGATTTCCTCTATTGCTCGTTCGGCAGGCTCTACGGCCTGGTGGTGAGTCACGACGGGCAGACGTTGATCGCGCCGATCATCGATGCCGGTCAGCCCTGGCGCCGCGTCGTCGGCGACACCCTTTCCTACACCGACTGGCAGCGCGACAACTATTTCCGCGCGGTGCAAAAGCTGATCGCGCCGGGCGGCCGCGTCGGCATCGAATTCGATCACCTGACCCTCGAAAACCGGGCGAAACTCGGCGATGCGCTTCCCGGCGCCGAGTTCGTCGACGTCTCGCAGGCCTGCATGCGCCAGCGCATGGTCAAGTCGGGCGAGGAAATCGCGCTGATCCGCGACGGCGCGCGCATCGCCGACATCGGCGGCGCGGCCTGCGTCGCGGCGATTGCCGCGGGCGTATCCGAACACGAGGTGGCGCTCGCCTCGACCGATGCGATGGTGCGCGAGATCGCGCGCCGCTTTCCGCATGTCGAACTGAGGGACACCTGGACCTGGTTGCAGTCGGGCGTCAATACCGACGGCGCGCACCATCCGGTGACCTCGCGCAAGATCGAGCGCGGCGATATCCTCAGCCTCAACTGCTTCCCGATGATCGCCGGCTACTACGCCGCGCTCGAACGCACGCTGTTCTGCGAACAAGCCTCGGACCGCCATCTCAAGCTGTGGGAGATCAACTGCGCCGTCCACCGCCGCGGCATCGAACTCATCCGCCCCGGCGCGCGCTGCTGTGACATCGCCGCGGAGCTCAACGCCCTGTTCGAGGAACACGGCCTGCTGGGAAACCGCACCTTCGGCTACGGTCATTCGTTCGGCGTGATCTGCCACTATTACGGCCGCGAGGCGGGACTGGAACTGCGCGAGGACATCGCGACCGCGCTCGCGCCCAACATGGTGGTGTCGATGGAACCGATGATCATGATCCCCGAAGGCCAACCCGGCGCCGGCGGCTACCGCGAGCACGACATCCTGATCGTGACCGAGGACGGCGCCGAGGACATCACCGGCTTCCCGTTCGGCCCCGAGCACAACATCGTCCGCAAATGAGGAAACCGCGGGGCGCGCCTGCGCCGCGTCGCAAGCGATGAACGACGGAATCGCCTACGCCAACGAAGCGCTGATCCGGCTCGCCGAAGCGGTCGGCGCCGCGCTGCCCGGCGTGATCGCCGGTCTCGTCATTTTCGGCGTCTTCCTGGTCGCCGCGGCGGTGGCGCGTCGGGCGTTGCGCCACCTCGCGTCGCGGGTCGACGAGGCGAAACGTCCGCTGGCGACGCTGGCGGCGGGCGTCGCGCGCTATACCATCATCGTCGTCGGCCTGATCACCGGCCTCGGCACCATGGGGATCGACGTCTCGGCGCTGATCGCCGGCCTCGGGCTCACCGGCTTCGCGCTCGGATTCGCGCTGCGCGACGCGGTCTCGAACCTGCTCGCCGGGGTACTGATCATTCTCTACCAGCCCTTCCGCCCGGGCGACACGATCACCGTGGCGGGCAACACCGGCAAGGTGGTGAGCATCGACTTCCGCTACTCGGTGCTCGACGCCGACGGCGTCACCGTGCTGGTGCCCAACAGCACAATGTTCAGCAACACCGTCAAGGTGGGATGAGAACAAAGCGCCCGCCTCGATTTCGGCTATCATGCGCGCGCTCCGGGCGCCTATCATGCGCGCGCTCCGGGCGCAACGGCGAACGACGGACGGGATGATCGGCGTCACGAGACGGCTGGTTCTCGGGGTTCTCGCGGGACTCGCGCTGATGCCCCTCGCCGCGCCCGCGCAGGCGGAAAAGGACGAACTGGTCATCGGCATGACCCAGTTCCCCGACACCTTCAACCCGGTGATCAACGCCATGCTCGCCAAGTCCTATGTGCTGGCGATGACGATGCGCCCCTTCACCGCCTACGACCAAAACTGGCAACGGGTGTGCATGCTGTGCGTCGAGCTGCCGAGCATCGAGAACGGCCTCGCGCGGCGCGAGACGCTCCCGGACGGGCGCGAGGGCATCGCCGTCACCCTCGCGATCCAGCCCGGCGCCACCTGGGGCGACGGCGTGCCGGTGACCACCCGCGACGTGTTGTTCGGCTGGGAGGTCGGCCGCCACCCGCTCTCGGGCGTCGCCAACCGCGACTTCTACGAGCGCATCGCCGCCATCGACGCGATCGACGACAAGCGTTTCACGGTTCATCTCGACAAGCTGTTTTACGATTACCCCGACCGCGCCGCGGTGCCGGTGCTGCCCGCGCATCTCGAACGCGCCGCCTTCGCCGCGCCGCGCGAGTACCGCCACCGCACGCTCTACGATAGCGATCCCACCAACCCGGGGCTCTACTTCGGCCCCTACCGCATCACCGAGGTGGTGTCGGGCTCCCACGTGGTGCTCGAACCCAATCCGACGTGGTGGGGCAAGCCGCCGCACTTCAAGCGCATCGTCGTTCGCGTCATCGGCAACACCGCGGCGCTCGAAGCGAACCTGCTTTCGGGCTCGATCGACTACGTCGCCGGCGAACTCGGCTTTTCGATCGACCAGGCGCTGTCGTTCGAGCGCCGCCACGGCGACCGCTTCAAAGTGCTCTACAAGCCCGGGCTGATCTACGAGCACATCGACCTCAACCTCGACAACCCGATCCTCAAGGACAAACGGGTGCGCAAGGCGCTGCTCTACGCGCTCGACCGCGAGAAACTGGTCGACAGGCTGTTCGGCGGCAAACAGCCGGTGGCGGACTCGAACGTCAGCCCGCTCGACCGGGTTTACGCCGACGACGTGCCGCGCTACGCCTACGATCCCGTCCGCGCCCGGGCACTGCTCGACGCGGCGGGCTGGAGCGCGATCCGCAAGGGCGTGCGCTACAACGCCAAGGGCGACCGGCTCACCTTCCAGCTCATGACCACCGCCGGCAACAAGTCCCGCGAACTCGTCGAACAGGTTCTCCAGAGCCAGTGGAAGAAGGTCGGCATCGAGGTGACGATCAAGAACGAGCCGGCGCGTGTGTTCTTCGGCCAGACCATGGCGCGCCGCGCCTTCCCGGCGCTCGGCATGTACGCCTGGCTGTCCTCGCCCGAGGACGTGCCGCGCACGACGCTGCATTCGGGCATGATTCCGAGCGCCGAAAACAACTGGTCGGGGCAGAACGCGCCGGGCTTCGCCAACCCCGAAATGGACGCGCTCATCGACCGGACCGAGATCGAGCTCGATCCCCAAGTACGCCTCGGCTACTGGCGGCGGATGCAGGAAATCTACGCCGAGGAGCTCCCGGTCCTGCCGCTCTACTTCCGCGCCACGCCCTACGTCCTGCCGGTCTGGCTCACCGGCATCGAGCCCACCGGCCATCAGGGCACCACGACGCTCTGGGTCGAGAACTGGGGCGTCGCCGACTGAATCAAATCTTCACCATCCCAACCCCCGGTTTCGATGGTTTGTCGTTGTTTCGTCTCACCCCCACCCCAACCCTCCCCCATCAAGGGGGAGGGAGCCAAGTGAACGCAACAGGGACTTTTTCCCTCCCCCCTTGTGGGGGAGGGTAAGGGTGGGGGGCGTCGATGCAGAAAGCGGAATCAGGTTTGGCTGAGCACAGTACACAAGAGACCACGGCCTCTGAAACGGGCTCTCTCCTCGACGTGCGCGACCTCGCCGTCGCCTTTCCGTCGGACGCGGGCGAGCTGCGCGCGGTCGACGGCGTTTCCTACGCGATCGCGCCGCACCGCACTCTCGGGGTGGTCGGCGAATCGGGTTGCGGCAAAACGGTCGCGGCGCTCGCGCTGCTGCGTCTCGTGCCGCCGCCGGGGCGCATCAGTGGCGGCGAGATCGTGTTCGACGGAACCGACCTCCTGGCCCTGCCCGAGACCGCGATGCCGAGGCTGCGCGGCGACCGCATCGCGATGATCTTCCAGGAGCCGATGACCGCGCTCAACCCGGTTTACCCGGTGGGCGACCAGATCGCCGAGGTGCTTGTCGCCCACCGCGGCGCGCGGCCGCGCGAAGCGCTCGCCGAGGCGGTCGATCTGCTCGCCCGGGTCGGCATCCCGGCGCCCGAACGGCGCGCCGCCGACTATCCGCACAGCCTGTCGGGCGGCATGCGCCAGCGGGCGATGATCGCCATGGCGCTCGCCTGCCGGCCCGCGCTGCTGATCGCCGACGAGCCGACCACCGCGCTCGACGTGACCGTGCAGGCGCAGATCCTCGAACTTCTCCTGAAACTTCAGGACGAGGTCGGCATGGCGGTGCAGTTCATCAGCCACAACCTCGGCGTCATATCGGAGATCGCCGACGAGATCGTCGTGATGTATGCGGGACGCATCGTCGAGAGCGCGCCGGCGAGCGAGCTGATGGCGGCGCCCGCCCATCCCTACACCCGGGGCTTGCTCGAAACCGTGCCGCGCGTCGGCCGGCGACAGCGTCGGCTGCCCGCGATTCCCGGCGCCGTTCCGGCCCCCGGCGAGCGCATCGCGGGCTGTCGTTTCCGCAACCGCTGTCCCCTCGCCGTCGCGCGCTGCGCCGAAGCCGAACCGGCGCTCGAAACGATCGCGCCCGGACATCGCGTCGCCTGTTTCGTCGCCGCCGAGGGCGGGACGTGACCGCCGCGCTGCCGCTGATCGAGGCCGAGGGCGTCTCGAAACGCTTCGAGCTCAAGGGTCCCGGCCTGTTCGCCGGGCGCGCCGGCGCCGTCCATGCGGTCGAGGACGTGAGTCTCGCGCTGCGACCCGGCGAGACCTTCGCGCTGGTCGGCGAATCGGGCTCGGGCAAGACCACGCTGGCCCGTGTCCTCGCCCTGCTCTACCGCCCCGACGCTGGCGCGATCCGCTTCTCCGGCGAGGACGCGGCGCAGATGACATCGCGCGATATCAAACGCCTGCGCCGCAACGTTCAGATGATTTTCCAAGATCCCTACGGCGCGCTCGATCCGCGCATGACGGTCGCGGCGATCATTTCGGAGCCGTTGCGCATCCATCGCATCGGCGACCGTCGCAGCCGCGCCGAAGCCGTCGCCGCGCTGATGGAGGCGGTCGGGCTTTCGCCGGCGCTCGCCGACCGCTACCCGCACGAGTTCTCGGGCGGTCAGCGCCAGCGCATCGGCATCGCCCGCGCGCTCGCCCTCAATCCCCGGCTGGTGATCGCCGACGAGCCGGTCTCCGCACTCGACGTCTCGGTCCAGAGCCAGGTGCTCAACCTGATGCAGGATCTCAAGGAAGCGCGCGGGCTGACCTATCTCCTGATCGCCCACGATCTCGCCGTGGTCGATCACATGGCCGACCGCGTCGCCGTCATGTATCTCGGCCGCCTCGTCGAGTCCGCCGGTCGCGACGACCTTTTCGCCCGGCCGGCGCATCCCTACACCCGGGCGCTGCTGGCCGCCGCACCCCGTCCCGGCGCCGGCAAGCGCCGGCCCGGCGCGGCGCTGGGCGGCGAGGTTCCCAGTCCGCTCGATCCTCCGCCCGGCTGTCCGTTCCATACGCGCTGTCCGCGCGCCGAGGATATCTGTCGGCGCGAGCGGCCCCGCCTCGATGCGGTGGCGGAGAGCGGTCCGGGCCACGTCGCCGCCTGTCACTTCAAGGGGACGGGCGCGTCATGAAACGCTACGTCGTCGGTCGGCTGCTCGAATCGCTCGTGGTGCTCGCGGTCATGAGCTACGTGATCTACGGCCTGATCGGCCTGATGCCGGGCGATCCGATCGACATCATGGTGCAGGCCGACCCCAACCTGACCCCGGCCGACGCCGTCCGGCTCAAGGCGCTCTACGGCCTCGACAAGCCGCTGTGGGAGCGTTACGGCAACTGGCTCTCGGCGGCGCTCGGGGGCGATCTCGGCTACTCGCGGGTGCACAACGCGCCGGTGCTCGAAGTGCTGGCGCCGCGGCTCGTCAACACGCTGGTCCTGATGGGGCTGAGCTTCCTGGTCTCGCTCGCCGTCGCCCTCCCGATCGGCGTCTATTCGGCGCTCAGGCCCTACGGCGGGCGCGATTACGCCATCAACTTCGCGGCGCTCGCCGGGATCTCGGTGCCGGTGTTCTGGTTCGCTCTGATGCTGATCTACCTGTTTTCCGTGCTGTGGGGCGTCCTGCCCGCAGGCGGCATGCGCACCATCGGCGTCGACAGCCTGCTTGACCGTGCCACGTACCTGGTGCTGCCGGTGCTGACCCTGAGCGCGGCGAGTGCCGGCGGCTTTACCCGCTACATGCGCGCCGCGATGATGGAGACGATGCGCCAGGATTACATCCGCACCGCGCGCGCCAAGGGACTGCCGGAGCGCCGCGTAGTGCTCAAACACGCGCTGCGCAACGCGCTCATCCCGGTGGTGACTATCGTTGCGCTCAGCTTCGGCAGCCTGTTCTCGGGCGCGCTGATCACCGAGACCATGTTCTCCTACCTCGGCATGGGCAAGCTGACCTATGATTCGATCATGGGCAACGATTACAACCTGGCGCTGCTCAGCCTGCTGTTCGCCACCGGGCTGACGCTGCTCTCCAACCTCGCCGCCGACGTCTGCTACGCCTGGCTCGATCCGCGGATTTCGTATCGCGGGGAGCGGCCGGCATGAGCGACCTCGTTACCGGGTTCGCGGTGCCGCGCTCGATGACCGCGCTCACCCTCAAGCGCTTCGCTCGCCACCGCATGGCGGTGGCGAGCGCCGTGGTGCTCGTTCTCCTCGCCCTCGCCGCGCTGTCCGCGCCGCTGGTCGAAACCGCGCTCGGGATCGATGCCGGCGAGGTCGACCTGCTCGCCCGTTTCGCAGGCCCGAGCGCGGCGCATCCCCTGGGTGCGGACGAACTGGGGCGCGACGTGCTGGTGCGGCTGCTCTACGGCGGACAGGTATCGCTGCTCGTCGCCCTCGTCACCGCGTTCGTCGCCGCGGCGATCGGTGCCGCCGTCGGGCTCGTCGCCGGCTATCACGGCGGCGTCGCCGACGCGGTGCTGATGCGCCTGACCGACGGGGTGATCGCGCTGCCGCTGCTGCCGCTGCTGATCGTGCTCGCCGCCGTCGATTTCGGCAAGATACCGCTGCTCGCCGCGCTCGCCGACGCCGAGAACGCGAGCCTCTACCGCATCGTCCTGATCATCGCCCTGGTCGGCTGGACGACGGTCGCGCGCCTGGTGCGCGGCGCGGCGCTCAGCCTGCGCGAGCGCGAATACGTGCTGGCGGCGCGCGCCCAAGGCGCCGGGAGCCTGCGCATCATGGCGACCCATATCCTGCCCAACACGGTGTCGCCGATCATCGTCGCCACCACGCTCTCGGTCGGCAACATCATCCTGTTCGAATCGGTGCTGAGCTTCCTCGGGCTGGGCATCCAGCCACCGGTCGCGAGTTGGGGCAACATGCTGTCGAACGCGCAGGAGCTGATCTACGATGCGCCGGCGCTCGCTTTCTATCCGGGCATCCTGATCTTCCTTACCGTGATCGCCTTCAACTTCCTCGGCGACGGCCTGCAGGACGCCCTCGACCCCAGGGCGGTCGGCGAATAAGGCGACCTCTCGGGCTAACGCTTTAATACCTGGGATGTCATGCCCGGGCTTGACCCGGGCATCCAGCCGGTGTCGCATCGCGTGACGATGGGCTATTTCGTCTACATCATGCCCAGCCGACGAAACGGCACGCTGTACATCGGCATAACCAACGATCTGATTCGCCGCGTCTATGAGCACAAACAGGGGCTCGTCGAGGGCTTTACGAAGAAATACGACGTAAAGCGGCTGGTCTATTTCGAAACAACCGAGGACGTTGCCGCAGCAATCCAGCGGGAAAAGAACATGAAGCATTGGAAGCGTGCGTGGAAGATTTGCCTGATCGAACGGGACAATCCCGAATGGAACGACCTCTACGACGATCTCGTCGGCTGAGCCATGGATGCCCGGATCATGCCCGGGCATGACGGGGGGAGGAGGTGATCGCCTTCAACTTCCTCGGCGACGGCCTGCAGGACGCCCTCGACCCCAGGGCGGTCGGCGAATAAGGCGACCTCTCGGGCTAACGCTTTAATACCCGTGATGTCATGCCCGGTCTTGACCCGGGCATCCAATGCAAACCCCTGAATGCGCTGGATTGCCGGGTCGGGCCCGGCAATGACAAAAAGGGGATCGCCTTGACCCGGCGACGGGCGCGCCGGCCCGCTTCACACTTTCTAAACCATTACTTTCCATGCTGGCCGCGACGATCCGCGATTCTCGACGGGCACGGAAATGAGCAGACACAGCCGATTCATGGAGGAAAAGGTCGCCTCCATCCGCACGATCATGGCCAAATACCCCGCGCTCGACGCGGTGCCGGCGGCGCCGCCCGCGCCCTCGTCGCCGGGCGATGCTTTCGACATTCCGCCGGTCGACGGCGTGAGAGCGACACCCCCCGACGCGCCCGACGCGCCGGCTGTCCTGACGGTCCCGGTCTCGCAGATCCGCCCGGGCCGGTTCCAGATGCGGCGCCGCTTCGACGACGCCGAGATCGAGACGCTCGCGGATTCGATCCGCGCCAAGGGCGTGCTGCAACCGCTGATCGTGCGGCGCGGGCCGGCGGGAAGCGATTCCTACGATCTCATCGCCGGCGAACGGCGCTGGCGCGCCGCCCGCAAAGCGCAGCTCGGCGAGGTTCCGGTCGTCGTCCGTGCGTTCTCGGACGCCGAGGCCCTCGAAGTCGCGCTGGTCGAGAACCTCCAGCGCGAGGACCTGACGCCGCTCGAGGAAGGCGCGGGCTACCAGCGGCTGATCGCCGAGTTCCACTACAACCACGAAACCCTCGCCAAGGCCCTCGGCCGCAGCCGCAGCCACGTCTCGAACACCCTGCGGCTTCTCGACCTTCCCGTCCCGGTCAAGGCGAAGCTCGGAGACGGCACGCTGACCGCCGGCCACGCGCGCGCCTTGCTCGGGGCGCCCGATCCCGCGGCGCTCGCCGAAGAGGTCGCCCGCGACCGGCTCAACGTGCGCGAGACCGAACGCCTGGTGCGCAAATCACGCCCCTCCCTCGCGCCGCAGGCAAACTCGGCGTTCGAGAGCGACGACGTCGCGGCGATGGCGGGAAAGCTCGCCGACTGTCTCGGCTTCAAGGTGACGATCCGGCATCGCGGTCCCGGCGGCCGGGTCGAAATTCATTATCACGACCGGGAGCACCTCGACGCGCTGCTGCGCGGGCTCCACGCCCGGCTCTAGCTGTGAGCTTTCAACAGGTTGTCCATCCGGTCCTGACCGAGGAAGCTGGAGTCATCAAAAGCTTCAGAGCCCAAGGGGGATCGGATGAACATTCATAAGAATGCCTGACTGACGCCGGTTGGGCGAGAACGGCTTGTGCGCCTGATCGAAAGCGGGTACGCGCCGAAGGCCGCGGCCTTGGTGGGAAATCCGGGTTAAGAGCCCGCGGAACGACCCGACGGTTTGGTCACGGCTCGGTTCCGCTGACAACGCAGTCGGCGCGCGTCAAACCGGACAACCTGCCGCCGACACTATTCCTTCGCTGAATGGCGATGCGCGATTACACGGCAGCGGTTCCGTATTGCGCGCAATCCGTCCTCGACCCGGTATTTCAGGCGGTTCCGACGCACCACCAGCCAAAGCAGCTCCGAACCCGCGTTGCCCAGACTGCGCTTGTAGCGACTGTCGCCCGCCATGAAATCGTAAGCTTTGGCGCCAGTGTTCAGGTTGTACCCGATCGCGAGACAGTGGCTCACCAAACCCGGCTTAAGCTTGGCGTCGCTCTCATACCTGAAGCCGCTCTGATAGTTATAGATCCAGCGGTTCCGGACGAAATTGTAGAGATAGCCGACGGGCTCTCCACCGACCGATATCTTGAGGAGTTGGACTCCGCCGCTCTTCAGATTCTCGGTGATGAGTCGGCGATGGAAACGCTCGAAGAAAGGGTTGGCGAAGGAGCCGGGTTTCCCCCGCCGGTTCCAATACGCCTGATGCAAGACCTTGAGCGCATCGAGGTAGGCAAGTCCTCGATCGACCGTGTCGGCGGCCTCGAGAGTGAACGGTCCCCTCTGCTCGTAACGTCGGATGGCGCGTCGCACCTGATAGCGGGTATTGGCGCTGAGACCGGCCAGATAATCGCCGCCGTCGTGCCGGATCGCATCGAGCGAGACGTAGCTGCAGGGACTGCGCTTGAGGACCCGAACGTCCGGCCCCGTGTCGCCCGCCGTTCGCTCGTACGCCGGGTCGACACCGCTCAGATAGAACTCGTCGCACTCGCCGAAATGATTAACGAGGTGGCTGAGCCAGGCGCGGCGAATCGCGTCCGGCGCCCGGCGGTCGGCAAGGACGCCATTGTACTCGACGGTGATGGCGTCGTAACGCTGGTCGCCGGTCTCGCCGACGTAGAGGCCGTTCGACACGACGAAGCCGTGACGCCTTCGCCGATGGCGTACGACAATCGAAAGGCCGACGACTTCGGTGCCCGCCCGGACAACGACGGCTTGCGGACGGACATCATTCGGAAGTTCGCGCAGCCAGCAACCGACCCAGTCCCACGACTGGAAGAAAGAGGCGTCGCTTCGGCGCTCGAGATCACGCCAGCGATGCTCGAGGCTCGCGAAATCGGCAACCTCTTCGACCGTCGCCCGCAAGCGCCGCCCGACTTCCCCGCGGTCACGGAACGCGTCGTTCTCCCGGCGCGGTCGCGCGTTCGGCGTCGCGGGCTTCGAGTGTCCGTCTAGCGCTCCCACGAACGCTCCGTTTCGGGTGCGGATGACCTGCCCGCCGGCTGCTTTACCGATGCACGCTGCTTGCCCGTCATCGTTCCAGTCAAGGTCCCGAATACTCGTAGGCGCCGACGTCGATCGGGCCATGCGCGGTGCGGGGCTCCGAGCCGAGCGGATGCACATACTGCTCGGTCGGGACGAGCGAGACGCCATCAACCGTCTCAAGCTCGATCCCGGCGTCGATCGCCGGAGACCTTGCCGTGAGACGGTAATCGTAATGCGCCGCATCGACGAAACCGGGATCGACGCCGACAAGGTTGCCGGCGCGCTCGCCGGGCCCCTTCAGCACCGTGCCAGCGCCGACGAATATGTTGTTGTAGACGCGCGCGGGAGCGCGACTGCGGTTGTCGATGAAGACCCCCGAGGAGCGGTGATTGACGAAAGTGTTGTTCACCACATAGAGCGCATGAACCGGGTGGTTCTCGCCTTCGGCAGCGAAACTCACCGCGGCCCAGTTCTCGGTCAGGCGGCCCTGCTGAATGAGGTTGCCGATGAGATACGCGACGCCGCCGTCGGGCAGATCGACGATATAGCTGGAATTGCCCGTCGCCTCGTCCATCAGGCGGTTGTAGAGGATGAAATTGTTCTGCGCGCGGCTCTTGACGTTATGGCCGACCTTGGCGTGGTGCACATAGCTGTATCGCAAGGTGAAGCTGCGCACGCGGCCGATGTACAGGTTATGGGAGTAGCCGTCGCCGTAGCCGTTGCGCGTGAATTCCGACCGTTCGACGAGAATGTCGCTCGCTTCGTTGTGGCCGGTCAAAATACCGGTCTCGTTGTCATAGAATTTGCACCCCCGAATCGTCAAATTCGCGCCCTCGAAGCGAATGCCCGCGCCGTTCCTATCCGGCACCCGCGCGCCGGAAAACTCGACATTTTCGACCGTGACGTCGTTGCCCTTGATGACCCAGATCGCCTTGCCTTCGGCCTCGGCACCCTGAGCGTCGAGACGCGTTCGACCGTCCTTGGCCCCACGGATGACGAGATTGTTCTGGCGCCAGACCGCGGCGTCGCCGGCGTAGACGCCGGCGTCGATCTCGACGATATCGCCGTCGCGGGCGATCTTCGCCGCTTCGCTGGGCAGCCGATAGAGTCGACCCGGTCCGACGAGAATGACCTGCTGGCCGGTCGACACGGCGCCGGCCTTCGGCAACGCCGGGGCGGAAGCCTCACTCGACGGTCGCCCCTTCTCCCCGTTGCCGAAGGTGATGCGTTCGATGTCGGTCGCGTTCACCGGCAAAACAATGCGCTCGCCGTTCCGGAGTTCGATGATCATGTCGGCGGTCGCCCAGCCTGCCCACAGCAGCGCAAAAGCGAGCACCGTGACAAACGCGGCCGATCGTTTTGCGTCCACCATCCGGGGTCCCGGGTTTTCCTCAAACATGGGGCCAGATTAGCCGAACCCGCCGGGATGGACAGACCAAATCGACCGACTCATTCGACCCGAACTGGCATTGTCATGCTTACAAGCCCTCGAGCGACCCCGTTCCCGCGGGCACCATCCGCCCCGCCGGCCTCTGTCCGGGAATCCGACGCGGAACCGGGTGCGTGCAGCGCTGGATTTTGGCGTCGATCCTATCCGAGCGTTGCCGCTCGCGCTCACTCCCGTTATCCTCGAACGGGAAATCGAAAGCGTTCGTTAACGGGCTCGGCCGCAAACATGGCGGCCGGGCGATCATATCGCCACGACGGGGCGGCACACTTCACGGACCAAGGACCGGTCTTCGAACCTTTCGGGAAAAATGCGGGACATACTGGTTCTCACGATAATCCTCGGGTCCCTGCCCATCATTTTCGTCAGGCCGCATTTCGGCGTGGTGATGTGGTCATGGATCTCGTTCATGAACCCCCACCGGCTGGCCTGGGACTACGCCTACGACTTTTCCGTCGGGCTCCCGGTCGCCATCGTCACCGTGGTGGCGTGGCTGTTCTCGCGCGAACCCAAGCGGTTTTCTCTCACCCCGGTTACCGTGCTCCTCCTTGTCTGGACCCTGTGGACCTGCGTCACCTATGTTTTCTCGCCCACCCCCGAGATCGCACAGCCGAAATGGGAACGCTCGATGAAGATGCTGTTCATGGTGTTCGTCACCATGGGGCTGATGGGCGGGCGCGACCGGATTCGGCTGCTCGTCTGGGTCATCGTGATCTCGATCGGTTTCTACGGAATACGCGGCGGCATCTTCACGATCCTTACCGGCGGACAGTGGCGGGTAATGGGGCCGGCGGACAGTTTCATCGGCGACAACAACACGCTCGGGCTCGCCATGATCATGGTGGTGCCGCTGATGCGCTATCTCCAGCTTCAAAGCGAGCGACGCTGGGTTCGTCTCGGGTTCTGGGGCGCCATGGGCCTGACGCTGGTGGCCATACTCGGGACCTATTCGCGGGGCGCCCTGGTCGGGTTCGTCGTCATGCTCATCATGCTGTTGATGAAGTCGCGCCGCCGTATTTTCATCGGCCTGGTCCTGGGCGTGACCACCGTATTGGGGCTCTCGTTCATGCCCAACAAGTGGTCGGACCGGATGAACACGATCCAGACTTTCGAGGAGGATCCTTCGGTACAGGGGCGGTTCGAGGCCTGGACCTTTGCATGGGAGGTCGCCAAGGACCGTCCGGTCCTCGGCGGCGGTTTCAGCGTGTTCGACGACGACGCGACCTGGGCGCGGTTTCTCCCCGGCGGACACGTGCGGAACGCCCACAGCATCTACTTCGAGGTTCTCGGCGAGCACGGCTTCCCCGGCCTTGTGATCTTTCTCACGCTTGGGGTTTTGGCCTTGCGGACCACCACGCAGATTGCGCGACGAACGCGGGACAAACCCGACCTCGCCTGGGCGCGGGATCTCGCGGCGATGTCCCGCGTGGCCTTGTTGGGGTACGCCGCCACCGGCGTCTTCATCAACGTCGCCATGTACGATCTCTATTATACGATCATCGCGCTCCTGGTGCTGCTTCGCGAGCATGTCGATGCCGTCGTCGCCGAGGAAGGCGCAGTCGAGCGTGGACGCGCAGGCGTTGCTGCCGCCTATCCAGCTCCGGCATTTCCGAGAGGTCGCATTACATGACCGATATCGCCTCGGTGATCGGCCGAAACACAAATTTTCTCACCGTGGAATGACGGCAAGTCTATAAAGCGGCCCGCCTGAATATGGCGCATTACGTGGCGCCGTGCGTTGGGCCGCTAATGAAACCTCTGTAGTAAATTTCGCCCCTTCCTCGGCTGGCCGTCGCCGGGACCGTCGACGATATCGAAATAACTCAGCAAGGTAGGAACGACGTCGAGGATCGATACCTTGTCGTCATGAACCTCATGACTGCCGGTCTTGAACCAGAAGACTCCGTCGGGATGGTGGCACCCGCTCTTCATTCCCGAAATCCTGTAGAACACATCGTAGAAGCCGAACTCCTCGCCGGAGAAACTCCCGACCCCCAACTTCGCCTTCTCGGGGACTAATTCCCTGATCTGACAACCGAAATAGATGGCCTTCGGTTCCGCTCGGCATTCGAAGGCGCACTTGCCGCCGTAGGTTACGCTATCGAGCACCTTGAGCGCTTCATCCCTGGATCTGTCGTTGGCGAAGTGAAGCATGTACTGGTGCGTCATGACCGGAAAAATCTTTTCGTATCGGACGTCAAGCCGTTCCAGAAACCCTTCGATATCGCGGGCGCGGTAAAACAGCTGCCCGCCTGCGTCCTCGTATTTCAGGAACGGTCGCTGACTCAGCGCGGTGGCAAGGGCGAGCGCCACACCTTGCCTTTCGAATTCGAAGAAATCACCGAGCAAACGGTCCATCCGTTGGTAACCGAACAGAATTGCGTCCTTGTAGGCTGTCAACTCTGACTCGGGCGGCCGAACCTTAAACACGGCGGGATCCATGTGGCGCCAGTAGGTATGCTGGTAATGCGCCGTGCTGTTGGAAAAAAACGTCGCGAAGTCGGGACGCGAACGGCGATGAAAAAACCTGAAAACGTCGAACTGCAATTCGTCGAGAACTGCGGCGCGTCTCCAGGCAATGTCGCCACCCAACCGTTCCGAGATTAACTGCCTGATGACGGACGAGACGGTGCGTCCCCTTACCCCGTGCAAGGCCAGAAAGCGGGCAAACGACAGATAGTCGCGAAAGCCTATGCCCTTGTCGCTGTTCGTGTATTCCTGGACGCGATTCGCCACGACCTTGTGGTAGGTATCGAGCTCATCGGGAAAAGCCCTCTCACTCGTGCACCACGGGTCGGGCACGTAGAAAGCACCAGGACTTGATAGTCTTCCCGCGTTCATGCTCGAGAAGTTTCCGACCGTCATCCCGCGTTCGGCCAGCATCTCCCAGATATCCGGATGCCCGGCGCGCGGGCCGTCGGTCAGGTGAAACACCCCGTGCTGGTCATGGCTCAAACCGGTGTGAAGCGAATACCATTGAATCCAGGGTTCGAGGTAACGCGAATCGGTAACATCGGCCTCGGTCGTAAAAACCTGAGCATCCTGGTAGAATTTCCGGAAATTCGGAAGGCGCCCCTCCGACATCCAACGTTGCAGGAGGTGCGGACACAACTCGTTGAACTCGATCAGTATCAGTTTCTTGTTCCGCATGGCGCGCAAACCCCGTTCCCCACCGGCCTGAAGCGGGCTTCGCAACCGAAATGCGAGAACGTCGACGGCGGAAACGCCGCAACGTCTTTACGCCCACCCGACGACCACGCCTTCTTCGGCCGACGGTTGGAAATTCGCGCGTTTTCCTGGTGGCCGTGAAAGCTGTTGGCTTGTATCTAATTGTATAGCCTGTAACGTTTTTTTTCAATGAACCCGGTCGGCGCACACATTTCGCCACCGCCACAGCGGGTTACGGTGACTCGGAGTTCATGCATGTGAGTGCCTCTTCCTCATGAGAGCGCGCCGTCGAACCGAAGCCCGGTCGCAAGCCGACCAACCAGCGGGCTCCGGGGCCGCTCCCGCAAAGATGCTTAACGAAAGGTCCATCGACGTCTTGTACGATCGGCCCACGAGGCATTTGACCGTGAACGAGACGTCAGACGGACACCGGATGGACGAGCACGAAACTTCGGGACCCGAGCGCCCCCTCGTCAGTGCGGTCATCCCCGCATACAACGCCTCCGGCACGATCCTGCGCGCGCTGGAGTCGGTCCGGATTCAGGACTACGAACCGATCGAGGTGATCGTCGTCGATGACGGCAGCGCCGACGGCACCGGCGACCTCGTCGCGTCCTACGAAGGGCGCGGCATCCGTCTGATCACCCTCGACCGCAACCAGGGGGAATGCGGCGCCATGAACGTCGGCATTCGGGAGGCCAAGGGAGAATACATCGCCTTCCTCGACGCCGATGACGAATGGCTGGAAGGCAAGATTACCCGGCAGGTGGAACAACTGCAGGCAAACCCGCGGCTCAGTTTCGTCGTCTGCGATTCCATGCTCGTCGGCCGTGACGGCAGCATCTCCGAACCGTCCGCCGACGACTGCCCCATGGTCGAGGGCGCCGAAGCCTGGCGCCGGCTCCTGCTATGCTCGTTCGTCGCCAAGCCCTGCGTCGTCGCGCGCCGGTCGACCCTGCTGGCTCTCGACGGCTTCAACCCCGCGTTATCCGTGGCCGGGGACCAGGAAATGTGGATCCGGCTCGCGCTTGCGGGCGAGGTCGGCTGCATACGGAAACCGCTGGTGCGCGTCCATGACACGCCGGGCAGCCTGATGTCGCGCAATCCAACCGGTGTGGTGGACTATCTTCTGCCGATGATCGAGCGCCACGTCGAAGAGCAAAGACACCGTCTGAGCAAACGCGAAATCCGCGAGATCCTCGGCGCCCGCTACGCCTACGCCGGGCGCTATCTGTACACGCGCGGCGCACCGTGGCGCGCCATCGGGCTGGTTCTCAAAGGCCTGGTCCGCGGCGACGCGCCGCTCGGCAACCTCGCCTATCTGCTCATCGCCTCGCCGCCGGTTCGCTGGCTGGCGGCACGACTTCGCCGGCGGTAGGCCCGGCAGTCGGAAAGGAGGCGCATCACTTTCGTTCGTCGAGACATTCGTCATAGACGGCGATGGTATCGCTCACCACCCTGTCCCAGGTATAGCCCTCGACCAACGCGGTGCATTTCTCCGGATCGGGCGGCTCGGCCAGCAGCCGGCGCACCGCATCGCGGATCGCTCCGACGTCATAGGGATCGACTTCAACGAACGCGGCATCGTCGGGCTCGATGTCCAGACTGTGGTGTTTGGTCAGCACGATCGGCTTGCCGACGGCCAGTGCCTCGATCGCCGCGTTCGGCGCGACTTCGCATTGACTGGGAAGAACGAAGATTTCGGCGGCGGCGAAAGCCGAGGCGAGCAGTGGGTCGTCGTGTTCGACAAACCCGACATAGTGCAGCCGATCGCCGCCTGCCGCACGGCAGCGTTCGAGATAGGATTGATTGATACCATCGCAGGCGCCCACGAGGACGATGTCGATGTCTTCGTCCCGCAACGACTCGATCAAAGCGAGTTGGTTCTTGATCTCGCCTATGTAGCCGACACACAGGGCGAATTTTCGAAAGATCCGATAGCGTTCGCGGAAGGCCTCGGCTTTCGCTTCGAGAAAACTCCGGGAAACCCCGTTTGGAATCACCCGGATGGCCTCGGGGTTGGCGCCGTAGCACTCGATCAGCATCCTCTTTTCGGCCTCTCCGAGAGCGATGACGCGGTCCGCCGTGCGAACACCCGATTGGATCTGCCGGAAGGTCGTTCGCACTTCCCAGCGCGTGAGACGCCCGACCAGGCGGTCGCAGAAATCGGCGACGCGCGCCTGCCATTTGGTCCAGTTCGGGTACAGGACGGGAGAAAGAACCACCGGCAGCCCGTCGCTCTTCGCCGCCGCCACGATGAGGTGGGTCGCGTGCAGGCCCGAAAACACGTGCACGAGGTCGTAGTTCGACAGGCGATCCGTATAGGGATTGATGAGGCTGCAATCGATTCCGCGGGCGCGCAGCGCCTCCATCGTCGACTGAACCCGAATGCCGAGGCCCCCGGAGAACATGTTGAGCATCGCATGAGACAGCATCGCCACGCGCAAAGTCATGATTTATCTCCCGAGAAGAGAGCCGGCGAGCGCGCGCCAGGCTTTCCGCGAGGACGGCATATGGTAAATCGCCGATATGGAGGCGAGAACGGCGTTGAGGCTGCTTCCTTTATTCCGATAATAATCAGAATTGCTCAAATAGTGCATTGAAATAACCTCAAATATTTCTCTTCTGTATTTTCGCATTCCGCGTTCCCCGAGCAGCCGCGAAAACGCCCGAATGGTCCAGAGCCCCGGGGGAACGTCGGCCTTGGTTAGATTGGCATCGTGCTGGCGATAAAGCAAAATCGTCTCCGGAACAAACACCAAATCCGACAATCGGGCGAGACGAACATAAAGCTGATGGTCCTCGGCCATCCTGAGCTCCGGATCGAACGACCCGGCCGCACGAATGAGATCGAGGCGTATGAGATTCGCACCGATCTTGCTCAAGCAGCAATCAAGAAATGCGCAAACCGGACGCTCGAGACGGATAGGAGCGCGTTTTACGAACGCCGGTTCAAAGTATTTTTTCGGTATCGGCCGCGATGAGTAGAAACTGGAGGGCTCCAGGCTACCGTCTTCGCTCCAGACGACGAAATCGGCACTGATCCACCCACAACCGGGAAAATCGCGGCTCGTGCGGCAGAGAATCTGCAAACCATCCTCCGTCAGCACGTCGTCGGCGTCGAAGAAGGCGATCCACTCGCCCCGCGCGATGT
>JBHHZM010000041.1:0-23257 GCA_046758065.1 Alphaproteobacteria bacterium | reverse complement strand
GCCAGGAGCAGAAGGCGACCTGGCTGCAGATCCGCCGGCTCAGGCCCGACTGGATATTCATGTCCGGCTGGGGCGTGATGAACCAGGTGGCGATCAAGGAAGCGGCCTCGATCAATTTCCCGATGGACCACTTCGTCGGCAACTGGTGGTCGGGCTCCGACGCCGACGTGATCCCCGCCGGCAAGGGCGCGGTTGGTTACAAGTCGGCCACCTTCCACGGCGCCGGAACCGGCTGGGGCGTCCACAAGGACATCGTCAAGTACGTCTACGGCGGCGACGAGGCCAAGGCCAAGGCGAACAACATCGGCGAGGTGCTCTACAACCGCGCACTGGTCAACGCCATGTTCAGCGTCGAGGCGATTCGCACGGCGCAGGCCAAGTTCGGCGCCAAGTCGCTGACCGGCGAGCAGGTGCGCTGGGGACTCGAACACCTCGACGTCACCGCCGACCGTCTCAAGGCGCTCGGCATGGACGGCCTCACCCGACCGGTCAAGGTGAGCTGCACGGATCACGAATCGGGCGGTCCCGTCATCATCCAGCAGTGGGACGGCAAGAAGTGGAGCTTCGCCAGCGACTGGATCCCGACCATCCGCTCGGTGGTGCGTCCCCTGATCGAGAAAGCGGCCGCGGAGTACGCCAAGGAGAACAACATCACCCCGCGCGATTGCAGCTGAGCGTCCGCCTCGAACGGACGGAAGGACGCCGATGAGCGAGAACCCGGCATTGGCGCCGCAGACGCCGGCCGACGATGCAAGTCGTCGGCCGGTGCTGCGCGTCAACAATATCGAGGTCATCTACGATCACGTCATTCTGGTGTTGAAAGGGGTCTCGCTCGAGGTTCCCGAGGGGGGCATCGTCGCCCTCCTCGGGGCCAACGGCGCCGGCAAGACAACGACGCTCAAGGCGATTTCCAACCTGCTGCGCGCCGAGCGCGGCGACGTCACCAAGGGCTCGATCGAGCTCATGGGCGAACGCATCGATCGTCTCACCGCCAATGATCTGGTCAAACGCGGCGTCATTCAAGTGATGGAAGGCCGGCATTGTTTCGAGCATCTGACCGTCGAGGAGAACCTGTTGACCGGCGCCTACACCCGCACCGACGGGGCGGCGGCGGTGCAGGCGGACCTCGACAAGGTCTACGGTTATTTCCCCCGCCTCAGGAAGCGGCGCAAGGCGCAGGCGGGCTACACTTCGGGCGGCGAACAGCAGATGTGCGCGATTGGTCGCGCGCTGATGTCGCGACCGAAAATGATCCTGCTCGACGAGCCGTCGATGGGGCTCGCACCGCAACTCGTCGAGGAGATTTTCGAAATCGTCAGGCGGCTCAACGAAAAGGAAGGCGTGACCTTCCTGCTGGCCGAGCAGAACACCAACATGGCGTTGCGCTACGCGAGTTACGGCTACATCCTCGAGAACGGCCGCATCGTCCTCGACGGCGACGCCGCGACGCTCAGGGAAAACGAGGACGTCAAGGAATTCTACCTCGGCCTTTCGGCCAGCGGCCGCAGGAGCTATCGCGACGTCAAGCATTACAAGCGCCGCAAGCGCTGGCTGTGAGGGCCGCGCCGTGAGCCAGGCGGACGCCCACTACGACGCGCGCGAGACCCGCGATCCCGCGGCCCGCGAACGCGACCTGTTCGCGCGGCTTCCCGGACAGATCGCCCACACCAAGGCCAACGCGCCGCATTTCGCCGCACTCTTCGCCGACGTCGATCCGGCGGCGGTGACGAGCCGCGAAGCGCTCGCCGGTCTGCCGGTGACCCGCAAGTCGGAACTGATCGAACGACAGAAGACGCGGCCCCTATTCGGCGGCCTCGCCACAGTCGAGTCCGGGGCGCTCGCCCGCGTCTTCTGCTCGCCCGGTCCGATCTACGATCCCCAGGGGCGGCGCCCCGATTACTGGCGATTCGCCCGCGCGCTGTTCGCCGCCGGCGTGCGCGCCGGCGACCTGGTGCACAACAGCTTTTCCTACCACCTGACTCCCGCCGGCATGATGATCGACAGCGCCGCCGAGGCGCTGGGCTGCGCCGTCTTTCCCGGCGGCGTCGGCAATACCGAGCAACAGGCGCAGGCGATTGCCGACCTGCGGCCGCAGGCATACGGCGGCACGCCCTCGTTCCTCCGGATTCTTCTGGAAAAAGGCCGCGAGCTGGACCTCGACACTTCGAGCCTTGCCAAGGCGCTGGTCTCGGGCGAAGCGCTGCCGCCGGGGCTGCGCGCCGCGCTCGGCGGCTATGGCGTGGATGTGCTGCAATGCTACGGCACCGCCGATCTCGGCCTCGTCGCCTACGAATCGTTCGCGCGCCAAGGCATGATCGTCGACGAGGACGTGATCGTCGAAATCGTCACGCCCGGTACCGGCGACCCGGTCGGTGACGGCGAAGTCGGCGAGGTGGTGGTCACGGTGTTCGCTCCCGAATATCCTCTTATCCGTTTCGCCACCGGCGATCTCTCGGCGGTATTGCCGAGCGTCAGCCCTTGTGGCCGCACCAACATGCGGATCAAAGGCTGGCTGGGGCGCGCCGACCAGACCACCAAGGTCAAGGGCATGTTCGTCCATCCCGAACAGATTGCCGCGGTCGTCGCGCGCCATCCCGAGGTGAGGAAGGCGCGTCTCGTCGTCGATCGGGCCGCGAACATGGACGTCATGACGCTGCGCTGTGAGACCGAAGGCGCGCCCGAAGGCCTTGTCGCTGCGGTCGCCGAGTCGCTGCAGGCGGTGTGCAAGCTCAAAGGGCGGGTCGAACTCGTCGCCCCCGGCAGCCTGCCCAACGACGGCAAGGTCATCGAAGATCTGCGCAAACTCGTCTGAACCGCAAACGGAAGCGGCACGGAAAATCGTGAAAGACAGGCTCTCACCGCGAATCGCAAACCCCGCTCCGGCGGCGCCGTGAACCGTGCATCCCGACACGGGCTGGCGGCCGAGGATCTGGTCTGCGTGCGCGGTGAGCGCCTGGTGTTTCGCGATCTCCATTTCGCGCTCGGTCCCGGCGAAGCGCTCGTCCTCACCGGTCCCAACGGCAGCGGCAAGTCGAGCCTGTTGCGTCTGCTCGCCGGGCTCCTGGCGCCCGCCGCCGGACGAATCTTCTGGAACGGCGCCGACGTCGCCGACGATGCCGAAGCGCATCGCGCGCGGCTCGCTTACGTCGGTCATCACAACGCGGTAAAACGGCAGCTCACCGTCGCCGAGAACCTCACCTTCTGGGCCGGACTCTACGGCGGCGCGGGTGCCGCGGCGCGGGCGGCGGCGGCGCTCGATCGTCTCGGCATCGACCATCTCGCGGACGTGCCGGCGGCGCTGCTCTCGGCCGGCCAACACCGCCGCCTCGCGCTCGCCCGCATTGCCGCCGCGCCGGCGCCCCTGTGGCTGCTCGATGAGCCGACGGTGACCCTCGACGAATCCTCGGTCGGCGTGGTCGAGACGCTGATCGCCGAGCAGCGCGCCGGCGGCGGTCTGGTGGTGGTGGCCACCCACACCGGCCTCGAGGTGCCGGGGGCGCGCCGGATCGAGTTGGGCGGCGCGTCGTGAACCGCTTTGTCTGGATCGTCCGCCGCGATCTGCACCTGGCGTTCAAACGCGGCAGCGACAGCGCCAACGTGGTGATCTTCTTCGTCCTCGCCATCACGCTGTTCCCGTTCGGGATCGGCCCCGAGCCGACCACGCTGGCGCGCATCGCCGCCGGTGTCATCTGGGTTGCGGCGCTGCTCGCTGCGATGCTTGCGCTCGACCGCCTGTTTCGCGCCGATCACGACGACGGCAGCCTCGAGCTGTTCGCGCTCGCGCCGTTCCCGCTCGAAATCACCGTGCTCGCCAAATGCCTCGGGCACTGGCTGACCACCGGCCTGCCGCTGGTGATCGCGGCGCCGTTGCTTGCCGTTCTGCTTCACATGGACTCTCGCGGCTTCGTCGCGCTGATCGCGGCGATGGCGCTGGGCACTCCGGTGCTCAGCCTGATCGGTGCGATCGGCGCGGCGCTGACGGTCAGCCTCCGGCGCGGCGGCGTCCTGATCAGCTTGCTCGTCTTGCCGCTTTACATTCCCGTGCTTATCTTCGGCGTGGGTGCCGTCGACGCGGCGATCTACGGTCTCGCGGCGCGGCCCCATCTGCTGGTGCTAGGCGGCCTGCTGCTCGCCGCCCTGCCGCTTGCGCCCTGGGCGGCGGCCGCCGCCTTGCGGCTTTCTCTGGAGTAGGTTCGGACGATGTACCGTTTTGCCAACCCGACGCGTTTCATGCGCCTTTCGGCCGCGATCCTGCCCTGGGCGGTGTGGGGAAGCGCGCTGCTGATCGGCGTCGGGCTCTACCTCGCGCTGTTCGTCGCGCCGCCCGACTACCAGCAGGGCGAAAGCGTGCGCATCATGTTCGTGCATGTCCCGGCGGCGTGGATGGCGCTTTTCGTCTATACCGTGATGGCTGTGGCGAGCGCCGTCGGCCTGATCTGGAAGCATCCCCTGGCCGACATCGCGGCGCGCGCCTCGGCGCCGATCGGTGCCGCCTTCACCCTCATCGCGCTGGTCAGCGGCTCGCTCTGGGGCAAGCCGATGTGGGGCACGTTCTGGGTGTGGGACGCGCGGCTGACCTCGGTGCTGATCCTGTTCTTCCTCTACCTCGGCTACATGGCGCTGATCGATGCCTTCGACGACCCGGCGCGCGGCGCGCGCGCGGCGGCGATCCTGGCGCTGGTCGGTTTCGTCAACGTGCCGATCATCAAGTTCTCGGTCGAGTGGTGGAATACGCTGCATCAGCCGGCGAGCGTGATGCGAATGGGCGGGCCGTCGATCGACGCTTCGATGCTCATGCCGCTCCTGGTGATGGCGATCGGCTTTACCGTGTATTATGTCGCCGTAGTTCTCCTGCGCATGCGCGCCGAGATCACCATCCGCAAGATCCGCGCCTTGCAGATCGCCCAGGTCGAGCATGGCCGTCCGGCGACCGGGCGCACCGCCGCCGCAGGACGCTGAGACCGCGACCAACCCTACGGTTCGACTGGACGCACCGGGATCCAATCCTTATATCGTTGCTGACTCGAGGCCGGCACGAGCCCGGGAACGGAGCCGCCACGGCAGCTCAGCGACTTCAAAGGGAACGACTTGGAAACGATCGGTGATTTTCTCGCCATGGGCGGTTACGCGGTCTTCGTCTGGTCCGCCTTCGCCGTCGCCGCAGTGGTGATGGCCGGGCTGTTGGCGGCGAGTCGGCGGAGCCTGCGTGCGCGCGAGACCGAACTCGAGGCGCTCAGGCGCGCCCGCCCCAGGGACTCCGCGCATACGCGCAGGGCACGCACCGGCGATGAAGCGTAAACACCGCAGGCTCGCTTTCGTCGCCGCCGGCATGGTCCTTGTGGGCGCGGCGACGGCGCTCGTACTGTTCGCTTTCCAGGACAGCCTGGTGTTTTTCTACAGCCCCTCGGAGCTTGCCGAAAAGCACATCCCCGAGGGTCGGCGCTTTCGTCTCGGCGGCCTCGTCGAGGAGGGCAGCGTCAAGCGTCTCGACGACGGATTGACGGTCGAATTCCGCGTAACCGACCTGACCGACACCGTGCCCGTGACCTTCCGGGGCATGCTGCCCGACCTGTTCCGCGAGGGACAGGGCGTGGTCGCCGAAGGCGTGCTCGACGGCGGCGGCGTGTTCGTCGCCGACGGCGTGCTCGCCAAGCACGATGAAAAGTACATGCCGCCCGAGGTCGCCGAAGCGCTCAAGAAATCCGGTCAGTGGCGGGGTGCGCCATGACCGCCGAGATCGGTCATTTCGCGCTGATCCTCGCGCTCCTCGTCGCGCTCGTGCAGGGCGCGGTGCCGATGATCGGCGCGGCGCGTGGCGACGAAGCCTGGATGGCGGCGGCGCGGCCGGCGAGCCTGGCGCAGCTCCTGTTCATTACCGTCGCCTTTGCCAGCCTGACCTATGCGTATGCCACATCCGACTTCAGCGTCGCCAACGTCGCCGAGAACTCGAACTCGGCGATGCCGATGCTCTACAAGATCACCGGCGTCTGGGGCAACCACGAGGGCTCGCTCATTCTCTGGGTGTTTATCCTCGCCGTCTTCGGCTTCGCGGTCGCGGCCTTCGGCGGCAATCTCCCGCCGGCCCTGCGCGCCCGGGTGCTCGGCGTTCAGGCGTGGATCGCCGTCGGCTTTCTCGCCTTCCTGCTGTTCACCTCGAACCCGTTCCTCAGGCTCGATCCGGCGCCCGTTGACGGCCGCGACCTCAATCCGCTGTTGCAGGATCCCGGGCTCGCGTTCCACCCGCCGTTTCTCTACCTCGGCTACGTCGGGTTCTCGATGGCGTTTTCCTTCGCCGTTGCGGCGCTGATCGAGGGCCGGGTCGACGCCGCCTGGGCGCGCTGGGTGCGGCCCTGGACGCTGGCTGCGTGGACGTTTCTCACCCTCGGCATTGCGATGGGAAGCTGGTGGGCCTACTACGAACTCGGCTGGGGCGGCTTCTGGTTCTGGGACCCGGTGGAAAACGCCTCGTTCATGCCCTGGCTCGCGGGCACCGCGCTGCTGCATTCGGCGATCGTCACCGAGAAGCGCGACACGCTCAAGAGCTGGACCGTTCTGCTCGCCATAATCGCCTTCTCGCTCAGTCTGCTCGGGACCTTCCTGGTGCGTTCGGGCGTTTTGACCTCGGTGCACGCGTTCGCCTCCGACCCCGAGCGCGGGTTGTTCATCCTCATCTTCCTCGTCATCGTCATCGGCGGCTCGCTCGCGCTCTATGCGGTGCGCGCGCCGCGGCTCAAGGCGGGCGGCCTGTTCGCGCCGATCTCGCGCGAGGGTATGCTGGTGTTCAACAACCTCCTGCTCTCGACCGCTTGCGCCACCGTGCTGCTGGGGACCTTGTATCCGCTGGCGCTCGACGCGCTCGGCGGCGGCAAGGTCTCGGTCGGCCCGCCTTATTTCGACATGACCTTCGGACCGATCATGGTGCCGCTCGTCGCGCTGACCGCGGTCGGCCCGATGATGCCGTGGAAACGCGCCGATCTCGCCGGCGCGGTTTCCCGCCTCAGGTTCGCCTTGGTCGCCGCGGTGCTTGCCGCGCTCGCGAGCTGGTCGCTGGCGGGCGGAGCGTCGCTTCTGCCGGCGCTCGGTATCGGTCTCGCCGCCTGGTTGTTCGTCGGCGCGCTGGTCGAGCTCGGCGGGCGGCTCAAGCTGTTCCGCGCGCCAATCGGCGAGTCGTGGAAGCGCGCGCGGTACCTGCCGCGTTCGGCCTGGGGCATGACGATCGCACACGCCGGCCTCGCCATCGCGCTCGCCGGGATCGTCGCCTCGCAGGCTTGGAGAAGCGAGGCGATCCAGGTGATGCACCCGGGCGAATCGGTCGCGGTGGCGGGCTATCTCTTCACCTTCAAGGGCGCGCGCGAGGTTCCTGGCCCCAACTACACTGCCCAGCGCGGTGAGTTCGAGGTCACCCGCGGCGGTCGCGCGGTCGCCCGCATGTGGCCCGAGAAGCGGCTTTATCCGGTGCAGCGGATGCCGACGACCGAAGCGGCGATCCACACCACCTGGTTGGCGGACCTCTATGCGGTGATCGGCGATCCGACCGAAGACGGCGGCTGGGCGACCCGCATCTACCACAACCCGCTGGTGCCCTGGATCTGGCTTGGCGCCGTCGTCATGGTGATCGGCGGCGGGATCAGCCTGAGCGACCGGCGTCTCAGGATCGGCGCACCGACGCGCCGGGCGCGCGGCCGGCCGGCGGGGCCGAGCCCGCAGGCGGCATAAGGTGACGCTGCCGCGGTTGCGCTTCGTCCTGCCGCTCGCCGTCTTCGCGGCGCTGGCGCTGGCGCTCGCCGTCGGACTGACGATGAGCTATCGCGACGTGCTGCCCTCGCCGTTGATCGACAAGCCGGCGCCCGCGTTCGATCTGCCGCCGGTTTCGGGTCGCGAGCACGGACTCTCGGACGCCGACCTCAAAGGCGACGTGCGCCTCGTCAACTTCTTCGCCTCCTGGTGCATCCCCTGCAGGGTCGAACATCCGGTGCTCAAGCGTCTCAACGAAGAGGACCTCGTGTCGGTCTACGGCATCAACTACAAGGACAAGCCCGGGGACGTGCGCCGCTGGCTCGATCGTCTCGGCGATCCCTATCGGCGCGCGGGCGCCGACCTCGACGGCCGCGTCGGAATCGACTGGGGCGTCTACGGCCTACCCGAGACTTTCATCGTCGATCGTGAAGGGCGCATCCGCTACAAGCACGTCGGCCCCCTGCGACCCGAAAACATCGACGAGTGCATTCTTCCCGTTGTCGAGGCGCTGCGCGGACCCGAGATCGCCGAACTGAGCGTCGACCTGCCTTCCACCTGCCAGCGAACCAACGGCTGACATGGCCAGGCGGCTTCTCCTTATCCTTGTACTGGCGCTATCGCCGATGTCGGCCCTGGCCATCGGACCGGGCGAGGCGCTTGACGACCCGGTTCTCGAAGCGCGGGCGCGGGCCATTTCCCAGGAACTGCGCTGCCTGGTCTGCCAGAACCAGTCGATCGACGATTCGGACGCCGATCTCGCCCGCGACCTGCGCCGGCTGGTGCGCGAAAGACTCGTCGCCGGCGACAGCGACGAAGCGGTCAAGAACTACATCGTCGCCCGCTACGGCGACTTCGTGCTGCTCAAGCCGCCGTTCAAGGCCAAGACCTATGCGCTCTGGCTGGGGCCGGCGGCAATCCTGTTCGTCGCCGGTCTCGGCGCGGTGGTCTATCTGCGCCGCCAGCGCCGTGCGGGCGCGCCGCCCGCGCCCTTGAACGCGGACGAACGCCGCCGCCTCGACGAACTGCTCGACGACGGCTGAAGATGCTGCTGTTCGTCATTCTGGGAACGATGACGGCGCTGGCGCTCGCGCTTCTGGTGCCGCCGCTGCTGCGTCGCGGGCGCGAACCCGCGCGGCGCGCCGACTACGACGTCGAAATCTACCGCCACCAGCTCGACGAACTCGATCGCGATGTCGAACGCGGCCTGATTTCGAGCGAAGAGGCGGAGACCGCGCGGCTTGAGGTCGAGCGCCGCATGCTCGCCGCCACGGCGACGGAAACGGCAGTCCCGCCCCGTGAAACCCCGGCGTCTCCGGCGCTCATCGCCGCCTTCGCGATCGTGGTCGGGCTGCCGCTCGCCGCCGGTAGCCTTTACCTGTGGATGGGTTCGCCGGGGCTGGAAAGCCGGCCCTTCGCCGAGCGTCAAACCGCCGCATCCGAAAGCGTCGCGGAAGCGCCCGATATCGAAGGCATGGTCGCACGCCTCGCCGAGCGCCTGCGCTCGGAACCCGACAATCTCGAGGGCTGGCTGATGCTGGCGCGCTCCTACGGCGTGCTCGAACGGTATGAGGAAGGCATTACGGCGCTCGAACACGCGCTCAGGCTGACGAACCGCGACCCCAACGTTCTCGCCATGCTGGGCGAGTTCCACATCCTCGCCGCCGACGGCGTGGTGACGCCGAAGGCCGCCGCACTGCTCAGCGAAGCGCTTGCCGCCGACCCCAAGCAGACGGTGCCGCGGTATTACGCCGGACTCGCCAAGGCGCAAGCCGGCGACGTCAGGGGCGCGCTTGACGACTGGCTCGCGCTCGAACGCGACTCCCCCGCCGACGCGCCGTATCTCGCAACGCTGCGTGCCGGTATCGACAAAGCGGCACGCGCGCTCGGTGTCGATGTCGCCACGCTCGACCGCAAGGCGCCGAAGGCCGCCGCGCCGGCCGGTCCGACGCCGGCCGACATCGAGAACGCCCGCGGGATGTCGGCCAATGAGCAATCGACGATGATCCGCGGCATGGTCACACGCCTCGCCGAGCGCCTGCGAAGCGAACCCGACGACCTCGCCGGCTGGATGCGCCTCGGGCGTTCCTACGCCGTGCTCGGCGAGGCCGGGAAATCGCGCGACGCCTACGCCAAGGCCGCGACGCTCGCCCCCGACGACGCCGAGGTGCTCGCCGCCTACGTCACGGCGATCGTCGCGGCCGACCCCGGGAACGCGCGGCTCTCATCCGAGGCGGTGCGCGTCGCCCGGCATCTCGGCGAGATCGACACCGACAACCGCACCGCGCTCTGGCTTCTCGGGCGCGCCGAAGCCGAGGGCGGCAATCCCGACGCCGCCCGCAAGCTGTGGCGCCGCCTGCTCGCCCAGCTTCCCCCGGACGGCCCCGATCACGCCGCGATCAGCCGGGCGATCGACAGCCTCGGCAAGGCTGCCGGCGACGGCTGATTGCCGCTACACTCGGGACGCAAACAGAGCGCCTCGAGGGAGCGCATGGTCGAGGTTGTCATCATCGGCGGCGGCGTCACCGGATCGAGCATCGCCTATCATCTGGCGCGCGACGGCCGCGCACGCCGCATCACCGTCGTCGAACGCGATCCGACCTACGAGTTCGCCTCGACGCCGCGCTCGGTCGGCGGCCTGCGCCGGCAGTTCAGCCTCGAGGAAAACGTGCTGATGTCGCACTACAACTTCGAGGTTTACCGCGATTTCGAGGCGCTGATGGCGGTCGACGGCGCGCCCGCGCCGATCGACATGCGCCGCGGCGGCTATCTCTTCCTCGCCCGCGGCGAAGACGTGCGCCGGTTCGAAGAGAACCGGCGGCGTCAGCGCGAACTCGGCGTCGTCTCGGTCGATATCCTCGATCGTGCCGAGATTAAGGCGCGCTTTCCCTCGCTCAACCTCGACGACATCGACGCCGGCTCGTTCGGCCGCGAGGACGGCTGGATCGATCCTTACGCCGCGCTTCAGGGTTTCCGTCGCAAAGCGAAGAGCCTCGGCGCTGTCTACCGCGCCGACGAAGCGGTCGGCATCGAAACCGTCGGCGACCGGGTCGAGGCGGTGCGGCTGAAATCGGGAGAAACGCTTATCGCGGACGCCGTGGTCAACGCCGCCGGCGCCTGGGCGGCCGAAGTCGCGGCACTGGTCGGCATGGCGCTGCCGGTCGAGCCGGTGCGGCGCATGGTCCATTTCTTCGAGATCCGCGAGACGCTCGAGCCCCTGCCGCTGACGGTCGATCCCTCGGGCGCCTATTTCCGTCCCGAGGGTTCGGGCTTCGTCGCCGGGCTTTCCAATCCCGACGAGCCCGCGGGCTACAACTTCGAGGTCGATCACGACTGGTTCGAGACGCAGGTCTGGCCTCGGCTGGCCCACCGCGTGCCCGCCTTCGAGGCGCTCAAGGCGGGGCGCTGCTGGGCGGGACTCTACGGTCTTAACCGGCTCGACGAAAACCTGATCATCGGTCCGTGGAGCGGCGCGCTCGAAAATTTCTACGTCGCCTGCGGATTTTCGGGCCACGGCCTGCAGCAGGCGCCCGCGGTGGGCCGCGCCGTGGCCGAGCTGATCCTCGACGACCGCTTCGTCAGCCTCGACCTGTCGCGGCTGTCCTACCGGCGCGTCGTCGAGGGCACGCCGCTCCGCGAGACCGGGATCGTGTGAGACAGGCTCAGCTCGCCGGCGCCGTGCGGCGTGCGAGGCGGACGTTGGCGTAGACGATCAGGAAGACGCCGCCGAGCAGCAGGAGCGCGCCGAACGCTTGCGAAAGCGAGAACGATTCGCCCAGCAGCGCGAAGGCGGCGAGCACCCCGACCGCGGGCTCGAGATTGGCGATCACCGCGCTGCGGGTCTCGCCGATGGTGCGGACCGCGAAAAAATAGCCGACGAAACCGAAGAAGAAACACAGCGTCACCCCGGCGGCGCCGATCCAGCCGGCGACGCCGGTCGGCGCAGCGAAGCCGCCGCCGGCGAGGCCGAAACCGATGGCCGCGATCGCCGCCACCGCCGACATGTAGGCGACGAGCACCGGCATCTCGATCCGGCGCATCGCCCGCGCCGCGCCCATCGTCGCCGCGGCGTTGGCGGTCGCGGCGAGCAGGGCGAGCGCCACCCCGCGCCAGTCGAGCCCGTGCCACGATACGCCCAGCATGACCGCGACCCCGACGAAGGCGCCGAGCACCGCGGTGATCTTGAGCGGCGTGAAGCGTTCCCGATTGAGTAGGCGCGACAGCGCCGCGACCATCAGCGGATAGGTGTAGACCAGAAGCACGCCGAGGCTCACCGGAATATAGGCGACGAAGCCGACGTAGCCGAAGGCGTTGAGCGCGAAGATCAGTCCGAGACCGAACACCGGGAGCCGGAGCGCGCGCGGCAGCCGGATCGTCATGCCGAGCGCGCGGGCGATCAGAAACAGCGTCACGGTCATGACGACGAAGCGCATGGCGAGCAGCATCGCGAGATTGGCGCCGCCGAGGTAGGCGAAGCGCGCCGAGATCCCGGAAAACCCCAGCACCGCCGCGGCGAGCGCGACGGCGAGAACGCCGCTCCATTCGGGCGGGCGCCGCCCGGGAAGCGCCGCCCCGCTCACCCCTTCGCCGCCGTGTCGGCCGCCGCGCGTTCCCTGGCGAGCAACGCGCGCTTGCGCTCGATCCCCCAGCGATAGCCGCCGAGGCCGCCGTCTTCGCGCACCACCCGGTGACACGGCACCACCACCGAAACCGGATTGGTCGCGCAGGCGCGGGCCACGGCGCGCACCGCCTTCGGCCGCCCGATGGCGCGGGCGACGTCGCCGTAGGAGCGGGTCTCGCCGTAGGGAATGCGCGTGAGTTCCTGCCAGACGAGGCGCTGGAACGCCGTCGCCTGCACGTCGAGCGGCAACCCGACGTGCGGCCGGCGGCCGTCGATATGGGTCAGCACGCCGCCGAGCCAGTCGGCGAGCCCGTCGTCGTCGCGGGCGATCTCGGCGGCCGGGTACTCGGCGAACAGCGCCGCTTCGAGCGGTGGCGCGTCGTCGCCGAGCGCGACCGCGCAGACCCCGCGCGCGGTCGCGGCGACGAGCAGCCAGCCGAGCGGACACGGCGCCACCGCGTAGCCGATGCGCCAGCCCTTGCCGCCGCGCCGGTAGGCCGCGGGGGTCATGCCGAGACGCGCCGGCGCACCTTCGTAGAGCCGGCTCGACGAGCCGTAACCCGCTTCGTAAAGCGCGCCGGTCACGGCGTCGCCCGCCCTGAGCCGCGTCTTGAGTCGGTCGAGGCGCCGGGCGTCGGCGTACTGGCGCGGGCTGACCCCGACCAGGCGCTTGAAGCTGCGCTGAAGATGATGCGGACTGAGCCCCACCTCAGCCCCGATCTCGGCAAGCGTCGGCGCGCGTTCGTCGGCCGCCTCGATCAGCCGGCAGGCGCGCCGCACCGCGGCGCAACGCGCATCTTGTGCCGGCGTCTCGCGCGGCCGGCAGCGCCGGCAGGCGCGATAGCCGGCGCGTTCGGCGGCCTCGGGCAGATCGAAGAAAACAACCTGGCGGCGCTGTGGGCGCCGGCTCGGGCACGACGGGCGACAGTAGATCCCGGTGCTGGCGACGGCGTAGACGAAGGCACCGTCGAAGCGCGCGTCGCGGCCGTTCACCACGGCCCAGCGTTCGTTTTCGGTCATCGCCTTTCTCTCCCGCTACGTGATTCCTTGCGTCCTTCATAGCCCGGAACCGCGGCCGCGGTCTATCCGCCGCTTGCGCCCGAAGTTGCCGCCCCCCTAACCATAAGCGGGCCGGGCCGTCAGCGCAGGCAGATCTGATTTCTGCGCCCTGCACGAGCAAGGTTTTATTGCAAATGATACGCATTCGCAATATAGTGATCCCTCACCGACTCGTCTTCAGGAGCAATCAAATGTCGCTCTCCCCCGCTTTTCGCCAAGAAACCCCTTGGCCAACGTCGATGGCCGAACTCGACCCTGCGGAGAGGCTCATCGTTTGGGCCTTCCGACGGTGGGTGCTGGGTCTTCTCGAAAACAAGGGCGGTTATTGGTCTTGCGTCTGGAACGAATTCGCAAGGCAGTTCGGGGCGCGGGACGGGAAAGAGGCGCTCTCGAGCTTTGCCACATTGATTAAGGGGTTGCAGTGCTACGCCCGACGAACGATCCATCACCATCACCCGTGCTGTCCCTGTCTGGGTGCCGATGAAGTCTCCCTCATCTGCTTTGTGGCGGCCTGTCAGAATCGCCGGCCGCAGCTCGCGCGCAGTCTGGCCGAATGGATGGTCCATCCGGACGGCGCCGGGGAACTGCTCGAGGCGGGAATACGGCTCGCGCAAGCCATGCGGCGACACGCCCTGAACCTCCCGGAGAGGACCGCGGTGATCTTCGAGACAGAAGCAGCGCGGCCGAAAACCACCCAGGTCACCGTACACTAGCTGTCGTTGCTATGAAGGTTGTTCGTCCGAGGACTGGATGTGAGGCTGTGGTGGCGACACGCAACAGTCTCGCCTAGGAGCCTCGGATAAACGGCCCTTGCATGATGCGGGGCTTTATCGATCGACACGCAAGCGTCGCGCCAAACTTTAGGGAATTAACCATATCAAGGGGTTACGGGTGGCCGCCCGCGTCAACCACCCCGTAGCGGCTTGAACCCGTCGCGTCCAGCGTCTACTTGCGACCTGCATCGGTTAACCTGACAACGCCGTCGGGCGAACCTTGTCGTGAAAATGGATCGAGAAAGGACATGGATCGTGGGAAAGATTGAAAGCCTGCACGGAACGACACCTGCGGAAATCTTCCAGAGCGGACTGGAAAACTTGAACGAGATCGAGGCCGTCGCGGCGGTCGTTCTGTGGAAGGGCGGCAACGTGACGGCAGGCTGGTCGAATACGGACGCTGCGAAAGTGGCACTCATGGTCCTCGCCCTCGACGAAGAGCAGCGGAAAACGTACTTTCACCACCAAATGCCTTGACGCCCGAATGCTGCGGCGCGGCGACAGCGGTGACGCGTACGGAGACGACGGCAGTCCGCAAACCGTAGGACGGGGAGCCCCGCGTCGACCGGCAACGGTGGCGGTGGAGCACTCGGGCTGCGCCATGTATCGCCTCGACGACAGCCTACTCGACCGCGCCGGTCGACAGCCGCGTCAGGACGCGCCGGCGCCCGGCGAGTTCGGGGCCGTCGTCGGAGCGGCTGTGCTCGGGCGGCCGGTGCAGGAGTAACAGGCCCGCCAGCACGTTCAGGACATCCGCGGCCCGGACCCTGACCTTCGGGCCTCGCTTTTGCCAAAGCCTGGCATGCCGGTCTCTATCCGGCCTTTCGACCTTAAGCCGGTGGCTTCGGCGTTGTAAGATTTCACGTAGGTCGCTGCCGGTTCCCCAGGAATCGCGGTTCTTGGAAAGGACATCCATCTCGAAGATTGATATTGATCATTGAGACCCGTCCCGGCTTACGCTTCAAATGGCATGATCATGTTCAGGCTTGTTCGTTTTTTCATTCTTACCAGTGCGGTCGCCGCGGCCGCTATCATGGTCGTGCTTGTCGTTTACCGGCAGAACGAGGTTGACAGATTTATCGAGCTCGCGGAAAGCGAGAACGTGAAATTGGCGCGGACGATCGCCAACACCATCGGTCCGCGTTTGTTATCCTATCTAAAGTCGACCTCGGGGTTAGATAAGGATGAGTTGTCCGAATCCCCTGAAATGCGGGCAATCGGAGAAACCGTAATGACGGTTTCGGCAGGATTGCCCGTGCTCAAGGTCAAGATTTACAATTTCGCCGGCTGTACGATTTATTCCTCGGAACCCAATGAGATCGGTAGCGACAAGAGCAACAATCCGGAAGCTTTTTCGGCAGCCCGGAATGGGAAGCCGGCAACTAGATTGACCTATCGCGATACGATCGGTTCATTCGAGGGAACGGTCCACGACCGCGATGTCGTCGAGACCTACCTCCCGATCCGACAGGGCGACGGACCGGTAGAAGGGATTTTCGAGCTTTATACCGACGTCACTTCCGTGCTGACCGGGATCAAACGGTCCACGGCCGAACTTTTCTTCGGCTTTTTCCTGATCTTCGGACCGGCTTACGGGATTCTGTTGCTGATCGTCCGACGTGCCGATCGCACAATTAAACGACAGCACCTCGAGATCACGGAGAAGAATGCCGCCCTTCATTTCGCGTTCACCGAGTGCAAGCGTGTGGAGGAGGCACTCAAGAATGCTCATGATGAGCTGGAACAAAGGGTTGTGCAGCGGACGCGGGAGCTGACAGAGGAGATCGTCGAGCGCAAGCAGGCTGAGGAAAGGCTGCGCAAGTTGTCGCGCGCGGTGGAGCAAAGTCCGGCTATGACCATCATCACCGATTTGGCCGGCAAAATCGAATACGTCAACACCCGGTTCACCGAAGTGACCGGATATACCCTCGAGGAAGTTGCCGGAAAGACGCCGCGGGTCCTGAAATCCGGTGAATTGCGGCCCGAGGAATATGAAAAGTTGTGGAAAACGATCACCTCGGGGAAGGAATGGCGCGGTGAAATGCACAACCGCAAGAAAAACGGGCAACTTTACTGGGCCTTGACGTCCATCTTGCCGATCACCAACCAGAGTGGCGCCGTCACGCACCTTCTGGGCATCTCTGAGGACATCACGGAGCGCAAACGGGCCGAGGCTGACGCCCGGCGGCACCGAAACCAGCTGGCGCACTTCGGACGGGTCAGTGTCATGGGGGAAATGGCCACCAGCCTGGCGCACGAACTCAACCAGCCGCTGACTGTCATCTCCGGGTGCACGCAGGTTTGCCTGAACAAGCTGCGTTCGGGCGACCATGAGACGCGGGAGCTGCTCCGATCGGTGGAAAAGATGGCCGGGCAGGCCGAGCGGGCGAACGAGATTATCCACCGGATCCGGGCATTTATCCGCAAGGAAGAGCGAGAACGCGCAAGAATCGACCTCAACGGGGCGATCCGCGACGTTGCCGACCTGCTGCGGGTGGACGCGCGCGAACACGGCGCGGCGGTTTCCTTTGACCTTGCCGACGATCTGCCGGTGGTCGTGGCCGACCCGATCGAGATTCAACAGGTCATCCTGAACCTCGCCCACAACGGCATGGAGGCAATGCGTGAAAGCCGTTTGCCCTCGCGACATCTCACGATTCGTACTTCCGCGTCCCGCAACGGCATGGTCGAGACTACCGTTCACGACACAGGGCAAGGCATACCCCCCGAGACCCTGGAACGGGTTTTCGATCCCTTCTTCACCACCAAGACCACCGGCCTGGGCATGGGCCTGTCCATAAGCCGTTCGATCATCGAGGCCCATGGCGGCCGCTTGTGGGCAAGCTCGGACGGCGAGACCGGCACGGTATTTCATTTCGGTCTGCCCGTCGCGGGAGCGAGCCACCGCGATGACCCGTGAACCGATCGTCTTCGTCGTCGACGACGACGAAGCCGTCCGCGACTTCCTCATTGAGCTGATCTCGTCCGTCGGCCTGCGGGTGGCGGCTTACGCCTCGGCCCAGGAATTCCTTGACGCGCTCGAACCGGGGTCGCTGGGGTGCGCTCTGCTCGACATACGCATGCCGGGCATGAGCGGGCTCGAACTACAGAAGGAACTCGCCGAGCGGGCGGTTCGCCTGCCGGTGATCATCCTTACCGGTCACGGGGATGTGCAGGTAGCCGTTCACGCTATGAGGGCCGGTGCCGTCGACTTCATCGAAAAGCCGTTCAACAACGAGCTCCTGCTGGACCGCATCCAGAGAGTGGTGGCCGCGACCGTCGACGCCGATAGCGCCTGGAGCAAACGGGATGAAATCGCGCACAGAATGGACCTGCTAACGCCGCGCGAGCGTCAAGTGTTGGACTTGGTGGTCGCCGGGAGAACCAACAAGGATATCGCCCACCGCTTCGCCATCAGCGAGAAAACCGTCGAGGCCCACCGCGCCAAGGTGATGGAAAAAATGCGTGCCACGTCATTCGCGGACCTCGTGAAAATGGTGGCGACACTGAACCTGGATTAGGGAATACCCGAACAAATTCACCGGGGACTCCCCAATTATTTTTTTTCTCCGGCAATGCTAAACGGAAATGCTTGGGCAGGCTCGCACGGCTTACAAGCCGTTTGAGCGGGGCCCACGGACGGTTTTCGTTGTGATCGTTTCCCGGGTTGCCGACCGATTTCGCCACACAGGTCGGTTTCCGGGAACCGAGCTTGAGCGAGGAGGTTTTTTTACGATCGTCCCGCAGCAGCATACAAGCGTCTCCGCTCGAAGGGCGGGAAACTGGGGACGAGAGGACATTGCATCAATCCGGGAAAGGGAGGGAATCGGCGTCCAGTAGGGGGAAAATACGATGAGAGGCATGCTCGTATTGTGCATGTGTTGCGCGCATTTGGCACTGGCGTCGATGTTCGGCGTCCACGGAGCGGCCGCGGAGGAACCGCCAAAAGACCAATCAGACACGGCGGTGGACCGCTACATGGAACTGGGCACCCCCGAAGGTGAACTCGGCGGCGAAGAGCAGAAAGCCTTCGAACGCCGTGACATCAAGACCCAGATCAAGACCTTCATTCCACCGCTGCTCAGGCCGGCCTTCACTCAGCACGCCTTCGTTTTGCCGCCCGGCTTGTTCTCAGCCTCGATTTCCGACCGCTTTGTTTCATTGGATGGCGACGATTTCTTCAAGAACGGTGATCCGAACCGGGCGGTGTTCAACGACTTCGAGGTCGACCGGAATCTCACCGACTTTGATGTGTTCTACGGGTTCGACCTCGACCGCAAGTACCTGCACGGGTTCACCCTCAGAATCAACGTACCCTACAAGAATTCACAGACCGACGGGTTCATTCACCCCAACGGCCAGCAGTTCATCAGCATCGAGAACGCCGGCAGCACGCAGAGCATAGGCGACATCGGCATCTTTCTGAAGAAGAAGGTGTGGGACCAGGGCACGCGTCCCTTCGGCCTGGCGGTGGTCGGCGGGGTGTTTCTGCCCACCGGCAGCAACAATGAGAAATTCGGCAGCAACGGGCGGGTCACGACCAAGAGACCGCAGCCGCCCGACGCCACCGCGGCCCAGGGTTTCGATGCGGTGCAAGCGGCCAACGTCGCCAACGGCACTTGGGGCGATGGAAAGTGCTTCTTCCGGAACTTCAACCAGGCGAACCGAGCCCTGTGCGACGGTGCGGCTGCCGGCATTGGCGGAGCCTTTGGGGTCCCCGCGGCCGGCCCCCTCTCCTTTGCACCGGGAGGGGCTAATTTCAACAATGCCTTCGTGGGAGATTTTCCCTTCAACAATGGCATCTTCGGTCGGTTCTCACCGGACGGCCGCCTGCCCTCGGTGCTCCAGCCCGGCACCGGGGATTTCAGCTATCTCGTCGCAGGCTTCCTCACCCGGCAGTTCAGCGCCGGCGACCTTGTCGGACGCAGCGCCGTCCATCTGGGGGTGGCCCACCGGTTTGTCTTCGAGGAGGACGGGATCGACTTCGGCGACACCACCACCTTCTTTGCCTCGTTCGTCAAACCCGTCTACAAGGATTTTCTTGCCCTGGACCTGACGTTCGTCGGCTCCCATCACGAAGACGACAGCTACAGCGGAAAGATACCCGAACCCGAAATCCACACCTGCGATGCCACCGACGTCGCCACCGGCGTCGGCGGCTGTGCCGCGGTGGGGGATGATGCCTTCGTGTTCGAGCTGGTCGACCGGCCGTCGTTCTCCGGCGGATTCACCGGCTTCGTCGCCCCTTCACTGATCTTCAGCCCGGACCCGCAGATCCGCATGACGTTAACCGGGCTGGTCCGCGTCATCGAGCCGGACCTGGGACCGGCACCACCCTGGGTCGTTCGCGCCGGCCTTGAGGTGATCTTTTGACCTCTTCCGATCGAGGGTAAGACTATGAACCGATACGTATCCGTCACCCGCACCCTTGCATTGGCCGCCGGCTGCGCGCTCTGCCTCGCCACGGGCGCCGCCGCCAAGGTTCTCTTGTACGCGCCGGACGGCCGCACCGTCGAGATCAAGGGCGGCACGACACAGCCCGATCTGAGCGCGTATCGCTCGCCGCTCGACAGCAAGGTGGTCGACCGTCGGTTCATCACCAACGACGCGACCTTCCTGGCCAACGAATCGTACAAATTCGGCATGGAGGGCTTCAACGACATAGTGAAGGCCGCCTTGCCGGTCGCCTACCGGAAGCCCTTCCATTGGGTCACCGGCCGGGAGATGTATTTCTACGCCCGTTATCTTCTCGACTACATCGGCGGGCGCGGCCACGCCGGGGTTAACATGGTGCACGCGCCTTACTGGACCCTGCAGGCGCAGCGCCACTCGGCTTACAACAAGCTGCAGCGCGACCGCGGCGAGCGCGCGTTTTCCAACAAGGACATCCTGCTCGGGGTCTACCTGCCGCTGGTCTACCAGCGTACCGGCTTCCCGCGCGTGTTCGATGACGTTCAGCTCAGCTACGTACAATACAAATCCGTCGATCCCCACTTCATCGGCCGACTCGACAACAGGGACAGCTTCGAAGACCCGATGAGCGGGAAAGCGGGCGGCTGGGGGCAGCCGAACACGTACCTGAACGACTACGAGCAGCGCTTCGATCACGACAAGATGGACACCACCTTCGACCTCGGCGCCATCGGCCAGTTCGTCAAGCGCCGCGCGCAGTGGGCGAGCTATTTCTTCCACAGCGAGCATACCGGCGAGTCGGTGGTGTCACGCGGGGTCAAGGTGCCCTTGTTGGGGAACGACGCGGAAGAAGGTATGCGCGGTTTCGGCCTGATCATGGGTGCGCTCAACGCCATCCTCGAGGTCAAGTCGTCGATGTTCACCGACGGCGAGAAGCTCGAGGGCATCAACCCGGCCACCTACGATCCGGCCGCCGGCCTGCGCTACATTCCCCATGAGGTCGAACCCGACATCATGTGGGTCGGGGACATACCGGAGCGGATCTGGGCCCTCGATCTCAAGGACAACTCGAGCCGGCTCTGGGATCAGGCCTCGTGGATCTGGGGTACGGCGGAATACGCGATGGCGGTGAGCCGCCGCCCCTTGGTGTTCACCGACAACCCGCCGGTCGACGGCGGCTTGGTGGAAAAGGGCACTACGCTCGTCGCCGAGGCCTTGGGCAACGCCGTGTTGAAGAACATCGAGGCGATGCACCTGCGGAACGGCATTCTGGTCTCGCAGTGGACGCCCGAGACGGGAGCGGGGACGAGCGTCTCCATGCGCGACCTCGCGATGGCGATGGTCGCCTTGCACGACCTCGAACAGACCTGGGAGACCATCGACAAGTACCCCGAGGCCGCCGAACGGGCGATCGAGCTGCTCGAGGAGAACGCCGGTTTCCTGCTCGAGGTGCAGGGCCCCGACGGCTCGTTCTACGAAGCCTATGACGTGTCCAGCGGCGAGCCTATCGGCGCCAATGATCTCAGCGCCCCCAACTGGGCCGGCGTGCGCGCATTGCTTGCCGCATACTTCTCCACCGAGGACGAGTCGTTTCTGGCGGCGGCACGCAAGACCTTCAATTTGCTCAACCGTGATTACTGGGTCGAGCCGCACGGGGTCTATCGGACCCGCCTGGGCGACGACACCGTGACGCTCACCCCGTACGACATCGGCATCGCGCTCGCGGCAATGCGGGAGATGCTGCTGACCACGCCGACCCACATGGCCGACCCACAGATCGAGCGCATCGTGCGGTGGTGGGTTCAGACCGTCGATCAGAGCGGCGCTCAGCAGTCGGAGAACCAGCGCACCGGCGAGATCTACACCGGGTTCATCTCGGGCGACGACGACGCCGACGGCATCCCTTACACGAGCAAGGGGGACGGATCGAACGGGATCGCTCCCGTGATCGCCAGCAAGGTGGTGATCAACGTTGGAGCTCCGGAAAATCAGGCCTTCGCCGCAGTCCCGGGCGAGCCGCACAATCCCAACAAATATAAAGCCGTGAGGATGGGCTACGAACCCAAGTCACGGGAAGAGCAGCTCGCCATCCTGCTGCCGCTCGAAAACCCGACGGGACCGGATCTGGTCGAGCGAGGACCCATGGTGCGCGAGGACGGGACCCTCATTCCCCTGCCGGCTTCCAAACCCATCAAGACCGGCGTGGGCACCGTGCTGAACCTGAGCGGTCGGCAGATCTTCGAGGCCAATTGCTCGATGTGCCACGGACAGCACGGCGAGGGGATCGACGGGCTGCCGCTCGAGAAGGACTCGAACCGGAGCCACGAGGCGATGTTCAAGATCGTCAACACCGGGCGTTTCGAGAAGTTCATGCCGCCTTGGGGCGCGGGCAATGCGGACGGCTTCGGCGGCTCCCTGACCAAGGCGGAGATCGACAAGATCGTCGAGTATGTGCAGAGCGACGTATTCAAGGACAACTTTCAGAAGCTGCAGCGCGGCGAGGTGATCGCGGGGTCCTTGCCCAAGGACGTGTGGTTCTATCTCTCGCGTGAAAACGCCAAGGCCAAGGGGACGCAAATTTCCAACGCCGACGATGCCAGACGCTATTTCGTGCAGCATCCCGACCCCGCTGAGATCAAGGCGCAACCTTGGGAGAACGTGCCGCGCACCAAGCCCGACGCCGAACTCAGCCTCGACGATCGGGAGCCGTTACTGCGTCGTCTGGGTCTGACCGGGGAGGCGTATCCGAGCCTAGCCCGGAAAGCGGATTGACACGGCGCCGGCCGAGACAACGAGTGTGCGGTCGCGTGCGGGAATATGCGGGTAAGTTGCCTCGTCTTTGGATGGCCGACCCGGCGGGCTTGTGCGCGCCCAAGCACAAGCACGCCGCAGCAGCGTAATTACAGGGGTCTCTTATGAGGTTTTTCAACCGGTCGAAAAGAATACGCCCCCTGATGTCGTGGGGCTTCGCCTTGACGCTGGCGTGCGTTCACACGCCGTACGCCTGGGCCGATCCTGCGGCGGGGCAGAAGATTTTCGAAGCCAACGAATGCGGGGCGTGTCACCAGACATCCGGTCCCGTCGATATCGTGCCGGTCGCCGAACGCTCCAAGATCAAGGGACCGCCGCTGTGGTTCGCCGGAAGCAAGTTCCAGCCGGAATGGCTGATCGCGTGGTTGGAAAAACCCGTGCCGATATTTCGGGTGAAGTACGGAACGCTGATCGAGGCGGCGAACGGGCACCCCGCCTTGTCGGCGGCGGATGCCGCAGACGTCGGTTCGTATCTGATGAACCTGACCGACCCGGAGGTCAAGACCGGGGCGGTCAAGATGAAGAAGCTGAGCAGGCGCAAGATGTTCAAGGGTGAGAAGCTGTTCACCAAGAAGCAGGTGTGCTTCGGGTGCCACCAGTTTCCTTCCAGGCAGGGCAAGATCGGTGGCTTCACCGGACCCTCCCTGGTCGACGCGGGCAAGCGGCTGGTGGGGGACTGGACCTACGCCTTCATAAAAGACCCCACCCGGTACTATCCGAACGGCCGGATGCCGGTGTACGGCGATCAGGCGTTCGAACCGTTTACCGAGAAGGAACTCAAGCTGCTCGTCCAGTACATCGGCAACTTCTAGAGCGAGATGTGATGAGATCGGATCAATTCTGTTTC
>JBHHZM010000040.1:0-23657 GCA_046758065.1 Alphaproteobacteria bacterium | reverse complement strand
TCTCGAGCGTCGCCTCGTCGATACAGACCATTGCGGTGATGTAGTAACTGCCGTAGTTCCACCAGCCGGCCTGCGAATCCTGGTGAGGCTTGAAGCCGTCGCCGCCGGGAAACTTGAAATTGATCTTTTCCTTGAACAGCACGGCTTCCTCGCCGAGAAGCTGGCCAACCGGATTCTTCAGCGTTCGGCTCAACTCGGCGAAGCCGACGTGGTACGGCGAGATTTTTTCGATGCGGCAGATCAGATCGTGGTTGGGATCGAGCCGGCTCTTCTCGTGATAGACCCAGTGCCTGCCCGGCGTCTCGGGCAGCTCGGCAAGTTCCCTGGTCCAGCCCTCGATGCGCCGCATATCGGCGGCGCCAAACCCACCGCGGACGACGACGTAGCCGTCCCTGCGGAAGTCGCTGATTTGTTGGTCCGTGAGCACTGGCGTTTCAAGCATCTTGGGCTCCATCCTAGGCGTGACGAATCGCCGCAATGTTACGATGGGTCATTGAAGGCCGATGATGTCCGGTCCTTCGTGGCAAGCGACCCCCGGCAACGGCCAACGCGACAGGGCGTCAGAAGTTCACTCGGTATTCTTCCGGCAGGAAGAACAGCGAGTCAGTTTTCTCGCCGGTGACACCCGTGTGGCATTCGGCGCAGAACTCGACGTTCGTCGAGCCCGCGCCGTTGGTGGTGCCAATGACCTTGCCGTCGGGCATGGCCATGGTGTAGCGCCAGTCTCCACTATCGGCGTTGAAGCCGACGGGCATCTTCTCCATGACGAAGAGCGGGCCGGCGGCCACACGCCCGCCCGTGACGACGAAGCTGTCCTTGGCGATGATCGCGCCCACCGGCATCGTGCCTGCCTCTTCGAATTTACGGTAGCTCTTGGCGACCGTGTTGGCGTAGTTCTGCACGTAACGCCCGCCGTGCGTCTCCGAGCGGTACGGCCGGGTGCTATAGCGTTGCCAATCCTGGTAGCCCTCAGCGATGGCGAGACCGGTGGCGGAGGTCAGCCCCGATTTGCTATAGCCGGCCTTGAGCGCGCCCTTGATGCACTGATAGGCGGCGGTCGCTTCCTCGTCGGTGAGCTCGACCGGAGCCGCTGCGGCGCAGGGCTGACACGGTTGGGCCGCCGCGCACGGGTTGGCCGCACATGGATTGGCTGCCGCGCATGGGTTGGGAGCACATGGATTCGCCGCGCACGGATTGCACGGGTTGGCCGCACATGGATTGGCTGCCGCGCATGGGTTGGGAGCACATGGATTCGCCGCGCACGGATTGCACGGGTTGACTTCAGTGAGCCGCTGTATGACGCACTGGCTTCCGGTGCTGCCAGCCGCACAAGGATTGGGCGCGCACGGATTGGCCGCACACGGATTGGCCGCACAAGGATTGGGCGCGCACGGATTCGCTGCCGCGCACGGGTTGCACGGATTCGCCGCGTCCTGTGCCAGCGCACCATCGGCACCGGCAAACATCGCGATGAGGCACGCTAAGCCAAACTTGCGGAATGATCCGACGATCGAAGAGTCCATGAGGCGTCTCCTTTTGCGCTTCGGTATGCCCTGCGGCCCCGAAGCCAAACCACGAGATGCTTCCCGCCTCACGGATGAGGTAATGAGTATTTTCTTGAACTGATGATGATGATGCTAAAAGAAAAAATCACGTTAATAAATTCAATACAACATCACAAGTTTGTGATTTTGGGCGTAGATTGACGTGCCGTTACAGTGGTCCATTCATGTGGACGCAATCGTGAATATTTAAAGCACTCTAATGTGACCTCTAATTAATTCGTTGTCACCGGTATGTCATCCACGCGGGGAAAGCCGTTCGCGAACTCGGCCGCATTGCGGCGGCGGATCGCGGGCGCATTCATGGTCGTCGCTTGCGCCGCTGTCGGGACCGCAAATGCCGCCGGATCAGAAGACGATCGAGCGGAGGGCGTTCCGAGCGACTACTGGACGCTCCCCGTACCGACCCAGGGCGAAGCACCAGCGAATTGGAGCGAACTGGAACGCACGCTCACGCCCGACGCCTGCGCCACGTGTCACGAGGAAAGGCACGCCGAATGGCGGACGTCGCTCCACGCTAAAGCGTTCTCGTCCGGCGTGGCTGGTCAGCTCGTGGCGATGGCTCCGAGCGGCGCGGCGAGCTGCATGAGATGCCATGCCCCGTTGACCGAGCAGCAGGAAGATTTCGTCGCCGCCCTCAATGCCGGCACCGGCCATGTGCCGGACCGCCAGGGCCTTGCCTCCGAGAGCATCGTTTGCGCCGCGTGTCACGTTCGTGGTCATCGGCGGTTCGGTCCGCCCCAGCGGGAGACGGGCGCGACGGGATACGGCGATTCCGACGCTCCGCACGGCGGAGTCACCCGCGTGGCATGGTTTGAATCGTCGGACTTCTGTGCCCCCTGCCACCAGTTTTCGCAGGCGTTCGCCATCAATGGGAAACCGCTCGAGAACACCGTTGCCGAGTGGCGGGCGAGCCCTTTCGCGCGCGCGGACATCACGTGCCAGGAGTGTCACATGCCCGGTCGCCGCCACTTCTGGCGGGGCATCCACGATCCCGACATGGTTGCCTCTGGGCTGACGGTCAGGATCGTCGGCACCGCGGACGGCGCTCGCTTCTCGCTCACCAACAGCGGCGTCGGCCACGCCTTTCCGACCTATGTGACGCCGCGTGTCGAGATGCGCGGCGTGCTCCTCGATTCAACGGGGCGGGAAGTTCCCGGCAGCGCCTTGCGGCACGTGATCGCGCGTGACGTCGCCGCTACCGGCGGGGTCTGGGTCGAGCGCCGCGACAGCCGCCTCATGCCCGGCGAGACGGCCACGCTGACACTGGCCTGGCAGGGCCACCCGCGGGCCCGCATGTGGCTCGAAGTGCAACCCGATTATTATTACGACACCCAAGTATACGATGTCCTTCGCGCGCGTCTCGCTCCGGGATCGCCTGCCGCAGAGCTGATCGCTCGCGCCGACCGTAAGGCCGAGATCAGCGGTTACCACCTGTTCGAGACGGAGGTGACAAGGCCCCCGACACGGCCAGACTGAGCGGGCGCGTTTGGGGGACGACGTGCGGCTTCGAACACCACGCCAATCCCGTCGGAGGTTCGGCGCGCAACGGGGCGCTCAACGAGCGTCGCCCGGCGACTACACGATCCTTTCCGAAAGGCGCGGTCGCGATATCCACGGTCAGGCTTCGGCGCCCACGGCGAGCGTAACTTCGGCTTTCTCGGTGAACGCCTGAAGACCTTCGTCGAATTGTCGCACCGACATGGTGAGGCGCCAGCGACCCATGTTCCGCGCGATCCGGTAGACGTGGTACTGCCAGCGATTGACTGCCCGCCGCGGTCTTCCCGACAGCGAGGAAACGCCGACCACCGGAACAGTGCCGAAGGCGCTGCCGATTTTCCCGATACAGGGTTTGTGCAGATGCCCGTGAAGGACGAGTTCCGCCCCCGCGTCAGCGATCGTCTCCACCAGCGCGCGGCCGTCGACGAGCTTTCTTCGTCCCTTCGCCCGACGACGAAGCGGTTCGTGATGAAGCAGCACGACCCGGAACAGACCCTGTCGTCCCAGGGCCCGGAGATAATCGTCGAGCCGCGCAAGCTGCCAATCGCCGAGCGCGCCCGTCGCCCGGAAAAGAGAGGTGGGGCGCGCGCTCGTCAGGCCCAGGAAGGCGATCGAGCCGCGGATGCGGACAATCGGAAAATCGTTTGCGCCCCCGGGCGGCGCACGCCGAATCGTCCCGGTGTCGTCGTGCGACATGTAGTCGGCCCAGCAACCAAGGGAAGCGCTCCACGGCAACCATACGTATGAATCGTGATTGCCGGGAACGACGGTTATCCAATCCGGAGGACCGAGCGAGCGCAGCCACCTGGCGGCGTGCTGGAACTCGGAGGGCAGCGAAATATTCACGAGATCGCCGGTCACGACCACATGCTCGACCCCAAGCCGCCGTAAGTCGTGCGCGAGGGGGTCGAGCGCATGGTCGCCGTCGGGTTCGCCGTGACGCCCGATCCACGAGAGATAGCCGAGCAGACGCTTGTTCAGAAGCTCGCCGAGCCGCGGCCTTGGCGGCTGGCCGAGATGTAGGTCGGCGAAGTGGGCGAACGTGAAAGGACCGAAATCGGGAGAAAACCGCATCGAAGATTACACAAACCTCGCAGGAACGATGATCCGATCCACCGTGGAACGATTGCGGCGGCGATGCCGCTGTGGAACGGGTTGCGATTTCGATGAGCCCGGGGGTGCTCTCGGTGACAGGGTTTCGGTCATGTGTCGGAACCTGTCCTTAACCTGGATCTATTTCCGGTTCCGGCGCGCCCGAACAGGACCGAAAGGTATTGATTGACCGCGGCATCGACGCTGAACTCGGCGGCGCGGGCTCTCGGCGCGTCGCCGGAGGGTGGCGCGTCGAGAATCGTCAGAATCGCATCGGCCATCGGCGTATCGTCGCCGACCGCGACCAGGGTACCGAACCTGCCGCCGTCGAGGATTTCGGCCGGCCCGCTCGGGCAATCGGTGCTGACCACCGGACAACCGCAGGCGAGCGCCTCGATGACAACGTTTCCGAGCCCCTCCCAGCGCGACGACAGGACGAAGACCGAGGCCCGCGCCATATAGGGCAGAGGATTGTCGACAAAGCCCGGCAAGGCGACGTCGGCGGCGACCCCGAGCCGCTCGGCGAGGGCGAGCAGGGTGTCGCGGTCGTCCTCGCTCTTGCCTTCGCCGAGGATCATCAAACGCGCCGGACGAACGGCGCGCACCCGGGCGAAGGCCCTGAGCAAGGCGGGAAAGTCCTTCGGCGGCGCCAACCGGCCGACACCGAGGATCACCGGCGGCGCACCCGCCGCGAACCACGGGTGTTCGAGTGGCGCGCTCGCCCGCTCCGCCAAGTCTGGAGACACCACGGGATTGTAGATCCTCGCGATCTCGCCGCGTGACAGACCGGTTACGCGCGCCAGATCGGCGGCGACGCCGTCCGACACCGCGATGACGCCGTCGGCGCGCCGGTAGAAGCGGCGCGCCAGCCATAATTGGTGACGCTTGCGCCGGTTTCGCGAGTCCCGTGAAAAATGCATGTGTTCGCTCACCACCACGCGGACCCCGTTTCGGGCCATGTCCCGCGCCGCCACAGCCGCCACGTTGACCGCAAAGGTCGCCGCCAGAACGACGCCCGGTTTGCGGCGGCGAAGGTAGCGTACGAAGGCGGGAACGCCCGCGATCAGCCGACGGCCCCTTTTCGCGGCGATCCATGACGCATCGTCGAAGCGGCCGCCGAGTTCGACCACCCGAAGCAGAGGCCCCGGCGTCGCCTGCAACCGACCCCGCGCCCGCAGGGTGACGAGATCCACCCGAAGCCCCCGTGCGGCAAACTCACGGCCAAGCGTGAGCATGACCCGGGTCGCGCCGCCGCCCGAAAGGTCGGCGACGAACAGGGCGAGATCGGGGTGATCGTTCATCGCATTGGCGCGCGAATTTCCGGACGAGAGCGAAAGAAACGCCGGCTTTCGAGCCGCGGCGACCGTCGGGCCGTCGCCGCGAGGCTGCGAGCGGCCATCGACGTTCCATAGCAACATTTCCGCGTTCCACATTGATCTAGGTAAATGTCCGCGCCCGCGGCCGGTGGTCTGATCCGCCCGCCGGCCGAAACCCTGCATGACGCCGCAGCCAGCCGGGCCGTTCATCGTCTTGCACCGGGGACCGCCTGTCGTGCCCGGGTTTTGTCTTGGGCTACGGCGGCTTCGGACGATTGCTAACCAGCGTGACCCGGATGCAAATAGGTTTTTTGTTCAATCACGACTGTGTTCATCAGGTCGCGCACAGCGCGCCGGTCGCTTTCGAGATGGCGCGGCGTTATCCGGCCTTCGACGTCACCATCGTCGCATCCGGCGAGCAAGAACTCGGCGTGGCCCGATCCATCGGCAAACCATTTCAAAACGGCATCTGCCGATTCGTCAGGATCGACATGCCGCCGCTTTGTCGCGCGGTAAACGGCCTAGTCAAATTCGCCGCGCCGTACAAGCGCTGGGCCATGCTGAAAAGCAATCTCGACGTCTTCAAACGGTTCGACGCGCTCGTCGTGCCCGACAAGACCAGCCTGCTGCTGAAACAGCGTCTCGGTCTGACCGATCTCAAACTGATCCACACCCGCCACGGCGCCGGCGATCGCGCCATCGGCTTCAACGCGGCGTCGGGGGATTTCGATTTCGTGCTGCTTTCCGGGCGAAAGTATCTCGACAGGCTGCTGGCGCGCGGGCTTCTGAAGCCCGGTCAGTACGCGATTGTCGGCTATCCGAAATTCGATACCGTGCAACGGCGGCCGGCGGATCGTCGCCGCCTGTTCGCCAACGACAGACCGACCGTTCTCTACAACCCCCACTTCGACCCGCGACTGTCGTCCTGGTACGGCATGAGCCGCGATATCCTTGAGTTCTTTTACCGCCGCGACGACTACAATCTCATCGTCGCTCCGCATGTGATGCTGTTCGAACGGCGCATCCACATTTCACTCGAAGACCACGGCGCGCGGTTTCGCCGCGGCATTCCGGGACGATACCGCGAGTGCCCGCATATCCGCATCGACACCGGCAGCGCGGCCTCGTGCGACATGACCTATACGCTGGCCGCCGATATCTATCTGGGCGACGTCAGCAGTCAGGTCTACGAGTTCCTGATCGAACCGCGTCCCTGCATCTTCCTCAAGCCCCGCGCGGCGCAGTCGAACGGATCGTCCCACGATCTGCACCGGCGTCTCGGACCGGTGATCGACGATGTGTCGAGTCTCGACGACTGTCTCGCCCGGGCCCGCGAATCGCATCGCCTTTTCCGACCATCGCAGGAAAAGCTGTTCCGCTACACCTTCGACCTGCAAGCCGAACGGTCGTCGGTTCGCGCCGCCGACGCGATCGCGACCTACCTGGAATCGACTTTCCCGGGATTGCGGCGTGCCGCGACGGGGTCGACGGCCGGGACCGCGACCCGAGCCGTCGCGGGGGGCTAGAGCGGGATGGAAACGATCGACCAAGGCCCTGCGCGGCGCACGATCGTCGTGGTCGGGGCCAGCCGCAGCGGAACCAGCGTCGCGGCCCGCGCCCTCAAGACGCTGGGGGTGGATCTCGGAGACCGGCTCAGGAAGCCGTCGTGGCGAAATCCCCGCGGGTTCTACGAACACCGGGGCTTGCTCGACCTCAGCGCGCGTCTGCGACGAAGCGTCGGGCTCGGGCCGCACAGCGTCGCGCTGATCGAACCGGAGCGGTGGCGGCGTCCCAAAGTTCAAGCGCTCGGGCAAGAAGCCGCGGAAATCATCCGCCGCCACTTCGGCGCAAGCCCCCTCTGGGGCTTCAAGGACGGTCGCACCCTGCGCATGCTGCCCTTCTGGGAGGAGGTTTTCGCGACCCTCGGCCTCGACGTCCATTATCTGCTCGCGGTGCGCAATCCGTTGAGCGTGGCGTGGTCGCGCCTGCGTCTCGAAGACCGCAAGCCTTTCACGCGGCGGCTGACGCGCGAGCATTGGGAACTGCTGTGGCTGGTTTACGTGGTGCCCTATTTCCGCCGCCTCGGCACCCGCCCCCTCGTCGTCGTCGACTACGACCGCATCATGGCGGCGCCGGAAGCCGAGCTCGACCGGATCGCGCGCGCGCTGAAGCTGCCGCCGCCCACGCCCGCCGACGCTTCGGTGCGCGAATTCGCCGACGGCTTTCTCAGCGCGCGGCTCCGCCACAGCCGCTTCACCGTCGAGGACCTCGCCCGCGACGCGCACTTCAGCTCGCTGACGCCCTCGGCGTATCGTTGGCTGCGTCGTCTCGCAAGCGACGAAATCGGCGCGGACGAGCCGACCCTGTGGCGGGAATGGCGTGATCTCGAGGCGGAGCTTGGCGAATTGGCGCCGCTTCTCGGCGATATCGACCGCCGCAACCGCGGCCTTCATGGCGTGCGCTTCAACCCGGGCGCGCTGCTCCATCGTCTGGCCGGATGAGAGCCATGCGGCACGCGACGACGGCGGTGATCGTCAAGGGGTTCCCGCGCTTGTCGAATACGTTCGTGGCGCAGGAACTCGCGGCCCTCGAACGCTGCGGTCTGCCGCTGCGCATCTACACGCTGCGCAAACCCGATACCGGCCCGGACCGCGCCGTCGGCCACGATGTCGCGGCACCCGTGATCGCTCTGCCGCCGCTTCTTCTTAGCGAACCGGGCCGCCTGTTCAGGGCCTGGCGGGCCGTGCGCGGAAGGCCGGGCTATAGGGTCGCGCTGCGCGCCTGGCGCGCTGATTTGAGGCGCGGCCGCGCGCTTTCCCGACTGCTCTATTTCGGCCTCGCCTGTATCGTCGCGGCCGAGAAGCCCGACGAGGTCGGACGCTTCTACGCCCATTTCCTCGACGGGCCCGGATCGGTGGCCCGCTATGCGTCGCTGATGACCGGCATTCCGTGGTGCTGCTTCGCCCATGCCGACATCTGGGCGATGCCGGACTGGGAAAAGCGCGAGAAACTGGCCGCGGCCGAATGGGTCGCAACCTGTACCGCGACCGGGCGCGACCATCTGGCCGCGCTGAGCGTGGACCGTTCCAGGATCGAACTCGTCTACCACGGCATGGATCCCGCCCTCGGGTCGCCCGTCATCGCACCCCGGCCGCCGCGCGACGGCGCCGACGAGCGCGACCCCGTCCGCATCCTTTCGGTCGGCCGGACGGTGGAGAAAAAAGGCTACGACGTCCTTCTCGAAGCGCTTTCGCGACTGCCGCGCGAGCTTTCGTGGCGTTTCGACTACATCGGGGAAGGCCCGCTCCTGAAGCGGATGAAAGCGCGCGCGCGGGCGCTGGGGCTGAGCGGAAGGATTGCGTGGCTGGGCCCTCTGCCGCGGACCAGAGTGCTCGAACATTGCCACGCGGCCGACCTGTTCGCCCTCGCCAGCCGGGTCGCCGCCAACGGCAGACGCGACGGCCTGCCGAACGTTCTGCTGGAAGCGCAGAGTACGGGGCTGGCCTGCGTCTCGACGACGGTTTCGGCGATTCCCGAGCTCATTCTCGACCGGCAGACCGGCCTGCTGGTGCCGCCCGACGACTCGCGCGCCCTCGCTCGCGCGCTCGAACGGCTGATCCGGGATCCCGGAATGCGGACGCGACTGGGAGTGGCCGCGGCCGAGCGGGTGCGGCGACATTTCGACATGTGGGACGGCATCCGCCGTCTCGCGGCGCGCTTCGGCGTCGCCGCCGATATCGGGACGATCCGGCTGCGGAATCCGGAACAGGAAACGACCGACGACCGGACGGCCCGACGAACGGGGACAGGGTGACGGGAGAGCGGCGGGTGCAGAGTAGCGGGGAAGCCGTGCTGATCTCGGATGGGCCGGGTCCGTGGCGGCGGGGCGTCGCGACGCTGCGCCGCTGGTTCGCCGAGGGGTTCTTCCGCCGCGTTTTCCGCAATGCCGGCGTCCTGCTCGGCGGCAAGGCGGCGTCGGGACTGTTCGGGCTCGGCGCCCTCGCGCTCACCGCCCGCGCCCTTGGTCCCGAGCTGTTCGGTGTGCTCGTGCTCATCCACACCTACACACAGATCGTCGCCGGGCTCACCACCTTTCAGTCGTGGCAGGCGGTCATTCGCTACGGCGCGGTTTGTCTTGAAGACGACCGGCGCGGCGATTTCCAGGGTCTCATAAAGTATACGGTGTTGCTCGATCTCGGCGGCGCGGTCGGCGGCGCGGCCATCGCCGCCGCCTGCGCGCCCACCGTCGGCGCGTGGCTCGGCTGGAGCGGCGACGCAACATCGTTGGCGGTGTTCTACAGCGTCGCGATCCTGTTCACCGTCAAGGCCATGCCAACCGGCGTCCTGCGTCTTTTCAACCGTTTCGACGCGCTAGCCGTGCAGATGGCGGTGGCGCCCGCGGTCCGGCTGGCCGGCGCCGCCGTGGCCTACGCCGTGGGCGGCGGGTTGTGGGCGTTCCTGGCGGCATGGCTCGTTGCCGGTGCGGCAGGCAGCCTCACCCTCGTCGTCATGGGCTGGCGGGAGCTCGCCCGACGGGGGCTGACCCGCGGCATGAGGCTTTCGCTCAAGGGCGCAACCAAGCCGCATCCAGGTCTCTGGCGCTTCGTCTGGTCGACCAACCTGCAATCCTCGGTCGCGGCGGCCACCGGACAGCTCGGCACGGTCACCGTCGGCTGGATACTGGGGCCCGCCGCGGCGGGTCTCTACAAGATCGCGAGCCAGATCGCCAATGTCCTGATCACTCCGTCGGGTCTGCTGCAACGGTCGATCTATCCCGAACTCGCCAGGCTTTCGGCACAGGGCGGACGGCGCGTGTTGTGGCGCGCGGTGGCGCGCGCCGGCCTGCTTGCCGGCAGCGTCGCGGCGCTTGCCGTGCCCGTTCTGGCGGTGGCGGGAGAGCCTCTCATACGGCTCATCGCCGGCGCCGAGTACGTCGACGCTTACGGCGTGCTCGTTCTGCTTGCGCTGGCCGCAACCGTCTCGATCTACGGCTTTGCCCTCGAACCGGTCATGTTCGCCATGGGCAAGCCGGGGACCCTGCTGCGCGTCACCGTCGTCGTCGCCGTCTGTTACTTCCTGGCGCTGGTAATTCTACTGCGGACCATGGGACTGGCAGGCGCCGGGATAGCGGCCGTGGCCAGTACGACGGCATGGAGCGCCACCGTCGCGGTCATCGCCTTCCGCCTGCTGTCCCGACCCGAGGCATTACGACCGGAGAAGCGACCATGAGCCGGTCCGCGAAACCCCGGATCACCGTAGGTATGCCGGTCTATAACGGCGCCGCGTACATCGAGCACGCCATCGCCGGATTGCAGGCGCAAACCTGTCGCGACTTCAAGGTGGTGGTTTCCGACAACGCCTCCACCGACGGCACCCGGGAGAAACTCGAAGCCTGGGCGGCGCGCGATCGTCGGGTTGCGCTGCACCGCCAGCGCACCACGATCGGCCCGCTCGATCATTTCCGCTACGTGCTGGAACAGGCGGACACCGAATACTTCATGTGGCACGCTCACGACGACTGGCTGGCGCCCAACTATCTCGAAGCGCTCGCCGGCATTCTCGATTCCGAACCCGCCTGCGCGCTGGCCTGCGCCAGCGCGCTGCGCGTGCTGGCCGACGGCTCGCCCAAGCCGCGCCACGCCGAACGCCCTTTCCCCGACCTCGCAGGCAAGTCGCGGCGCGGCCGGATCGCGGCGCTGCTGCGGCAGCCGCAAGCGACGTGGATTTACGGCCTGTTCCGCACCGCTTGCCCGCACACCCTCGAAGCGATCGTCGATGATTTCGGCCATCTCTGGGCGTCGGACCGGTTGATGCTGCTCGCCCTCATCGTCGACGACCGCATCCGCGGCACCGACCGCACCGTCATCTACAGCCGGAAAACCGGCGTCACGCGCCACGCCTACAGCCCGCCGTCGCTGGTGGCGCGGCTGCGCTTCATCGCGCGCTACCTGGCGTTCAATCTGCGCGTCTATCGCGCCGGCGCGCTGTCGCCGCTCGACGAACTGGTGCTGGCGCCCTGCCTGCTGCGCCACTTCAAGCAAACCTGTCACTCGGGTTTCCTGCGGCATTACGTGAAACAGCCGCTCGGGACCGCCATCGTAAAGCCGCTGGTCGCGCTGGTCGGAAGGTCCTGACGATCCGGACGACGCGATCGGGACACTCACCGCGCCAGGCACAGGCCGAGCTGGCTTCGCCAGTCGGGAAGGCGGATGGCGAAGGCGCGAAAGATCGCCTCGTTGTCGAGCACCGAATAGCGCGGCCGGCGCGCCGGCCGCGGCAGCTCGGTGCTGGCGACCGCCGTTACTCTTCGCACACAGAGGTTCGGTTCGCCGTCCTGGCGCAGCGCTTCCACGATGGCTTCGGCGAAGCCGTGCCAACTCGTGGTGCCGGCGGCCGAGAGGTGATACAGCCCTCCGCGCCCCGACAGCGGTTCGGTGGTCCCCGGCCTCCAGGCATGGGCGAGGGCTTGCCCCGTCGCCTCGGCTACCAACCGTGCCCAGGTGGGGGCGCCCACCTGGTCGTTCACCACGCGGAGCTCGTCTTGCTCACTGGCGAGGCGGCGAATGGTGACGAGGAAATTCCGTCCCCGCGTCCCGTAGACCCAGCTCGTGCGGAAGATGAGATGGGCCCCGCCGACCGCAGCGACCGCCCGCTCCCCGGCCAGCTTGGTACGACCGTAGGCATTGACCGGCGCCGGCGGGTCGGTTTCGTGATGGGGACGAGATGGCGCCGGACCCCCGCCGAAAACATAGTCGCTTGAGTAATGCACCAAGGGGATGCCGAGGACTGCCGCCTCTTCCGCCAACCAGCCGGGCGCCAAGCCGTTCACGATCATCGCCGTCCGCTCTTCCTCCTCCGCTTTGTCGACGGCGGTATAGGCGGCGGCGTTGACGACGAGTGCGGGCCGGGTTGCACGCACATGGCGCCGGACCTGAGCTTCGTCCGAGAGGTCGAACTGGGCCCGCCCCGGGGCCTCGATCGGCCCCAGCGGCGCGAGCACGCGGCACAGCTCCCATCCGATCTGACCGGCGGCGCCGAGAAGCAGAATGGGCGCCACCATCAGTCAGTTTCCGGGATAGCCGGGCAGGCGCTGCGGGTCGATCGCCTTGAGGGGCGGGGCGGCGGCGTCCTTGGGGGAAAGCCGGGGCGTCCTAACCGGCCAATCTATGCCGATGTCCGGATCGTTCCACAATACCGAGACCTCGGCGGCGGGGTCGTAGACATCAGTGCACTTGTAGATCACTCGCGCCCCATCGCTGAGGACGCAAAAGCCATGGGCGAAGCCCACGGGAATGTAGAGCTGATGCCGATTGTCCGACGAAAGCCGCGCCCCGGTCCAACGGCCGAAGGTGGGAGAGCCTCGTCGCACGTCCACGGCGACGTCAAAGATCTCGCCGGCAGGCACATAGACGAGTTTCGCCTGCGCGCGCGGGTTCTGGAAATGAAGCCCGCGTAGAACGCCAGCCTCGGAGTACGAAAGGTTGTCCTGAACGAAGGTGCCGGTCACCCCGGATTCGGCGTAGCGCGCGGCTCGATAAGTCTCGAGAAAATACCCCCTATCGTCGACGAAAACATCGGGTTCGATGAGAACCACGCCGGGAAGCTGCATCTCGGTCAGCTTCATTGTTCGGTTCGCCGGTTCATCCCTCGTGGCGCAGCAGCTCGAGCAGGTATTGTCCATAGCCCGAGACCTTCAGGGGCTCGGCCAAGCGCTCAAGCTGACCGGACTCAATGAAGCCCATACGCCAGGCAACCTCCTCCGGACAGGCGATTCTGAGCCCTTGGCGCGCCTCCAGCGTGCCGATGAAGTTATTCGCCTGAAGAAGCGCCTCGTGGGTTCCGGTGTCGAGCCACGCCGAGCCGCGGCCAAGCAGCTCCACCTTGAGATCGCCGCGTTCCAGATAGATCCGGTTGACGTCGGTAATCTCGAGTTCGCCCCGTGCCGAGGGCCTCAGGCACTTGGCAATCTCGACCACGTCGTTGTCGTAGAAATAGAGTCCGATCACGGCGTAGTTGGATTTCGGATTGGCCGGCTTCTCCTCGATGTCGACGGCATTCCTGTCGCGATCGAAGATGACCACGCCGTAGCGCTCGGGATCGCGCACCGAATAGGCAAAAATGGTGGCGCCCTTGGTTCGTTGCGCCGCAGTCTTCAGGCGCTCGGCCAGGTTGTGGCCGAAGAAGATGTTGTCGCCAAGCACGAGGCCAACCGGATCGGTGCCGATGAACGCCTCGCCGATAAGAAAGGCCTGGGCGAGGCCATCAGGGTGTTCCTGCACGGCGTAGTCAAACGAGATGCCCCACTGCGATCCATTGCCCAAGAGCGCTTGATACTGGGGCGCATCCTTCGGCGTCGTGATGACGAGGATATCGCGGATGCCCGCCAGCATCAGCGTACTCAATGGGTAATAGATCATGGGCTTATCGAACACCGACAGGAGTTGTTTGCTGGTGACCCGGGTCGCGGGATAGAGCCGCGTGCCCGAGCCGCCGGCGAGAATGATTCCCTTGAGGCGGGCGTTGGACCTTCCTGGATCGGCTGTGCTCATCGGCGGGATTTCCAGGTCGTTCGGCGTGATGCGCTAGCGCGTGGCAAGATTGGCGGCGAGACCGAGGCGAGCCCCGTTGTTGCCCTTGGCCATTTCGGCTTCTGCCCATCGCCGGTTCGTGAGATACCACGTCACCGTCGCGCGCAACGCCTGATCAAAACCATGGCGGGGCGCCCAGCCCAACTCGCCTTCGATCTTGGCAGGCTCGATGGCATAGCGCAGGTCGTGACCGGGTCGGTCGGCCACGAACGCGATGAGCTGGGCATGGGGATAGTAGGGCGATTCCGGCAGGAACTCGTCGAGGAGGGCGCAAGCCGCCGTTACCACGGCAATGTTGGTGCGTTCGTTGCGCCCGCCGACATTGTACGTCTCACCAACCCTACCCTTGTGCAACACCAGTCTCAGCGCTTCGGCATGATCCTCGACGTAGAGCCAGTCGCGCACGTTGGTCCCTTGCCCGTAGACGGGCAGGGGTTCGCCCAAAAGGGCCTTCATGATCATGAGCGGGATGAGCTTTTCCGGATGCTGATAGGGGCCGAAGTTGTTCGAGCAGTGGGTGATCAGCACCGGCAAGCCATAGGTCCGGTGCCATGCCCGAACCAGGTGATCGGCGCCCGCCTTGCTGGCGGAATAAGGTGAATTGGGCCGGTACGGGGCGTCCTCGATGAAAAGTCCTTCGGGCCCGAGGGACCCGTAGACCTCATCCGTGGAGACATGAAGGAAGCGGAACCGCTCCCTTGCCTCGCCACGCAGGCAATTCCAGTGTTTGCGCGCCGCCTCGAGCAGCACAGAGGTGCCAACCACGTTGGTCGCGACGAACGCACCGGGATGGTCAATGGAGTGGTCGACGTGGGACTCGGCGGCCAAGTGCAGCACCGCATCGGGCCGATAACGGGCAAAGACCTCGTTCACCGCCGGCGCATCGCAAATGTCCGCCTTGACGAAGTGATAGCGCGCGTTGGCCGCAGCCTCGGCTACCGCCTTGAGGCTGGCCGCAACGGTGAGCTTGTCGAGATTGATAACCGTGGCCTCGGTGTGGCGTATATACTGACGAACCACCGCCGAGCCGATGAACCCGGCTCCTCCCGTAACAAGGACCCTCAAGCCGGGACTCCCCGTTGTAGTTGACCACGCCCTGCCATGCGACGACGAGCGCCTACAGCCGAACGCTGATTTTCTCTGGCTCTGCCGGTTCCGACTGGGACTCTGTCTGTACCGTCGATACCGCCTTTTCGACCAGGGCCGCGAGCCGCGCGTTCCCGGTTTGCGGGTCGCTGAGGTCGACGCAATAGAGGCGACAGTACCAATCGACGAACCGTCTGTAGGCGGCAAGCCGCTGGGCCGGATCCGAGCCCTGCACGGCCTGCCACGTGCGATCGAGCGCGGCGATGTCGCCGTGAATGCTCACCGCGTCATACTCGACCTGCCCGAAGGTAACCACCGGCTTGTTGTGCAGCATCGCCTCGAAGCCGACACCGCTGTTGATGACGTAGACGGCGTCGCTGTGCGCGATGAGATCGTGGACGCTCGCCATCGACCAGTAGACGTCGTACCCGCTGGTCGCATCATGCAAGGGCCTCGCTCTCGCAATGTTGGTGGGATGGGCCTTGAAGACGACGGAGAAACCGCGCTTCTTGGCCCACCGGGCGACGCCGGCCGCCACGTCAATCGCCTCATAGGGCGAATAGAACCGAACGGCCTGGTCGGTCGGTCGCTGACAGGCGAAGAAGATATAGGGTCCGTCGGGTATCTCCCCGCGCGCGACGAGTTCGCGTCGATTTATCCGGGCGCGCTGCTCGTATTTGCTCTCGTTTTGCCCGACGATCCGCTCGATATAACGTTCGAAGGTGCCGCTTTCGGAGTCGCCCGCACGGTGGTCGCACGGATAGGCCGAGCTCCCGGCGCTCCAGCCGAGCGGGTCGACGGTGAAGAGCCAGGGAAAGATCACCTGCATGTAGAAGTAGGTGCGGCAGCGGAGGTGACCGAAGTGAAAGCGCTGCTTGTGCGGGATGAAGACGACGTCGGCCTCTAGACGATCGACAAACTCCGTCGTCATCTGCCACAGCGGGTGCACGATGAGGGCCGCCTCGCAGCCTCGTCGCTGAAACGCCGCCCCGATGGCCTCGGCCAGCGTCCGCCAGTAGGCGCGCAAGCGCATGTCATGCGGGCTGCGGCGCCTCAGGCGGTCGGGCAGTCCGCGCAGGCCGCCCGGGTTCTTGAACGGCAAATCGAGCCGGGGCAAAAGCACCGCGACCCTGGGCCTGGCGACGGTAATGAGGGGTGCGGCGGCGGCCAGCTGGGCCGCCTTCGGGGTGTAGGCGGCCCGCTCTGCGAGATAGATCTCGTCGGCCTCCTTGCGCCGGCCTTTGCCGGCCCAGATGGTGGAGTTCTTGCGAAACGTCCAGTCCGCGTAGCACGCCGACAGGTGTCGAAGCCGAACGGCCGGACCAGACGCACGGCAGGAGCGATACGCTTCATAAAGCGCGAGTTGGTCCACGTACCATTTGGCCTTGCGCTGCACGATGGCCGTGGCGATGTGTGTCGCCACACGCTCGAGATAGGCCAGGGCCGCCGGAGTCGGGGCTGCGTAGAAGGCGCTCGCGAAGACCTTCTCGCGCTCCCTGCGACTGTGAAACCGGGTGTGGATCGCGCAGTCGTAGCTGTTCCGAATGTCGCGAAGTTCCTCGAGACCACCCCGCACGAGCACGTCGACGTCGAGCAACAGGATCCCCGTCCCGACCGCGCGCAGGAGCTGGAGCAGTCGCACGAAACGGACGCTCGCACAGTAAGCGCGCGCGAACTCCTGCGAGAGTTCCGTGAAGTCGAAGCGCTCCGCCGTCCGCGACAGCGTGGTTCGGGTGAGCTCGCGCTCGAGGCGTTCGAGCGTGCGCTCAGAGGCTGCGTCGGGGTTGATGAGGTGAATGTGAAGGTGCGTGCCCGGCGAGTTGCGATCCAACGAACAGGCGAAGGGAAGCCCGTGCTCGGAGAGGTATCCGCTGTCGCAGCCGACGAGGATGAGGAGCCGGCCCGGTTCGGGCTCGGGCCAGGCGCCTCGGACCGCCGGCAGCTCGGCGAGCAGACTCTCGAGTTCCGCGGCGCGCGCCGCGAATTTCCTGAAAAGAAGCCAGTGGCGCAGACCCGCGGACGAACGATCGCCATCGAGCTCGGACATCCCTGCCGTCTCCCGAGGCGAACTGCGGTTGTCTTCGCATCGTTCACGATGGCATGGGTATGGCTCCGGTTGCGCACCTGCGCCGCCGTTTGCAGGTGCTTGACGCCACACCCCGGTCATTTTCCCCGAGCCTCGTGTAAGGCATCGACCACAGTCCGTCTGGTTCGGTTGACGGGCCGATGCGACAGCGACGGGCCCAGGATGGCCTGGACCAGTGCTTCGGGCTCGTCCGGGGTCGTGGCGCCGCGAAATCGCTCCCGATAACGGTGATACTCCAGGGGTCGATCAAGCCAGGCGCGGAGCACGCGTCCGAGCTCGACGGGAGATCGGACGCTGACGGCAAGATTGCGCGCCTCGAAGTAACGCAGCGTGCAGTTTTCCTGCGGCATGGTGCCTCCGATGCGGTTGAACAGGATGGGGCAGCCGAGGCGCAGTGCCTCGGCGCTGGTGGTGGTCCCAGGCCGCGTGACGACTGCCGACGCGACCTGGAGCAGGCTGTCCATCTCGAGGCTGAAGGGCAGGATGGCCAGCCCGAGCTCCGGGTGGCGTCGTTGCCAGGCTTCCAGACGCTCTCGCGTTTCTACTGACCGCCCGCAGAGCGCTATCGCCTGAAGCCGTTCGGAAAAAGGCAACAGTTGCCGAAGAAGCGCGATATGATTCTGTGCTGCCGCCCCGCCCGTCGCGAGGAGCAATGTAAAGCGGCCGGGGTCGAGGTCGAGCCTGTCCCGCAGATACGCAACCTCTTGCACGGTGTCCATGGGAGGCTCGTATAAGGCCGGCTTCAGGAAATGCCCCAAGCATTTCCCCTTGTCTGCGGGCAGACCGAGCTGCCGCGCCGCCTGCAGGGTTTCCTCGGTTCGCCCCAGGAAGAAGTCGACCTCGCGTGCCACCCAATTTCGGCTGAAGCCGTAGCCGCCGCTGAATTCTCCGCAGTAGGTGACACAGAATACCGGCTTCGCGAGACGCCACTTGGCGTACCGGAAATAGCCCCGGTTGAGCATGCTGTGGACACTAAGGACAACGTCGGGCTGGAATTCCTGAAGAAGCGAATCGTAATAAGGTAGCCCGACACGGACCTCGCCCCGCTGAAAGGCGCCGAAGACCTCGCCCATGTTGTAGTAGAGGTGATGAAACCAGGGCGCGCGTCGCTGGATCGCGTTGTAGACGGCAACGCCGCGGGCGAACCAGGGGCTCGAGTTCTCCAGTGTGTGGTCGATTCGCACCTCGACCGTGGATCCGTGGAGCCGCTCGACCCAATCGCGAAAGGCTTCGGCCCGCGCGTCGTGTCCGCCGCCGGTGCTGGAGGTGAGGACCAGAACTCTCATCGCGATCCTTCCGCGCTGCGTTCCTTCAGGCACTCTGCTCGAAGGGCGGTTGGGCCTGTGCGTAAAACGCGCGCAGAACTTCGAGGAACCTCGATGCTTGTCGCTCGCTCGCATGGTTCTCGGCCGCAAAGCGCCTTGCCTGCTGCCCCAACCGGCGGCGGAGGTCGGGGTGGCGATAGAGTTCGCGGATGGCCTCGAGGAATTCGTCTCGATCCCCGGCCCCGACCAGAAAGCCGGTCCCCCTGTCGCGCATTCCTTCGTCCGCCCCTCCATAGTCGGTCGCGACTACCGGAAGGCCGAGAGTTTGGGCCTCTACCAGGAAGTTCGGCAGAGCGTCCTCGATCGAGGTCGAGACAGCGACGTCGGCTGCGGCATAACACGGGAAGGGATCCGCGAGATGGCCGATGAAGCGGACGCGCCCGCTGTCGATCAATCGGTCGGCCCGCCGATGGCACCGTCTCCACTGTTGTCCGTCCCCGACCAGCCAGAGCTGCCAATCCCCGCTCGCGTCGAGCGAGGAAAAGAGCTCGATCAGATGGGCCTGGCGCTTGCCGCGCCGAAAATTCGCCACGTTGAGGTATACCACCGTCGCGGGCGTGACTGCCAAGCGCCGCCGCATCTTGGTTCGCACGGTTGTGCGCCGCTTACCGTTCCAGGCATGGGTGAGGCCGTTCGGCACCACTGCGATCTTGGCCGGATCCAATCCGCGCGCGATCAGCGCATCGCGCCACCGGGTCGTGTTGGTGAGCACGCCCGAAACCAGGCGGAATGACCAGAGGTTGAGGGCTGGTAGCGCCTTGCCCGTCCGCACCGTGCCGACAACAGCAAGGTCCGGAAAGCGCAGTTGGATGAAACCCGCATAGGAGTTCGCCATCCGACCCATGCACAGCACGACGTCCGGCGCCAACTCGCGGATCGCCCCAAACAGCCCAGGCGCGAGCCAGTTGAGACCCGTGTCGCGCGCCTGGAGTGTTCGGTGCGCCACGTCGTCCGGTACTTCGCCCGTCAACGCGCCGCCTGGCCGGAAGGCCAGCAGGCCGACCTCGTTGCCTTCGGCATGGAAGAATCGGGAAAGATGGACGCTCTGACGCTCCGTCCCCCCGCAACGGAGGTAGTCCTGGAGGATCAGGATTCGCATTGTCCCCCGGCCCCCTGTTGCGTGCCCCGCGCCCGACCCGACCGAGATCACGAGCGTTTGTTTTCAGTTGTGGAAGGCGGCGGCTTTCCCGACCGATAGCCTGTTCGCCTCCCCCGATGGCGTTCTGCTCGTTTCGACCGGCGGTAGCATAACGGCTTCGAGGTGATCCAGCAAGCGGCGCGTGTTCCTCCGCGCGTCGTAATGCGCTTCCACCCAGGCGCCCGCACCCGCGCAGAGATGATCGTAATAACGATCGTCGCTTTGCAGCCTTCGGAGCGCGGCGATCCAGGGTTCCGTGCCGCTCTTCGTGATCAGGATCCCGGTGCGCCCGTCCTCCACCGCCTCGGAAACGCCTGCGACGGCATTCGCGACGACCACCACCCCTGCCGCCATGGCTTCGGGAATGACGTTCGGGAGTCCGTCCCGGTCGCCGTTCCGCGCCACGTGGCCGGTAAAGAGCATCACATCCGCCCATGCGTACTGCGCGACCACGGCATCGTGCGGGAGCGACCCGACAAAGCGCACCAACTCCGTGAGTCCGAGCTCGGCGGCCCGCTTCTTAAGAGCTCGTTCGAGGGGGCCGGCCCCGACGATCCGCGCCTCGAAAACCAAACCCGCCGCCTTGAGAGCCGCATAGACCACGAGCTGTTCGTGGTAGCCCTTCTTCTCGATGAGACGCCCGACCGCGAGAACGCGCAACGGGCTGCGACGGGCTCGTGGCGCACGCCTCGTGGGCGGCGGGTCGAGGCCCCTGCGGATCAGGGCCGTCTTGTCCGGATCGGCGCCGCGCTCGAGCAGCGCTTTGCGCGTCGACTCGCTCGAGGTGATAACGAGCGAAGCGTCCTGAAGCTTGCTGCTCAAGAGCCAGTCGCCGCCGTTCCGGAATACGTCATAGGCGTGGGCCCCCATGGAGAAAGGAATGCCGGTGAGGTCACTGAGAAGCTGTGCCGCGGTCGCCGGCAGCGTCGCCCAGGCCGCGTGAAGCAGATCCGGGCGGCGCGCGGCGCCCGAAAACTGCGCCGCGTAGCAGAGCGCGAAGGCGAGCCCGAGCAGGGTCTCCCCGGCGTTGAGAAGTGACCGCGCCCGAGCGCTCGCGAGCCGAACCGCGAGCCGCAGGAACGCACCCGGCCGGCGCGAGAGCCAGTAGGGGAACCACCAGAGGAGGGCGATGAGCCGCCATTTGGCATAGTGCCGGATCGGTATCCCCTCGAACTCGCATCCCCCGCCCCACAGGGAATAAATCTGGAGTTCGACCGGCAGGGTCCGCAGCACGCGGAGTTCGCGCTGTGCCGGGGTCTCCGTCAACAGCGGAAAGGTGGTGAACAGGTAGGCGACCTTGAGCGGGTGCTCGCCCGCGCGCCCGAATTCGCGACCGCAGGGTCGCGGGTCCGCCTCGGCTACAATAAGCGCCAAGTCCTTGCTCTCCCGTTCAGCCGCCGGCACGGCATCCGCTCCCCATCAGGTCCTCGTAGAGCGCCAGATACTTGCGCGCGATCACCTCCATGGCGTAGTGGCGGGCCACGACGGCGGGACCACGCCGCGCGATCGCGGCGCGCAGGGGCCGGTCCGCGGTGAACTCGCGCAGACCCGAGAGCCAGTCCTCCCGATCCCGGCAGACGCGCCCGAGCCCATGGCGCTCGACGTAGCCCCGGTAGGCGGGGATGTCGGAACAGAGAAACGGCAACCCGAGCGCGGAGTAGAGGACGAGCTTGTTCTCGGTCTTGGCGAGTGTCACCTCGTTCAGCGGCAGCGGCGCCAGCCCCACCCGGCATCCGGCGATCTCCTCGAGGTAGCTTTCGAGCCGCCACTCGACGAAGCGCGCGCGAAACGGCAGCCGGGCCGCGAGCGCCTCGTTCGAGCGCGTCCCCCGATAGGGCCGGGATTTCCACCGCGCGGTGACGACCTTGAGGCCAACGTCGGCGAAGTCCCCGCCGCCACCGAAGACCTCGAAGAGATACTCGATGTTGTTGTTCATCCCGACCCAGACGGCGTCGGCGCGCCGCGCCCGGGGCCGGACGCGTTCGACCGCCGGCTGCCCGTCCTCGATGATGTAGACCGGCCCGGCGTAGGCCGCGCGCACCCGCTCGGCCAGCCAGCGCGATCCGACCACCACCGCATCGAAACGCGCGATGAAGCGGCGGATGCGATCGCGATCCTTAAGCCGCCATTCGAGGGCGCGAAGACGGCGCCGGAGATCGCACGTCGGATGGGGATAAACCAGGATATTGTCGGTGAAGTCGAAGACCACCCGACGATGACGCCGGCGCAAACCATCGATGTCGAAACCCCAGTCTCGCCGCCCCCAAATGAGCAGCTCGCTTGACTCGCTGTCGCGCAGCAGATCCGCCGCCGCCCCGAGCCTGCGCAACGCTCGCGCGACCTCGACGAAACGCACGCGGGTCGTCGGATTCGCGACCTCCGCCTTGACCGGCTCGAACGCGAACTGAAGCACTACCGATCACCGAACTCCCTGCGCCCTCGCCCGTGACACACGCTTTATACGCGTTATACGCGCGCAACCCGCTGCTTGCCAGCTATCCTGAAGAACAGGGTCAGGGAAAAGGGGCGATGCCGGACTACCCGGGACGCACCGCCGGCGCGCCGATCCGGCTTCCCCGCTCCCCGTACCGCCCGAGCAGAAAGTCCTTGCCCCCTTGCAGGCACGCCCGCGTCTTCTCGACCTTGCGGTTTTCGAACAGCCAGATTTCGACCAGCTCGATCAGGAACTTGCCGGCGCTGCGCAGCACCCAGCGCGGATGCGTTCGGGCGTACCGGCTCCAGACATACAGCATGTTTCGCGTCTTGTAGTACCGCCGCTCCGGAGAATGGTGCGTGGGTGTGCGGCGAACCCCGAGAAACCGCGTTGCCCGTTGGTCGCCGAGCCGGTGATGCATGACGGCGTCCGCCACCCGGTAGGTGAAATGGCCCCTGGTCGCCGCGCGCAGGCAGTACTCGAAGTCGACGTAGTCGATGAACAGCTTCTCGTCGTGCAGCCCGACCTCGTCGAGCCGGGAGAGGTCGATCAGGCTACCCGACGAGATCGCGACGGTGACCCGGGCCACCCCGCCTTCCCGGCTGCCGCGGCGCCGTACCGCAGGCGGTCCGTACAGGACCCGCGGGCAGACGATGAAGGCGTCCCCGATCGCCGCGTGCGCCGCGACCAGGCGCTCGAGGCAGGTCCGCTCCAGCGCGCTGTCCTGATCGAGCAACAGCGCGTAGGCGAAACCCTCGTCGCGCGCCGCCAGCATGCCCTGGTTCAGCGCCCGGGCGACCCCGAGGTTGGCGCCGTTGCGGATGTGCCGCACACCCGCCGGCGCGCCGTCGAGTTCGACCGGCGGGCGCGAGTTGTCGACGACGAAGACCCGCGCTGCGAGCCCGGCCGCGCGCTCAACGGCCGCGAGTCCGCCGGGTCCGGGGTGGTGGAGCGCCAGGACCGCCGCGACGGCGCCGTTTGGGTTTGGTTGAGGTTCCACAGATCACCGCGTGAGCCGTCGGCGATGACGCCGCCGATGCATTCAGTTGAGCAGCCAGATGAGACCGATCGACACCGAGACCGCCACCACCACCTGACTCGCGAGCCGCAGCGGCGCGGACGCCCCCGGTCGCGGGGTCGGAACGGCGGACGCAGGAGCGGCGGGCGACGGAGGTTCCGGAACGCGCTCATCGGACGCGGGATCGTTCGCCGGTTGCGGGGAAGCATTCGCCCCCGCGACGGCGAGCTCGGTCCCGAACGCCCCGGCGTAGCGGATGAGTTCGTTGAGAACGCCCGCCCCCTTGTCGTGGGGATATTTCGCGAGGATCGGCACGAGAGCGTTCACGGCGTCGAGGTTGAGGCCATCCGACCGGGCCTCCCGCCTCAGGTCGTTCAGCTCGTCCCTGGGCTGATCCATCGCCCTTTGTGCATTCACCATGCTCTCTATGTGACTGCGAAGCCGTTCCGGGCCTTGCCCAATAATTTGCTGGCTCATACTCCCACCCTCCTGTCGCAAGACGCTTCCAAACC
>JBHHZM010000039.1:0-23736 GCA_046758065.1 Alphaproteobacteria bacterium | reverse complement strand
GGAAGGCGGCTCTCGTCGGTGACGCGTCCGCCCAGTTCGGTCGTCGCTTCGGCCAGGGTGACCGCGTAGCCCCGCTGCCCCAGGGCGCGGACGCATTCCAGGCCGGCCGGGCCGGCGCCCACCACCAGGACCGAATCCTCACTGCCCCTGGCCGGGATCCGTTCGGGGTGCCAGCCCTTCCGCCACTCCTCGCCCGCCGTCGGGTTCTGGGTGCAGCGCATGGGCGTGGCCAGGAAATCGCCGGAGATGCAGATGTTACAGCCGATGCATTCGCGGATGTCGTCGAGCCGCCCTTCCTCGATCTTTCTGGGCAGGAAAGGATCGGCGATCGAGGGACGGGCGGCGCCGATCATGTCCAGCTCGCCCTTTCTGATGAGCGCCACCATGGCGTCGGGCGAAGTATGGCGGCCCACCCCCACCACCGGCTTGCTCGTCAGTTGCTTGACGAACGCGGTGTAGGGCTGCTGACAACCCTGCTCGGTGAACCGCGAGGTGCTCGAATCGTTGGCCCAGTCGCTGACGTTGACGTCCCACAGGTCGGGCAGTTCGGCCAGCATCCCGACCACGTCGCGGCCTTCCGCCTCGCACGAAATTCCTTCCGAACCCAGCAGTTCATCGACCGCGAAACGGACCGCCACGGCGCAGGTATCGCCGACCGCTTCCCGGATGTCCTCGAGGATTTCCCGGAACAGCCGCACCCGGTTTTCCAGGCTGCCGCCGTATTCGTCGATTCGGGTGTTGTGGCGGCGCGACAGGAAGTGCATCTGGATGGTGAGGTCGTGGGCGGCATAATCGTAGATGATGTCGAAACCGGCCTTGCGGGCGCGCCGCGCGGCGTCCACGTGCCAGCGCCGCACCGCCTTGATGTCGGCCTTGTCCATCGCCCGCGCCTGGACCGGGTCGTACGCGTCCACCGGCCGATGCGACGGCGCGAGGGGGATTTCCCGGCTGTAGCGGTTGGGCGCCGAGAAACCGCTGTAGACCGGCTGGAAACCGGCCAGTCCGCCGTGCTCGTGGATCCTGTCGGCCATGCGGGCGAACACCGGGATGTCGGCGTTGTCCCACATCCGCCCCTCGATGAAGGGGCTGATGTCCGAGGTATGGTGAATTTCTACCTCCTCGGTGCACACCACGGCCCAGCCGCCCTCGGCCTTGACGCCGCGCATTTCCGCCATGCTGGAAGGGTAGCTACGGCCCATGCCGTTGCAGTGGGGAACCTGGTAGAACCGGTTGCGTGCGGTCAGCGGGCCGATCTTCACCGGTTCGAACAGAACGTCGTAGCGCGCGTCACGGGTCACGGGGCTTGTCCTTTCGGTTGGTGTCGGAAGTGGATGATGGTCGGTCGGCCGGGCCGTCGGGCGGGGGCAAACGGCGGAAGCGCTACAGTCCGATCGCCATGCGCGGCTTGGGCCGATTCTCGAACCCGGCAAGCTCGTCGAGCGCCGCCATGTTCTTCACGACGACGGTTTTGGGCCCGCGGAATTCGATCATGCCCTGCTGCTTGAACCGCGTCAGGACGCGGCTCACCGTCTCGATGGTAAGCCCCAGGTGATCCGCAATATCGCTCCGCGACATGGGGATGTCGATGATCGGCGACTCGCCGTTGACCTGCCCCGCGCGCTGGGAGAGAGCATGGAGAAAGACCGCGACGCGTTCGGCGGCGTGTTTCCGGGATAACAGGATCCCGTGGTCGTACTGCGCCTCGATTTCGTCCGTCGCGACGGCGAACAGCTTGAGACAGAGATCGGGGTGGTGTTGCAGGAAATCGCTGAAGCGCGGGCGTTCGAACGAGCACAGGACCAATCGCGTCATGGCCTCCGCGGTGCAATATGCGTCGGCGCTGCGCTTGATGCTTCCCATGAGGTCGCCGGGACCGAGAAAACCGGTTATCTGGCGATTGCCGTCGATCGTCAGATGCGACAGCCGGACCATGCCCTCGGTTATGACGAACAGGCGGTCGAGCTCGTCGCCCTGCTCGAAGACGACATCGCCGGCATCGAAACAGAGACCAATCGCCATCGCGCGCAACTCGTCGATTCCGGGTCCGTCGAGGTGCGAGCAAATTGAAATATGCGCGGCCGCGCAGCCTTCGCATTGTGGCGGATGATGGTCTCGTCCGCACAGCATCCGGATCGTGGTTCCTCCGAACAACCGTCGCGCCTGCGCCCGCCCGACGCGTTGTCGACGGCAGACTAGCACGATTCCTTGCCCCTTCTTCCGTATTCGAGACGGGCCGGAAGCCCGTGTCAAAAAATTTTGTTTCGCGTGATGCCGGTCACTTACGGCCGCTCGGGGGATTGGTAGGGTACGCGCACACCTGAACAAGGTGTCCTCCCTGCATTCCCCCGACTTTGGGCCGGTCTTTCCGGCCCCTTTTTTTGGCGATTCGAAACGCGGCGAAACCGGGTGCGATCGCGGAGAAAAATTACCGCCGGGGCGCCGATTTCACCGAAACCGCGTAACCTTTTTGATAATTTCTTAAAATTCCTATGCCGGCCGGAAGTGACGACTGAACGGGCGTTACCGCGCCCGGGCCGCCGTGATGCGTCCTTTCCAGCGCCCGCCCGCGCCGCGCCAATGACGCAGCGCCGAATCGACGGTCATCGCGGTGTAGAGCAGCGCCGCGACCGGCAACAGCGCCGCCGCCGCCGCCGGCTGCCGGTAGAGCTTCAGCGTCGGGCGATAGGCCACGGCCATGATCAGCCAGGCGGCGAGCCCTGCGACGGCCGCCGTGTCGGCGCCCGCGATCGGACCGCCGAGCGCGGCGACAGGCGGAACGAGGTAGACGACGAACATGCCGGCGACGGTCAGCGCCAGCAACGGCGTCGAGTGGCGCAATTGGGTGAAGGCGGAGCGCGCCACCATCTCCCAGACCGCACCCAGCCCGCGGTAGGGACGCAGGCTGCGCGTCGTCGTCGCGAGGCCGAGCCAGATCGGGCCGTTCCGCTTGAGCGCGGCGGCGAGCGCGCAGTCGTCGATCAGCGCGCCGCTGATGGCGCGCAGGCCGCCGGCGGCCTCGAGCGCGTCGCGCCTGAGCAGCATGCAGCCGCCGGCCGCGCCGGCGGTGCGCCGTCGCGGCCGGCCGACCCAGGCGAAGGGATAGAGCTTCTGGAAGAAGAACACGAAAGCGGGGATCAGCAGCCGCGCCCAGGCGCCGCCGCAGTCGAGCAGGGCCATCAGCGAAACCAGGTCGAGGCGCCCGGCTTCCGCCTTGGAGACCAGCCGGCGCAGGGTTCCGGGTTCGTGCGCGATGTCGGCGTCGCTGAACCACAGATAACGGGCGTCGGGGAGGGTTTCTCGCGCGCGTTCGACGCCCTGCGCTAGCGCCCAGGTCTTTCCGGTCCAGCCCTCGGGCGCCGGCGCGCCGGCGACCACGTTCAGGCGGTCTTCCAGCCCCGCCGAACGCGCCGTGTCGCGCGCCAGCGCCGCGGTGTCGTCATCGCTTTCGTCATCGACCACGACGACGTGAAAGGCACCCGGGTAATCCTGTGCGAGCAGCGTGCCGAGCGCCCGGCCGATCACCGCCGCCTCGTTGCGCGCCGGCACTATGGCGGCCACGGCGGGCCACGCCGCGGGCGGCGCGGGCGATGCTTCGAGCCGCCGGTCGGCGCGCCAGAAACCGCCGCGAAACAGGATCAGATAGAGCCATGCCGCCAGGGACAGGAGGGACAGGAAAGCGAGCGCGCCGCTCACCTTGCCCATGGGTCGCCGCAAGCGCGAGCGGGGAGACCGCCGGGGGGTACCGCCGACCGATCGCGCAGAGCGGTCGGTCCGCCGGTCATTGCGACGGCTCCACCTGCTGCTTGAGGTTGCCGGGATCGAAGATACTCTTGTACTGCTCGGCGCCCGGCGACTTGACCGCGCCTTCCTTGTCTTCCGGCGCCACCTGCTGCTTGAGGTTGCCGGGATCGAAAATGCTCTTGTACTGCTCCGCGCCCGGCGACTCGGTGGGCGCTTCGGCGGGCGAGGCCGGCTTCTCGCCAGGGGCGAGTTCTTGCAGGTTTTCCGGAGCGAAGATCCCCTTGTACTGCTCGGCACCCGGCGATTCGACGTCGCTCTCGGTCGTCGGCTGCTTGATTCTCGGGATGAACTGCCCCGGCGCCTCGCGAATCTGTCTTTCGAGCGCCTTCTCCCGGGCGAGGTTCGCCTTGCACTCGGCGGCCGAGTAGGTGCTGGCGAACCACACGGTAGCGATTCCGGCGATGGCCACCAGGATCATCATGACGTTCGCCGGGTTGGCGATGGCCTTCGCCTTGTCGGCGCGGCTCGTCGGGGCGACGCCCTCGCGTTCGAGCGCCGCCGCGGCCGCCTCTTCACGGCGCCGCAGGACCTCGTAGGTTACGGCGCCGATCAGGGTGACGACGACGATGATCACGGCAAGCGAACTGATCGACGGGTTGATGCCGTAACGCACCTTGCTCGCGAGCACCGTGGTCAGGGTGCTTTCGGAAACGATGGTGAAGACCGTGGTGTTGTAGTTCTCGAACGACGCCAGGAAAGCGAGCACCGCGGCCGAGCCCATCGCCGGTTTGAGGAACGGCAGCAGGATCTTGCGGAACGCCTGCACGTGGGTCGCTCCGAGATCGAGCGCCGCCTCTTCGAGCGCCGGGTCGAAGCGCTGGAGACGCGCGATGAACACCAGCATTGCGTAAGCCGAGATGAAGGTCGACTGACCGATGACGGTGAGGAACATGCCGTCGTAGAAGAACGACTTGTAACCGGCGTTGAACATGGTGCCGAGGCGATCCCAGAAGATCAGCGTCGAGATGCCGAGCACCACCCCGGGCACCAGGATCGGCGAGATGACGATGGTGTAGTAGATCGAACGGACCGAACTCCTGAGCTGGGTCAGCATCATCGCTCCGGCGAGACCGATCGGCACCGACAAGGCGACGACGCCGATGCCGATGATCAGGCTGTTGGTGAAGCCCCCCATCAGCGTCTCGTCACGGACGAGCGTGTCGAACCACTCGAAGGTGAAGCATTCCCACGGCGAGACGCGCGGAAACGCCGAGCTGTTGAAGGCCGTCAGGCTCATCAGGATGAGCGGGCCGAACAGATAACTGAAGAAGATGACGATGTAGATGCCGACGCCGATGCGGAGGAGAGTGGCCGACCTCATCGCCCAATTGCCCCGAGATTGACCTTGAACAGCCGCATCATCAGCATGACGAAGGCGATACACGCGCCCAGCAGGACGACCGCGTAGGCCGACCCGCGCGGCCAGTTGCCGCCGGTGTTGAACCACTGATAAATGATCTGCGTGAACCACAGGCTGCTGGGCCCGCCGAGGATCTGCGGCGCGGCGAGCGCCCCGGCCGACAGCATGAAGACCATGGTGCAGCCCGAAGTGATGCCCGGTTTGGCGAAGGGAATGACGACGCGCCAGTGGATTCGCCACCACGGAGCGCCGAGGTCGCGCGCCGCCTCGATCTGGTTCTTGTCGAGGCTCTCGATGGCGTTGAAGATCGGGAAGATCATCAACAGGATGAAGGCATAGCCGAGGCCCGCGTAAAGCGCGATATCGGCGCCGATGAAGTTGATCGGCTTTTCCCAGAGACCGAGGGCGAGGCCGGCCGTGTTGATCACCCCGGTCGCGCCGAACAGGATGCGGAAGGCGAAGGCGCGCAGGATTTCGTTGACCCAGAAGGGAACGATCAGCGACAGCACCATGAGCCGGGCGAACCCGCCCTTCGCCACCTGCGCGAGGTAGTAGGCGATCGGATAGCACAGCGCCACGTCGAAGATGGTGACGAAGATCGCCGCGAGGATCGTGCGGAAAAAGACCGAGAGGTCGACCACGTTGAACGGGTCGGGATTGCCCGGGCTTCCCCACACGAGAAAGGTGTAGTTCGACACCGTGTAGATGTCTTCGGGCCCGCCTATCTTGCCCGGCGGCAGGTTGAAGCGGAACGAGAAGTCAAGCATGAAAAGCTGTGGCAGGATGATCATGACGACCACCCACAGCGCCACTCCACCCAGCAGGTAGAGCGACATGAAAGCCCCGTTCTTGCTGACGAAGTTCCGGAAATATTCGACCAGCGCCATGTTGCCGTCTCCCTGCGCCCCGGCCGTTGCGCCTCGCCTTACTCGCTCGCCATCGGCCCGCGTGGCAGCGCGACCGCCACGTTCTCGCTGAAGCCGACGGTCAGCTCGGCGCCGACTTCATAGCCCGGCGTACCCCCCTGGTTGATGAGCGACATGCGGATGTCCTTTTCACCCGGCCCCCGGAGCACCACGTGGCGGAAGCTGCCTTCGAACTCCTCCTGGGTGATCTTCGCCGGGATGCGATTGTCGAGCTCCTGGCCGTTGATGAAGGCCAGGGCTTCGGGCCGGACGAAGACGATCGCCTCGTCTCCGGCCTGCAACGCCGCGCCGCTCGCGCCCGGCGACAGCCGTGCGCGCAGGGCGCCGATGTCGGTGTCGACCGCGGCAACGCCGCCCGAGACCGCCGTGACCTTGCCGAAGAACGCGTTATTCGCGCCGACGAAGGAGGCGACGAAGGCGGTTTCCGGATGGTCATAGACCGTGGTGCTGTCGGAGACCTGTTCGATGACGCCTTCGCTCATCACGGCCACCCGGTCCGACATGGTGAGCGCCTCGCCCTGATCGTGGGTGATGTAGATGAAGGTGATGCCGACGCGCTTCTGGATGGCGCGCAGCTCGGTCCGCATGTGCTGGCGCAGTTTGAGATCGAGCGCCGAAAGCGGTTCGTCGAGCAGCAGGACCTTGGGCTCGACCGCGAGCGCCCGGGCGATGGCGACGCGCTGACGCTGCCCGCCGGAAAGCTCGTGCACCATCTTGTCGCCCTGGTCGGTGAGCGCGATCAGCTCGAGCAGTTCATCGGCCCGCTTGCGACGTTCCGCCTTGCTTGCGCCGCGCACCTCGAGCGAAAAGGCGATGTTCTCCCACACGGTCATCAGCGGAAACAGGGCGAGATTCTGGAAGATCAGCGCGGTCGGCCTGAGGTTGGGTCCGATGCCCGCCATGTCATGGCCCTCGATGCGGACGTGGCCTTTCGAGGGCTCCTGAAAGCCCGAGACCGTGCGCAAGAGCGTCGTCTTGCCGCAGCCGGACGGACCGAGAAAACTGAAGAACTCACCTCCTTTTACGGTGACGTTGGCGTCCCTGACGGCGACGAAATCGCCGAAAGTGACCCATACATTGTCGAGTTCGACGTCTGCGCTCATCTTGCCTTCCCTGCCAGGCGCGCCACCTGTCGGGCCGCCCGTTCGTTGGTCATGCCGCCTCGCCTAAAGGTCCCTCATCAAGAATGCATAGCGTGAGATTGGCGATCGACCGCGCGGGCGGCCTCCCCGGGCCGCAAGGAACCCGGGGGGACCATCCGCCGGTCGGGTCAGGCGCTCACGAACTTGTTGCGGTACTCGGTTCGCACGTCGGCATACCACTGCGGTTCGCTCGGCCACGGGTTGAGATTGGCCAGGGCGTCGCCGGGGTAGGCCTCGGCAAAGTTTTTCTTGTACGCCGCGCTGGCATACTTGTCGGCGCCGAGCACGGCCGAATTGTAGCCGTGCTTGTCGATCGCCTTGCCCGCGGGTTTCGGGTTGTACGCGAAGGCGAGGAACTCGTAAATCTGGTCGAAGTTCTCCGCCCCGATCGGAAGCGCCATGCCGTCGACCCAGGCAAGCGCGCCTTCCTTCGGCGCCTGATAGGTGACGGGCTCCCCGGCCGTCTTGAGCGCGAGCGGCGGGCCGTCCCAGGTCTGGCCGACGATCACGCCCTCGTTGAGGAGGCCGTTCTTCTGGGTGTCGGCGTCGTTCCAGAACAGCTTGATGTTGGCTTTGCGCTCAATGCAGAAGTCGGTGATCTTGGACCATACTGAGCGCATCTTCTCTTCGCTCTCGTACGCTTTCCAGACCGAACCCGGACTCAGCAGACCGATGGTCTCCATGTAGAGACCGGCGCCGAGCATCATCGAATGCGGACGGCCCATGGTCTTGCCGGCGTTCTCTTTCTTCCAAACATCGCCGAAACTCGGCACGCCACCCTCGGGCGACCATTTGTCGGTGCGCCAGGCGATCGCCTCGGTGCCCCAGATATGCGGCAGCCAGTGGGAACCCTTGTTGTCGAAGTTCCATTCGCTGGTGCCGATCTTGAGCATCGCCGGGTTGACGGTGGAGGTGTCGACCCGGCTCATGTCCCAAGGCTGGATCAGGCCGAGCGGCTGCCACTGCAGCGAGCGCACGTTGGTCGGGCTGATGATGTCGAACCCGCGGCCCTTGGTGGCCTTCATCTTGTTGATGATTTCTTCGTTCGACCCGATGCCGGTGTAGTTGATCTTGATGCCGGTCTTGTCGGCGAACGCCGAGATGAAGTCCGGAGGCAGATAGTCGGACCACATCAGAATGTTGACCTCGCCCGACGACGACAATGCCTGCTTGACGACGAACGGCCCCATGGCGGCAATCGCGCCCGTGGCGGCCGTGGCCTTCAGCATCATGCGGCGGGTAAACGCCTTGGCGGCGCTGTGCGTCTCCACACTCGAGCGTTGCGTTTTCGTGACCTTACTCATCGCGTAACCTCCCAACTGGCCAGTGATTTTGGTTAACCACGTCTCTAACGAACCCGTTTGACGGATGCGTGACGAATTCTGTGCGACGGCTCCGCTGTCCCGCCCTTGTGCGACGGTTCTCTTTGTTGCGTTCCTTACGACATTGCTTCCGTCACGATCCGCTTGCCGGGTCGGACACGAGCCCGCGCGCGAGGGACGCGGTTCGCCCGCGCTTATCCCGCACGCATTACCCGGCGCCCGGTTAACCCAGCTTCGAGCATCTTGCGCGGTTTACGGGGCTTGGCAAGATTTTTTGTATTTTGGCCCCGCAGGCGACTCGGGATTGGCCCCACACGACGGCGTCGTCGTCTGCGACATTGCCGGCACGCGCGTCGCGAGAGCGGCGGCCCGGACGGGATTTCCCGGCCACGGCGCGGCCGCGGGGCCGAGACCGCGCCGGAGGTTCGGGGCGAACCCTGTGGCTCGCGGCGTCGAATCGTGGTAACGCTCGCACTGCACGATCGCGCAACCGCGATCATGTGCCATGATTGCGACCTACCGGGGCCGGGCCTGCGCCGCGTATCTGCACGACCGGGCGGCCGTGGCGCCGGACAGATTATCGGGAGGACAAAAATGAAACGATTATTCGCATATCTCGCCGGGGCGGTGTTCGCCCTCGGCGCTGCGTCGTCGGATGCGGCGACGCCGAAAGACACCCTCGTCATGGCCAAGAACATCAGCGACATCATTACGCTCGACCCGGCCGAGGTGTTCGAATTCACCGGCGGGGAGTTGATCGCCAACATCTACGATCGCGTGATGATGTACGAGGCCGAAGACCTCACCAAGCTGGTCGGCGGCGTCGCGGAAAGCTATTCGGTTAGCGATGACGGCAAGACCATTACGCTCAAGATCCGGCCCGGCCAGAAGTTCCATTCCGGCAATCCAGTGACCGCGGACGACGTCGCCTTCTCGCTCCAGCGGGTGGTCAAGCTCAACAAGACGCCTGCCTTCATCTTCACCCAGTTCGGCTGGAGCGGCGACAATGTCGACGATCTGGTGAAGGCGACGGATTCCAAAACCGTCCAGCTCACCCTGAACGTCGACCTGTCGCCTGGGTTGGCATTGAACGCGCTGTCGGCCGGCGTCGGTTCGGTCGTCGACAAAAAGCTGGTCATGAGCCACGACAAGAACGGCGACCTCGGCTATGAGTGGCTGAAGAACCACAGCGCCGGTTCGGGGCCCTTCGCCCTCAAGACCTGGAAGGCGAACGAGTTGGTCTCGCTCGAGGCCAATCCGGACTATCGCCTCGGCTCGCCGACTCTGAAGCGCATCATTCTGCGCCACGTGCCCGAGCCGTCGGCCCAGCGCCTGTTGATCGAGAAGGGCGACGTCGACATGGCCCGCAACCTCACGCCGGACCAGATCAAGGGCCTCGAAGGTAACGCCGATATCGTCATCGGCAATTACCCCAAGGCGGCTCTGACCTACGTGGCGTCGAACGAGAAGCACCCGATCCTGGGCAAGCCCCAGGTGCGCAAGGCCATACGTTACCTCATCGATTACGAGGGCATGGTCAACTCGTTCCTCGCCGGGCAGCAAAAGATCCACCAGGCGTTCTGGCCGTCCGGACTGTGGGCTTCGTACGACGAGACACCGTACTCGCTGGACATCGCAAAAGCGAAGGCGCTGCTCGCCGAGGCCGGGTATCCCGACGGCGGTTTCAAGGTGACCATCGACACGCTCAAGGATCCGCCATTTCCCGAGATGGCGCAGTCCCTTCAGCAGAACCTGTCGAAGGTCGGAATCGAATCGGAAATCATTCTGTCCGAGGGCAAGACGCTGTGGCCGAAATACCGGGCGCGCAAGCATGATCTCATCGTCGCGCGCTGGTCGCCGGACTACGTGGATCCGCATTCCAACGCCGATTCCTTCGCGCACAATCCCGACAACCGGGATGAGGCGAAGCTCACCGGAAAGCTCGCGTGGCGGACGTCGTGGTTCGACCCGGAGATCAACGCGTTGACCGAACGAGCGGCGAAGGAGCTGGATCTCGGCAAGCGCGAGCAGCTCTACCGCGAACTGCAGCGCAAGGTGCAGGAGACCTCGCCGTTCTCGATCATGTTCCAGCTTAACGAGCAGGTTGCGATCCGCAAGAACGTGACGGGATTTGTCAGCGGCTCCAACTTCGATCTCGTTTTCTATCGCAAGATCGAGAAGTAACCATCGAGTACCGCTGTGGCGAATAGCGACAGCTCAATTGTGCCGGGGACGGGCAAACGCCCGTCCCCTTACTCTTTCGCCGCCAAGGCCGCGAATCTCGTCTTCACCCTTTCGCTGACCTTCCTGGGCCTGACCGCCATCACCTTCGTCATCGGGCGGGTCATGCCGGTCGACCCGGTCCTCGCGATCGTCGGCGACCGCGCGTCGACGGAGGTCTACGAGGCCATGCGCCTCGAGCTCGGCCTCGATAAGTCGCTCATCCAGCAGTACTGGATCTATCTCGCGAACGTGCTGCAAGGCGAGTTCGGCAAATCGATCATGACCACCCGGCCGGTCCTCGACGATCTGATCCGCTTCTTCCCGGCCACCCTGGAGTTGGCGAGCGTCGCTACGATCGCCGGCATTTTCATCGGCGTCCCCATGGGGGTCGTCGCGGCCGTCCGACAGGGCCGGCTGACCGATCACATCGTCCGCGTCGTCGGGCTGTTCGGCTATTCGGTCCCGATATTCTGGCTCGGCATGATGGCGCTGCTGGTCTTTTACGCGCGGCTCGAGTGGCTACCCGGGCCCGGTCGCGTCGAGGTCTACTACGACGGCATTGTCGAGCCCACCACGGGCTTCATACTGCTCGACTCGGCCATGCAGAAGGAATGGGAGGTATTTCGTAACGCGCTGTCACACCTCGTCCTGCCGGCGGCCATGCTCGCCACCTACGCCCTCGCCTACATCGCGCGCATGACGCGAAGCTTCATGCTCGATCAGCTCAGCCAGGAATACATCGTCACGGCGCGGGTCAAGGGGCTGTCGGAGGCGGCGGTGATCTGGCGCCATGCGTTCAGGAACGTGCTCGTTCAGCTGATCACCATCATCGGTCTCACCTACGCCTCGCTTCTCGAAGGCTCCGTGCTGACCGAAACCGTCTTCGCCTGGCCCGGCATCGGCCAGTACATCACGAATTCGCTGTTCAACGCCGACATGAATGCCGTCATTGGCGGTACGGTGGTCGTCGGTATCTGTTTCGTCGGGATCAACATGATCTCCGACGTTCTCTACCGGATCGCCGATCCCAGAGCGCGAAGATGACCAGCGGCGTTGCAATTACCCCGGGGGTGTGGCGCCGGCTGAAGGCTTGGCTGCTGTCCGATTCCGTGGAATCGGTCTGGCACGCCCGTTGCCAGCGCTTTTATCTGGGCTGGCGCGTCTTCAGCGTCAACCCCATCGCCATGACCGGCCTGCTGATCATCGTCACCCTGGTGGTGGTCGCCGCCCTGGCCCCACTCCTGACACGGGGTGACGGAACCGAGCAGACCTTGTCGCAACGCCTGCTGCCACCCAGCACGGCGTATTGGCTCGGCACCGACGAACTGGGCCGTGACATCTACGACCGCATCGTCTGGGGCGCGCGCATCACGCTCTATATCGTCGGTCTGGTGAGTCTCATCGTCGTGCCCATCGGGCTCCTGATCGGCACCGTCGCCGGATACGTCGGTGGTTGGGTCGACAACATCCTGATGCGGTTCACCGACATCTTTCTCGCCTTTCCTCGTCTTATCCTGGCGCTGGCGTTCGTCTCGGCCCTGGGGCCGGGCCTGGAAAACGCCGTTCTGGCGATCGCGCTGACCACCTGGTCGCCCTATGCCCGGCTGGCGCGGGCCGAGACCATCACCATCCGCAACAGCGAGTACATCATGGCGGCCGAGCTGCAGGGCACCTCGTCCTTGCGCATTCTTTACGGCCACATCGTGCCGCTGTGCATCTCCTCGGTGATCATCCGCCTGACGCTGGACATGGCGGGCATCATCCTGACGGCCGCAGGCCTGGGTTTCCTGGGCCTGGGCGCGCAACCGCCCTTGCCCGAATGGGGCGCCATGATCTCGTCGGGCCGACAGTATCTCTTGGACCAATGGTGGGTCGCCGCCGTCCCGGGAATCGCCATCTTCGTCGTCAGCCTCGGCTTCAACCTCCTCGGCGACGGCCTGCGCGACGTGCTCGACCCGAAGAGCGGAAACGTCTGATGGGCGGTGCGCCGCTGCTTACCGTCGAAGACCTCCACGTCGACTTCGCCACGCCCAAAGGACTGGTCGAAGCGGTGCGCGGGGTGAGTTTCAGCCTTGGCCGCGAGAAGCTCGGCATCGTCGGCGAATCGGGCTCGGGCAAGTCGGTGACGGGACGCTCGATCCTGCGGCTGGTGCCGCCGCCCGGCGAAGTGCGGGCGCGCCGTCTCGAATTCGACGGCGTCGATCTGCTCGCCGCCAGCGAACGCAAGATGCGCGCCATCCGCGGCCGGCGCATTTCGATGGTCATGCAGGACCCTAAGTTCTCGCTCAACCCGGTGATGAACGTCGGCCGCCAGATCGCCGAGGCCTACCGCGTCCACGTCGACGTTTCGCCGGCCGAAACGCGCCGCCGCGCGCTCGAAATGCTCGAAGTGGTACGCATCCGCGACCCCGAGCGGGTCTACGCCGCCTACCCGCACGAGGTCTCGGGCGGCATGGGCCAGCGCGTCATGATCGCCATGATGCTGGCCCCCGATCCCGACCTGCTGATCGCCGACGAGCCGACCTCGGCGCTCGACGTGACCGTGCAGCTTCAGGTGCTGGCGATCCTCGACGACCTGGTAAGCCAGCGCGGCATGGGCCTCGTCTTCATCAGCCACGACCTCAACCTGGTGGCCTCGTTCTGCGATCGGGTGCTGATCATGTATGCCGGCCGCGTGATGGAGATTTGCGACGCCAAAAAACTCGGCGAGGCAAAGCACCCCTATACTCGCGGCCTGCTGAACTGCCTGCCGCGGATCGACGGCGTGTACGGCGAGTTGCCGGTGCTGCGGCGCGATCCGGCCTGGCTCGAGCAGGGGTTGTGAGCCGGTGATCGCGGTCGAGGACCTGAACGTCACCTTCGGTCGCGGCGCCAGCCTCGTGCGCGCCGTGCGCGGGGTTTCGTTCGACGTCGCCGAGGGCGAGAGTTTCGGTCTGGTCGGCGAATCGGGCTCGGGCAAGTCGACCGTGCTGAGGGCGATCTGCGGCCTCAATCCCGAGTGGACGGGCCGCATCGCCGTGGCCGGTAAGCCGCAGGGCCGGCGCCGCGACAAGGCGTTCTACAAGCTGGTCCAGATGGTCTTCCAGGACCCCTACGGCTCGCTTCATCCACGCCACACGGTCGATCGCGCCCTCGGCGAGCCGGCGCTGGTCCACGACCTCGGCGACGTCGAGCGGCGCGTCCTCAAGGTGCTCGACGAGGTCGGCCTCGGGCCGGCCTTCCGCTTCCGCTATCCGCATCAGCTTTCGGGCGGCCAGCGCCAGCGCGTCGCGATCGCCCGCGCGCTCATCCTCGAGCCCCGCATTCTGCTGCTCGACGAACCCACCTCGTCGCTCGACGTTTCGGTGCAGGCCGAGGTCCTCAACCTGCTCATGCGGCTCAGGCGCGACTACGGGCTCACCTATATCCTGGTGAGCCACAATCTCGCGGTCGTGGCCCAGATGTGCGACCGCCTGTGCGTCATGAATCACGGCGCGATCGTCGAGCAGATGACGGCCGAGCAACTCCATACCTCATCGCCGGCGCACCCCTACACCCAACAACTCCTGACCGCGAGCATCGGTTACGACCGCGCGGCGATCGAGCGCTTTCAGGACTTCGCCGCCGAAGCGTGATAACGGCGCGCAGCGGCGCTTACGCGGGCGACGGAACGTCCGCTACCCACATGTAGCCGTCGGGATCGATGATGTAGACCTCGCGCAGGCCGTGCGGCTTGTCGCTCGCGCCGTCGAGAACCGTGTAGCCGAGCCGGCGCGCCGCGGCCTCGGCCGCGTCGGGGTCGCGCCCGTGCAGTCTCAGCTCGGCGCCGACGCCGCGCGCGATCTCTGCTTTCAGACTGCCATAGAGCGGATGGCGATCGTAGGTGTGGTCGGCGTGCAGCATCCATTCGGCCGCGCCGCGCCGCAGCACCGCGAAATCGGGGTCGCAGTAAACCACCTCGGCGTCGAGCACCTCGCGGTGGAACCGCAGCGCCGCCGCCACGTCGCGCGACAGCAGATTGACCGTCAGATCCGTGAGCGATCGCCCGTAGGCGGCGGGCGCCATCCACGGTTCCCGAGCGCCCCGCTTGGTCGCCATATTGGTCTCCCGTTGCGGCGGCGCGGCGTGCCGCCCGTTGCGCCGCGTGCCGCCATGGTGGCGCCACTATACCGCGCCCCGCCGGCCTCGCCAGCGCCGCATGATCCAGACCTGGGCGCGGCGGCGCGCGCGGCGCAGCCAGGGCACGTCGTCGGAGAGCAGGAGCAGGCCCAAAGGCAGCATCCAGAAGCCGAGCACCGGCAGGAAACCGAGCATCCCGCCGATCACCAGCAGAACGCCGACTATCCGTCGAACCCACGGGTTGGGGTGGCGCCTGAGGCGGTCGAAACGGGCGGCGAGCATGGCGTCGCGGACTGTATCGCCCCCGGGTGTCCTGTCAAACCCGGGCGGCTTTCGGGGCGCCCTGCCGGCGGGTTGACCTCGCGGCCGCGCTCTTATACCGGCGGTCTGAACTGCTTGGCGAGCATCAGGCCCTGGCCCTGGTAGGTCGAGCCGATGCCCTGGCCGTAGATGCGCTCGGGCGCTTCGATCAGGCGTTCGTATCGCAGCCAGCCGATGATCTGCTCATGCTCGAGCACGAACGGCACCTCGTGCGAGCGCACCTCGAGCACCGCCTTGCTCGCGTCTTCGGGCCGGCCGTAACCGAAGCCGGGATCGAAGAAGCCGGCGTAATGGACGCGGAACTCGCCCACCCCGGTGTCGTAGGCGACCATCTCGGCGGCGTGGGTCGGCGGCACCGTCACCGCCTCCTTGGTCGCCAGAATGTAGAAGTCGTGGGGGTCGAGGATGATTCCCTCGCCCGGCCTCGAATGGAGAGGCTCCCAATAGCCGGCCGGATCGTAGGCGGCGCGCGCGTCGACGTCGATCACGTCGGCGTTCTTCTTGGCTCGATAGCCGACGAGTCCGGTTTCCGGGTCGCCTTCGAGGTCGATCGTCAGCCCGACCCGTTTTTCGCGAATCGTCTCCTTGCCCGGTCCGGCGTCGGTCAGCGGCACTTCCTCGTGCAGTCTCTGGAGGGTCTCCTTGCCGAACACCGGAGAGCCGCGCCGCAGCCTGATCTGATTGAGTCGCGAGCCCTTGCGCACCACGATGCTGAAGGTGCGCGGCGCGATCTCGATGAACAGCGGGCCGTGGTAATTGCGCTCGACGCGGTCGAACGTGATCGCGTTGTCGGTGATAAGCCGCGTGAAAACGTCGAGCCGCCCGGTCGAGCTCTTCGGGTTGGCGAAAGCGGCGAGATCGCCGCTGAGTCGTATGCTTTCGAGTAGCGGGACGATGTAGACGCAGCCCCGCTCCAGCACCGCGCCGTTCGCGAGGTCGATTTCGTGCATGCCGAACTGCTCGATCTTGTCCATCATCCGCGAATCGGCACCCGGCATGAAGCTCGCGCGCACCCGGTAGGCGACGCCGCCGAGGCGGAGATCGAGGCTGGCGGGCTGAATCTGTTCGGCGAGGATGTCCTCGACCGCCTCGATCCGGTGGTTCTGGATCAGGCCGCGGATCGCCTGCGACGGAAGCACGCCCGTCCGGTGCGGCGCTTCGCCGACGGCGACGCCGGAAACGACGGAGGAAATCGACGGCTGGACGCTGGCCCTGATCACGCGGTTTCGGCTCCCCTTTGCACCGGGTGCAGGATAGCAAAGCCCGCCGGGCCGCCATAATTCTTAATTGTCCCCGCCGCGGTCACACGACAGTCGTCGCAAGCGGCGCGAAATTATCCCGGTTCGGCAACGGATTGGCGTTTTCCCCCCGCTTTCCACAGGGCTCGGCGAAAGTTGTCCACACGCCGCTTACTCCGCCGCCGGACGAATGCGCAGTTGGCGCAGGCAGCGGTCGATCCACTGGGCGGTCAGTTTTTCCTGCACCGCGTTCTGCCTGAGTCGCGCGCCGAGCCCGGCGAAATCGACTTCGTCGAGCGGCTGGTCCTGGTTGAAGCAGGAAAAGACCACGCTCTGGCGCCCGGTCTCGGGGTCGATATGGGCCTGCAGGCACTGGGCGCAGATCTCCTTCATCATGCACTGCATCGGCGAGTTGATGCTGCCGATCGCGGTGTGCCCCGGCTTGAGGTGGGGCGCAAGCGCGCCGTGGCGCGCCCGGGCCACCGCGGCCATCATGACATCCGAGCCGATGGTGACGATGCGGTCGACCTCGCCGAGATCGATCGGCTTGGCGCCTAGTTCGCCGTTCTGGTAGGCGAGCATCGCGTCGACGATGGTGCCGATGCAAGTGAGGTCCTGCGGCCGCGAAGGGGTGAATCCCGGCGCTTCGTCGCAGGCCCAGACGACGACGTCGGCCGCCGCCTCGATGTCGTCGACTTTGTAGCGGTCGGCGACCGTCTTGTAGCCGGCGAAATAGAGCACCCGGCTGCCGGCGGCGCGGAAGGCGCGGCCGATCGAAAACAGCACCGCGTTTCCCAGCCCGCCGCCGGCGAGCAGGACGGTCTCTCCGCCCGCGATTTCGGTGGGTGCGCCGGTCGGGCCCATGACCACGACCGGCTCGCCGGGCCTGATAAGGGCGCAGAGGTCGGACGATCCGCCCATCTCGAGGACGATCAGGCCGAGGCGCCCGCTTTCGGGTTCGACCCAGGCGCCGGTCATGGCGAGCCCTTCCATGGCGAGCGTCGTGCCGTTCGCCCGCGGCGCGCGGGTTTCGTAGTTCTGCAGGCGGTAGAACTGGCCGGGGTGGAAGGCGCGCGCCGCGGCGGGCGCCCGCACCACCACCTCGACGATGGTCGGGGTAAGCCGTCGCACCTCTTCGACCCGCGCGCGGAACAGCGCATTGAGCCCGGCGAAGAAGCTGTCGGCATCGGTCGCGTTCGCCGGTTCGCGTCGGGCGAGCATCCGCGAGACCACCGCATAGCCCTGCTTGGCGCTCGCCATCGCCTTGACCACGTTGCCGGCGAAAGACGGGTGGACGTCGCCGAAGAAGCTCACCGCGCGGCCGTCGTCGCGCAGGCTGGTCAGTACCCGCACCGTATCCGGTTTGGCGATGCGTTCGGGCGTGACCGGTGCGCCGGTCTCGTCGACCGCCTGGAAATAACGGCCGTCGAGTACGACGTGCTCCGGGTCTTCGCGGCCGAGAACCGTGTTGGGCTGGGTGCCGGCGGCGACCAGGATGCTGCGCGCCGGGAGGGTCTCGACGGTGTCGAGGGTGACCCAGCCCGAGCCGTCGCGCACGTGCTGCATGCGGTTGAGCTGCAGCGCCTGCGCATGGCCGTGCGCATCGACGTCGACCGCGAGCGGCGACAGGCACTCGGCGAACCGGATGCCTTCTTCGAGCGCCTTGGCGACTTCCTCGTGGTTGAGGGTGTAGCTCGGCGAATCGATCAGTCGCTTGCGGTAGGCGATGGTGACCCCGCCCCAGCCGTCGAGCAGTTCGCGCAGGCGCGGCGCGCGGCCTGCCGTCGCGGCCGCCGCGCGCTCGTCGCGGAGGGCGCGGGCATGGGCGAGGAACTCGTCGGCGATCTCGCACTCCTCCGCGTTCCACGCCGCGCGCACCGCCGCCTCGCCGCGCTCGGCGGCGAGCGCCTCGTAGCGCGTCAGGAACTTCTCGACCTGGACGGGGTAATAGGCGAGCGATTCGGTCGCCGTGTCGATCGCCGTGAGCCCGCCGCCGATCACCACCACCGGAAGTCTGAGCTGCATGTTGGCGATCGAGGGGGTCTTCGCCGCGCCGGTGAGCTGCAGCGCCATGAGGAAGTCCGAGGCCGCGCGCACCCCGCGGGCGAGACCGCCGGGAATCGGAAGCACCGTCGGCCGGCCGGCGCCGACCGCGAGCGCCACATGGTCGAAGCCCGTCGCGAAAGCGCCTTCGAGGGTCAGCGTGCCGCCGAAACGCACGCCGCCGAACATGGCGAATTCGCGCCGGCGCTCGAGCAGCAGGCGGATGAGCTTGAGGAAGTTCTTGTCCCAGCGCACCGTGATGCCGTATTCGGCGACGCCGCCGAAGCCGGCCATGACCCGCTCGTCGAGCGCCTCGTAGAGCCGGTTGACGTCGCGCACCGGCGCGAATGGCACCCGGCGGCCGTTGTCGTCGACGCCCGAGATCTCGCCCGGCAGGGGCTCGATCTTGAGACCGTCGATCGCCGCCACCGTGTGGCCGTCGTTGACGAGGTGATGGGCGAGGGTGAAGCCGGCGGGTCCGAGGCCGACGACCAGCACCTTGCGGCCGGTCGCGGGGCGCGGCAGCGGGCGGGCGAAGTCGAGCGGGTTCCAGCGCGTCAGCAGGCCGTAGATCTCGAAGCCCCAGGGCAGCGCGAGCACGTCCTTGAGCGTGCGGGTCTCGGCCTGCGGAATGTCCACCGGATCCTGTTTCTGGTAGATGCACGACTTCATGCAGTCGTTGCAGATGCGGTGCCCGGTGGCCGCCGCCATCGGGTTGTCGACGCAGACGACCGCGAGCGCCGCGATCGGGAGCCCTTCGGCCTTGATCAGGTTCATCTCGGAGATCTTCTCTTCGAGCGGACAGCCGGCGAGCGTTACGCCGAACGGGCTGGCGCGGAACTTGCCGTCGCGGTCCCTGAGCCCGTGGGAACAGGAATCCTTGCCCTGATTGTGGCAGAAGATGCAGTAGTTCGTCTGATCGAGCGCACCGACGAGATCGGTGCCTTCGTCGGTCAGCGCGAAGCCGTCGCGTCGGCGCATCCCGGCCTCGGGGCCGCGCAGCGTCTCGATGCCGTGGCGGGTTTCGCGCCCGGTTTCGATCAGCGCCAGCGGATCGACCCGGTGCGGCGTCTTGAACAGGACACCCGCCGCAAAGCGCGCGCGACCCGCCGCGCTCAGCGTCGCCCATGCGGCGAAGCGCAGCGCGAGATCGAGCGCGTCGGCGTTCGCGGCCTCGTCGTCGAGCCAGGCCATGACGGCGTTCGCGAAACCGAGTTCGTCGAACGGTCCGCCGATGCGCGCTTCAATTGCGGCCTCGAGCGCCGGCCCGTCGAAGCCCTCGGCCGCGTCGGCCCGGTATTTCTTGACCGCCCGGCGCTGGACGAAAAGGCGCTTGCAGCGATAGAGCGGCGCGAGATCGTGGTGGCGTCGAACCAGCGCGGCCGTCTCGGTCTCGATGCCGAAGAGTTCGGCGACGAAAGCCTCGAGGTCGGGCGCGAGATCGACGATCAGGGCCGAGGCGTCCTTGGGCGTGAGCGCGTCCGCGTCGGCGCGCGCCGCCGTCAGACGTTCGGCGAGCGCGCTATCGGCGGCGGCGAGCCGGTCGCAAAAGTGCGCGTCGATACGCGCGAGTCCGGCCCGCTCGTAAAGATCGGCGAAGCGCAGGCCGTACGCCAGGGACAACTCGCCCATGATGGTCCGCCCGAAGTTCCGTCGCGGGTGATATAGTCCGCCACGGGGAAGCCGGCAAGATCATTTGTATACATATGAACCGGACCGGCGGCGGGCCGATGCGTCGTCGCCGCTCCGGGCTGACCGCTCCCGCGTACGCGGAGACGCGGCCTGACCCGGAACCCGTCTCAGCGCGCGGTTTCCGGGGCTCCGGACGCGCGGGCGGCGAGCCGGCCGACCGGCTGGCGCCGGCGGTTGGCGACCATGCGCTCGTAGAGTACCTCGATGCTCGAACTGCCCGTCTTGACGAACAGGAAGGGCAGAAAACCGTGGATGAAACAGGCGACGCTGGCAAGTGCCATGCGCGCCGCGAACGAGATCGCCACGCCCATGTGTTCGGTGTAGGTCTCGTCGACGCTCGCCGGATGCTCGGTGAACAAGGATTTCAACATAGTACGCTCTTAGGCACTCTCTTGGGCGGTTGCGCGGCGATTCTAGGGCGGGACGGGGAGAATGAATTCCCAAATTTTACTACTGTTTGGTTAATTCATGGTATATTATTCTCTTAAAGTCGGAAAATTGAGGATGTTATGCGATGGATCGCATGGATCGAAAAATTCTCAACTGCCTGCAGGAGGACGCGACCCGTTCGGTTGCGGAGATCGCCGAGGCGGTCGGCCTGTCGAGCACGCCCTGCTGGCGACGCATCCAGAACCTCGAGAAGGCGGGCATCATCCGCAAGCGCGTCGCGCTGCTCGACGCGCAAAAACTCAACGTCGGCGTCACCGTCTTCGTGCGCCTCAAGACCAACCAACACAACTATGCCTGGATCGAAGACTTCGCCGAACGGGTCTCGCGAATCGCGGAGGTCGTCGAGTTCTATCGCATGAGCGGCGATATCGATTATCTGCTGCGCATCGTCGTTCCCGACATCGCGAGTTACGATGCGGTCTACAAGCGGCTGATCAAGGCGGCCGATTTCTCCGACGTGAGTTCGAGCTTCGCCATGGAGGAGATCAAGTACACCACCGCCTTGCCGGTAACCTACGCTTCCTGAAACCACACCGCCCGCCCGGGCGGGGTTGCGCGCCGTACTCCCGCATCAATCGGGGCCTATGCCGTTCGCCGCGAACGATCCCGACATGGTGCGGATGCGTACGTCCGTCGATAAGGGTGGACGCAGGCCGAGTACGACGCGCGCGCCCAAGCCTACCGCGAGGCCGGCGTCGGCGTCTACTCCGTCGCGCCGCCGTCTTCGGTCGTTGCCACGCCGACCCCGGCTTCGCGGAGAAGTTCGGCGAAGGGCTCGGGCGGCGCGGCGTCGGTGATCAGGAGATCGACGGCGGTGAAACCCGCGACCCGCACCAGCGCCCGGCTGCCGAACTTCGAACGGTCGGCGACGATGATCGTACGCTCGGCGCGGTCCATCACCACGCGGCTGAACTCGGCTTCGGACAGGTGGTAGTCCATCAGGCCCTCCTCGGCGTCGATCGCGGCGATCGAAAGGAAGGCGAGACGCACGCGAAACTGCTGGATGAACGTCGTCGCCGCCGGACCGAGCGCGGCGCCGTCGTCGGCGCGCAGTTCGCCGCCCGCCATGTACACCCGGTTGCCGTTGCGGGTAGCGAGCGTGCGGGCGATGTCGACCGAGTTGGTGGCGACCATCAGATCGCGGTGGTCGCGCAACGCCTGGGCGACGTAAGCCGTCGTGCTGCCGGTGTCGAGCATCAGCGAATCGCCGTCGCGCACCTCGCGCGCGGCGCGCCGGGCGATCGCCCGCTTGGCCTCGGCATTTTCGCCGAGCCGTTGGTGAAAATCGGATTCGCGCAGGAGATCGGGACGGCGCACGCCGCCGTGCACCTTGCGCACCAGGCCGTCCTCGGCCATCGCCTTGATGTCGCGGCGAATCGTCTCGCCCGACACGTCGAGCGCTTGTGCAAGCTCGGCGACGCCGCAACTGCCGCGCGCCGTGACAGCCTTGAGAATCGCCGCCTGGCGGGCCGGTTTGAGCACGCCTGCGCCTCCCTCGCTTCCCGCACCGCTCCCGAACCGCGGAACGTCTGTAGCGAGTCTACGTTGCTTTCTGTGAATTTGTCACCGATTTGCTGTGGAATTCTGTGGAATTTTGACAATTTGCTTGATCGAGCGGGGTAAACTGGTTTTGATCTGGGTTGTTGGCGTAGACTGCCCACATGGGCTATCCCCCGCGCGGGAAGCGGCTTGCGGCATTCGCCGAAACGGCTTCGCACTCCGGGGGAACGGGGGCCGAACGGGAGTTAACCGGCGTAATCGCGAAGACTACAACGTCGTCCGTTCGGTCAGCCGGTTACAGGGAGGAGCATCGATGTTCGCAAAGATCACCACCGCAACCGTCGCGGCGGCCCTCACGGCCGCTGTTGCGTTCACGGCGCCGGCCAAGGCCGGTGTGCCGGAGAGCAAGGATCCCATCATTCTCACCATCCACGACTGGACGGGCCAATACATCACCACACACATGATGGGACGCGTGCTCGAAGAGATGGGCTACAACGTTAAATATCAGCAGGCCGACTATATCGCCCAGTTCGCCGGCCTCGAATCGGGCGACCTGCACATCGCCATGGAGATGTGGGAAACCACCGGCAAGCAGGCGATGGACGCCAGTCTGAAGACCGGCAACACCGTCGATCTCGGCGAGACCGGGATGAAAGCCAAGGAGGAATGGTGGTATCCGATCTACATGAAGGAGAGGTGCCCCGGCCTGCCCGACTGGAAGGCGCTCAACAAATGCGCCAAGGAGTTCGCCACTCCCGAGACCGCGCCCAAGGGCCGTTATCTCGGCGGGCCGGTGACCTGGGCCGGTTTCGACGACGAGCGCGCCGAGGCCCTCGGCCTCGACTTCGAAGTGGTGCACGCCGGCACCGACGCGGCGCTGTTCGCCGAGCTCCAGTCGGCTTATGAGCGCAAGGCGCCGTTCCTGGGCTGGATCTACGCGCCGCACTGGGCGCCGATCAAGTTCAAGGGCGAATGGGTCGAGTTCCCCGAGTACACTGATGCCTGCTACGACGACCCGTCGTGGGGCAGCAACCCCAACATGGCCTACGACTGCGGCAAGCCGCACGGCTGGATCAAGAAGGTCGGCTGGAAGGCGGGCGAGAAGAAGTGGCCCTGCGCCTACGAAGCGGTGCGCAACTACCGCATCGAGAACGACGAGATCGGCGCCATGATCGGCGCGGTCGATCTCGACGGCAAGTCGGTCGACGACGTCGTCGAAGCCTGGGTCCAGGGCAACAAGAGCACCTGGCGCAAGTGGGGCGCCTGCGCCGGCCTCTGAGCCGGGAGTCCTGACCGATCGCGCCGCCGGGCGCTTGTGCGGCCGGCGGCGCCCCGTTTTCCACCCTTGAGGCGGACCATGGCGTCCTCCGATCCGATCCCGTCATCGCCGCCCGCCGCCGCCGCGCCGGCGGATACTCCGAAGATAAGCTGCGAGGGCGTCTGGAAGATCTTCGGCACGGGCGCCGGGCGCCTCCTCGCCGAACACGGCGGCGCACCGAATCCCGAGGCGCTGACGCGCGCCGGACTGATCGGCGCGGTGCGCGACGTGAGTTTCGCCGTGGGCGAAGGCGAAATCTTCGTCATCATGGGGCTTTCGGGCTCGGGCAAGTCGACGCT
>JBHHZM010000038.1:0-24140 GCA_046758065.1 Alphaproteobacteria bacterium | reverse complement strand
GTGATTCCGATCGTCGCCGCGCTCACCCGCCAGGTCGTCGAGGACCTGTGGGAGGCCTATGCCGAGCAACTGCGCTCGCTTGGGGCCGGGCCGGGCCGGGCCGTGCCGACGCTGCTGTGGGACGGTCGCTTTACCCTGGTGACCGCGGTGCTCGCCGGTTTCGGCCGCGCCGTCGCCGAAGTCGGCGCGGTGATGATCGTCGGCGGCAATATCGACCATCTGACCCGGGTCATGACCACGGCGATCGCGCTCGAGACCAGCAAGGGCGATCTGGTGCTGGCGCTCGCGCTCGGGGTGGTGCTCCTGACGCTGGCGCTCGGAGTCAACCTCGCCGCCCAGATCCTGCGCGACGCGGCGCGGGCGCGCGGCAGCTGAGAAGACGACCGGGCATGAGCCGCGGGATACTGCCGCTGGTTCTCGACGACGTCTGCTTCGACGCTGGCGGCGAGCGCCTGATCGACCGCCTCACGCTGACTCTCGAGGCCGGCCCCCGCACGATGATCCTCGGCCCCAACGGCGCCGGAAAAAGCCTTTTCCTGCGCCTCTGCCACGGCCTGCTGCGGCCGACGGCGGGGACGGTGCGCTGGCGCGGCCCCGGAGCGGCCACGGCCCTCGCCCATCAGGCGATGGTGTTCCAGAGCCCGGTCATGCTGCGCCGATCCGCCGCCGCCAACGTGGCTTACGCGCTCGCGGTGCGCGGGGTCGCGCGCACTCGGCGCGGCAAGATCGTCGCCCGGGCGCTTGCCCGCGTCGGCCTCGAGGACGCGGCCCGGCAGCCGGCGCGCACGTTGTCGCTCGGCGAACAGCAGCGGCTTTCGCTGGCGCGGGTCTGGGCGCTCGAACCGCATGTCCTGTTCCTCGACGAGCCGACCGCGAGTCTCGATCCCGCGGCGACGCGCGCGGTCGAAGCGGCGATCGACGCCATCCACCGCGCCGGCGCCAAGATCGTCATGACCACCCATGATCTTGGTCAGGCGCACCGCCTCGCCGATGAAATCCTGTTTCTGCACCGCGGCCGACTGGTCGAACGCAGCCCGGCAGACGCCTTCTTCGCCGGACCGCAAAGCCCCGAGGCCGCCGCTTTCCTGAAAGGAGAACTGCTATGGTAACCACACGCCGCCTCTTCCTCGTATTCGCCGCTTGCGCCGTACTTGCTTTCGGAGCGTTCCGCGACGACGCGGCGGCCGGCGAGCGCGCCATCGTCGTCGCCTCGACCACCTCGACCCAGAACTCCGGGTTGTTCGATCACATTCTGCCGCTGTTCAAGACCGCGAGCGGGATCACGGTCAACGTCGTCGCGGTCGGCACCGGGCAGGCGATCCGGCTTGCCAAGCGCGGCGACGCCGACGTGCTGTTCGTCCATCACAAGCCCTCGGAGCTCGCGTTCGTCGCCGACGGCTTCGGCGTCCGCCGCTACGACGTGATGTACAACGACTTCGTCATCGTCGGCCCGAAGTCGGACCCCGCCGGCGTGCGCGGCATGAAGGACGCCGCCGCAGCGCTGCGCAAGATCGCCAAGGCCGGCGCGCTGTTCGCCTCGCGCGGCGACGACAGCGGCACCAACAAGGCCGAACTCGCGCTCTGGCGGGCGGGCGGCGTCGATGTCGCCGCGGCCAGCGGCACCTGGTACCGCGAGACCGGGTCGGGCATGGGCGCGACGCTCAACACCGCGGCCGGGCTCGACGCCTATTCGCTCTCCGACCGCGGGACCTGGCTCAGTTTCCAAAACCGGCGCGGGCTCGCGATCCTGGTCGAGGGCGATCCGCGGCTGTTCAACCAGTACGGCGTAACGCTGGTCAATCCGACGCGGTTCCCCCACGTCCGCGCCGCCGACGGCCGGGCGTTCATCGACTGGCTGTTGTCCGACGCCGGCCAGGCCGCGATTGCCGCCTACCGGGTGAACGGCCAGCAGCTCTTCTTTCCCAACGCCCAGCGCTGAGGCACCGCGCGGCCCGCCTCACGGCGCATTGTAGACAATACGGCCCAGACCCGAGCAATCGTAGCCGCCGAGCTCGGCGGCGCGGACGGTGAAGGCCGCCGAGCGGGCGAAAGCGAGAAGCTCCTGAAACGGCGCCTCGAAGTAGTCGCGCCGGCGCATTGCCAGGTCGTAGCGTTCGCGATGCAAGGCCACGAAGTCGAGGCGCAGCCGGCGGGCGACGGCGGCGACCGCGAGGCCGGCGTCGGCCTTGCCTTCGAGCACCGCGAGCCCGAGTTCGGTCTCGCTCCGCGCCGGCTCGGGCAGGAGGTCGAGATCGGCGGGCGCGAGCCCGGCCTCGGCGAGCAGGTGAACCAGGAGAAGCTGGCTGCCGGCGCCGTCCTGGCGCCGCGCCACGCGCGCGCCGCGCGCCGCGAGGTCGCCGAGAACCGCGATGCCGAGCGGATTGCCCGGCGCCAGCACCAGACCCTGCTCGCGCCACGCCCATTCGACGACCACGACGCCGAGGCCGGCGAGGCCATCGCGCACCGCAGCCAGATTGTATTCGCCGGTCGCGGGATCGCGCAGGTGCAGACCGCAGATCGCCGCCTCGCCCGCAGCCAGACGGGCGAGACCGTCGCGGCTGCCGCCGGGCAGCATGGCGAGGCCCGAGCCGGACTGGCCGAGGCACCATTCGAGCAGCGGGTCGTGGCTGCCGGCGATCACCGGCGGCGGCCGTACGTCGCGGGCGGCAGGGGAAAGCGGCCCGGCGTTCGAGGCGAGCCAGTCGTCGATCAGACCCTTCGGGAACAGCCACTTGCCGGTCACCCGGGTGCAGGGGATGCGGCCGCTCTTGACGAGATCGTAGACCTTGCGCTCCTTGATGCGCAGGTACGCGGCCACCTCGCGGGTGGTCATCATGTCGCGGGCGGATGCCTCGTTGCCGGCCACTTGCGGCCCCCTGTGTGCGACTGCCACGCTAGTATAGCGTCCGGTCCGCGGCGCGTCTCTATGCCGCATCGCGTCGGACGCGGACCATCTCCCGACGGAGATTCGGGTCGAACTTGCGCCGGCGAGGGTCTATAAGCGAACGCCCGGGGAGAGACGCGCGCATGAAGATCAACAAGAAGAAGGTTCTGGTCTGCGACTGCGAGGGCAGCATGCCGATCGAGGCGCAGGCGCTCGCCAGAGCCTGTGCTGCCGACGAAGCCCCGACGGTCTATACCCAGCTCTGCCGCGCCCAACTCGGCGAATTCCAGCGCGCCGTACTCGAAGACCAAACCGTGGTCGTCGCCTGCACCCAGGAGGCGCCGCTGTTCGCCGAGGTGCAGGAGGACAACAACCCCGAGGCCGAGCTGCGCTTCACCAACATCCGCGAGCGCGCCGGATGGTCCGACGAGGCCGGGCAGGCGACCGCCAAGATCGCGGCGCTCCTCGCCGAGGCCGTGCTCGACGTGCCGCCGACGCCGGGACTGACGCTCGAGAGCGCGGGCGTCGCCCTGGTCTACGGCCGTGACGAACAGGCGCTCGAGGCGGCCAAGCGACTCGCGAGCCGTCTCGACGTCACCGTGCTGCTCACCGATCCACGGGACGTGCCGCCGCCGCTGCTGATGGACGTGCCGGTATTCAAGGGCACGGTCACCGCCGCGAGCGGCCATCTCGGGGCCTTCGAGATCGGCGTCGACGATTATGCGCCGACGCTGCCGTCGTCGCGCGGCGCTTTCGTCTTCGACGCCGGCCGCAACGGCGCCACCTCGCGCTGCGACCTCATTCTCGACCTCACCGGCGGGCCGCCGCTGTTCCCCGCGCCCGACAAGCGCGACGGCTACTTCAACCCGGATCCCGGCGACCCGGCGCAGGTCGAGCGGGCGCTGTTCGACATCGCCGACATGGTCGGGACTTACGAGAAGCCCATCTACGTCGCTTTCGATGACGGGCTTTGCGCCCATTCGCGCAGCCGGATTACCGGCTGCACCCGCTGCCTCGACGTCTGCCCGACCTCGGCGATCGCACCCGCCGGCGACCACGTGAAGATCGATCCCCATGTCTGCGCGGGGTGTGGATCCTGCGCCAGCGTCTGTCCGACCGGCGCGGCCGCTTACGCGCTGCCGGCGGAGAACACCGTCTACGAGCGCCTGCGGACGCTGCTCGGCGCCTTTCGCGAGGCCGGCGGCGCGCAGCCGACGCTGCTCGTCCACGACGCCCGTTACGGCGACGAGATGATCCACATGATCGCCCGACACGGTCGCGGCCTACCGGCGCGGGTGCTGCCCTTCGCGCTCAACGAAGCGACCCAGGTGGGTCTCGAATTTTTCGCCGTGGCGCTGGCCTACGGTGCAACGCGGGTGCGGGTGCTCACGGGTCCCGGCAACCGCGAGCACCTGCCGGCGCTCGAAGGCCAGATCGCGCTCGCCGAGACGGTGATGGAGGGGCTCGGCTACGGCGCCGGCCGCGTCGCCCTGATCGACGCCGAGGACCCGGATGCGGTCGAGAGCGCGCTGTGGAGCCTGGAAGCGGCGCCGGCGACGGCCGCCGCGAGCTTCCTGCCGATGGGCGGCAAGCGCACGGTCGGCCTGCTCGCGCTCAGGCATCTCCACGCCAGCGCGCCGGCGCCGGTCGAGGCCGTGCCGCTCCCGGCCGGCGCCCCCTTCGGCGCCATCGTCGTCAACCAAGAAGGCTGCACGCTCTGCCTTTCCTGCGTCGGCGCCTGCCCGACGGGCGCCATTATCGACAACCCCGACCGGCCGATGCTCCGCTTTCTGGAGGAAGCCTGCGTGCAGTGCGGCCTGTGCCGCACCACCTGTCCCGAGTCGGTCATCGCCCTCGAACCGCGTCTCAGTTTCGCGGCGACGGCCCACGAGGCGGTCGCGATCAAGGAAGAAGAACCTTTCTCCTGCGTGCGCTGCGGCAAGCCGTTCGGCGTCCGCTCGTCGATCGAGCGCATGGTCGAGCGACTCGCCGGGCACGAGATGTTCGCCGACGAGGCCGCGCTCGACCGTCTCAGGATGTGCGAGGACTGTCGCGTCATCGTCCAGTTCGAGGTCAAACACCCGATGGCCGCGCGCCCCCGCCCGTTGACCCGCACCACCGACGACGATCTGCGCGAACGCGAGCAGGCGAAGGCGCGCGAAATGCACGAAAAGGCCGGGAAAACGGCATCGTCCGACAAGCAGAACGGCGGCGGGGAGTAAACCCGTCCGCCGGTCGGAACGCCGGGCTACACCTGCTTGCGGGTCACCGACCAGACGAAGCCGTCGTACCAGAAATGCATCAGTGAAACGACGAGGAAGCCGCTCAGCAGCCACGGGCTTTCGGCGTCGCTGGCTTCGGCGAAGATGCCGAAGCCGAAGCCGATGACGAGGAACAGAACGAGCGCCGCCGGCTTGCCCCAGGAGAAGCTGTCGAGCCCGAAGATTCGGGTCATGTTGCCCTTCTCGGCCCACCACACGATGGCGAAGTACTGGAAGGCGTGGAAAAAGTTCATGATGAAGAAGGCCATGCCGAAGGGGTTGAAGCCCCAGGCCCAGATCGAACAGATGCCGGTGCCGACGAACAGCACGACCTTTTGCGGCGAGATGCGGTAGCCGCGGCGGACGAGACGCCAATAGGCGTAGAGGTAATAGAGGATGAAGGGCGCGCCGAGACCGACCACGCCCCAGGTCAGATAGCGCGCGTGGCTTTCTGTATAGGCCGGGATCGAGGTGAAGAAGACCGATCCCACTTCGGCGAACTCGTCGAAATCCCCGACGTGGTCCATCAGGGTGGCGCCGGCGGCGATGGGGCCGGCGTAGAGCAGAATGTTGAGGAGCCAGTCGAGCCGGCGGCCGGTCGCCGGGTCGTTGCCGGCGCGGGCGTCGTAAATGCGCCCGAGCCCGAAGGTCTGGGCGCCCGAATGGTAGACGTCCCAGAAGGTCACCAGCACCGAGCACGACACCAGGACCCACGGCGACAGGCCCATGGCGAGGAAAAGCGCGAGCGGGACGAGCGTGAACCGCAGGGGATGGAGACCGAAGATCTTCGGGTTCAGGTGGCTCCTGAAGACGACGATGAAGAGATGCGCGAAGATGAACGCGCCGAGCAGGAAACCGAGCGGCGATCGCCCGACGCCCAACGCGGCGCCAAGTCGGTCGAGTGGCGCATAGTACAGCAGAACGCCGAGGACGAAGGCGAGCGGCGGCGCCCCGATGAAGAACACCGTGTCGTAGAGTGGCGAGACGATGAAGCCGCGCCGGTCAATCCGCCCCAGAAGCCTCCTTGCGGCCGGGAGCCCGGGAACGGCGCGTGACGGATCGAACTGATGAACACTGTTGAGGGCCATGTCGCCTCGCCGCAACTGCCGGGATTCCGGCGCCGACAGCCGGGGCCGGACCCGGCGGCCGCCGATGGGGTGTTCCCGCTCGATATTCGTCAATAGCCCCCGAGCGTTAAAGGGCGATTAACCCGGATTTCTCACCGAGGTCGCGGCGGCGCGGCGCTCGTCTTCCGCGCCCTTTTCCGGCCCGCCCGAATCCGCCCCGCGTATCCCCAGCGATCTTGGGGGCGAAATTTGGCATGGACCCTGATATCTGTTACGGTTCCGAAAACGGATTAGTTCGGGACGCGACCGCCAGATGATCGACCCCTTCGACCGAAGAATTAGCTACCTGCGGGTTTCGGTTACCGACCGCTGCGATTTCCGCTGCGTTTACTGCATGGCGGAAAATATGACTTTCCTGCCCAAGGCCGATCTCCTGACGCTCGAGGAGCTCGACCGGCTGTGCAGCGCCTTCGTCGGACTCGGCGTTCGCAAGATCAGGCTCACCGGGGGCGAACCCCTGGTCCGGCGCAACGTGACGTGGCTGGTGCGCAGCCTCGGCCGCCATCTCGAAAGCGGCGCGCTCTCCGAGCTCACGCTCACCACCAACGCAAGCCAGCTCGCGCGGTTCGCCGACGAGCTCTACGACTGCGGGGTGCGGCGCATCAACGTTTCGCTCGATACCCTCGATCGCGAAAAGTTCCGCGCCATTACCCGCTGGGGCAAGTACGACAAGGTGATGGCGGGAATCGCCGCGGCGAAAAAGGCCGGCCTGGCGGTCAAGATCAACACCGTCGCACTCAAGGCCGTGAACGAGGACGAGTTCGACGGCATGATCCGCTGGTGCGGCGATCAGGGCTTCGATCTCACGCTGATCGAGACCATGCCCATGGGCGACATCGAGGGCGACCGCACCGACCAGTATCTGCCGTTGTCGACGGTGCGTGAGCGTCTCGGGGAACGCTGGACGCTCGGCGACATCGACGACACGACGGGAGGCCCGGCGCGTTACGTCCGTGTCGCGGAAACCGGCGGCAGGCTTGGTTTCATCACGCCGCTCACCCACAACTTCTGCGAATCGTGCAACCGCGTGCGTCTCACCTGCACCGGCACGCTCTACATGTGTCTCGGTCAGGAAGACGCCGCCGACCTGCGCGCGCCGTTGCGCGCCAGCGAGAGCGACGGCCCGCTGATCGAGGCGATCCACGAGGCGATCGGCCGCAAGCCCAAGGGCCACGATTTCATCATCGACCGCCGCCACAGGCGCCCGGCCGTGGCCCGCCACATGAGCGTGACCGGCGGCTAACCCGGATTTCTCACCAAGGCCGCGGCCGCGCCGCTCGTGATTTTGGCGGGAAACCCTGGCTAAGCACGAGTACGTTGCCGGCGACCACCAGCGCGACGCCGGCGAGCGCAAGCCAATCCCAGCGGAATCCCTCGAGCAGCGTCGAAATGCCCAGCGCCACCAGCGGGTGCAGGATCATGGCGTAGGCCGCCCGGTCGGCGCCGATGCGCCCGAGAAGCGTGAGGTAGCAGCCGAACGCGACGACCGAGCCGAAGAGCGCAAGATAGAGGAGCGAACCGACGTAAACGGGTGACGGGTCGAAGTCGAACGACCGGCCGGCGGCGATCGCGGCGGCCGTCATGAACAGCGCACCATAGGCCATGCCGACGGCGTTGGTCGCAACCACCGGCATACCGGCGCGCTGGTTGCGCGCCGAGACGATGTTGCCGAGCGAGGCCGAAACGGTTGCGGCGACGCACAGCGCGAGCCCGCCCGGCGTGGCGTGCGCGCCGCCTAAGCCGGCAATCTCGGGCCCGTAGACAAGCGCGATGCCGGCGACCCCGACGAGACCGCCCAACAGCACCCGCGGGCGCAGCGGTGCAACCAGAAAGAGTGCGCCGAACAGCGCGTTCAACACGACCATGAGCGAGAATGACAGCGCCACCAACCCGCTGGTCACCGTGCCGGTCGCGAGATAGAAAAGCTCGTAGTTGAACGAGAACAGGAGGAGCCCGAGAAGCGCGGCAAAACCGTGCTGCCGCAAGCTGAAGCGCAGGTCGAGCCCGCGCAGCCGGCACCAGGCGACGAGCAACAGCGCCGCCAGCGCGAAGCGATAGGCGATCGACGCCTCGGGGGCGACGACGCCGAGCTGCAGCTTGATCCCGTACCAGGTGGTCCCCCAGATGAACACCGTAGCGGCGTAGAGCAGAGCGTTGTTCATGCGCAGGGACCGCCCCATCGACGGCCGCGGACCGGCTACTCGATGATGACCTGATGGGCGAATGCGTCGCCGTCGGAGATGGTGATCCGGGTGAAGCCGAGCAGCTTGGCGAGATCGAAGAAGGTGAAGAAGTCGGCGACGCCGAGTTCGGTGAGAAAACGCGTCAAACGCGCCACCGAAGTGAGCATGGCGAACAGCGCGCGGGCGCGGTAGACGGTGTCGAGATGGTCATCGTACAGGCTGACGATGATCAGTTTCTCGGCCTCGTCTCCCTTGGCGAATATGACATATTGCGGCGGGTACGACCGGCTCAGCATCTGCTGGGTCAGGCCGGCGACGAAACCGAGCCGGGTTTCGCGGTTGACGTTGGCGAGCGTCATCGTCCGCGCCCGGTAGACCTCGGTGGAGGCCGGCGGCGGATAATAGTAGCCGGCGTGCCGGTCTTCGGTCGCGCTCGTCAACGACGTCGCCAGCATCGTCACGAGCGCAAGCACCGCGCCGCAAGCCGACGCGCGCCCCTGGTATCTCATGTTCGATTCCCCCTGAGGGCTTTTCACTATCGTCGCAAGTCTGCGGGGCGAGGCGGGATTTGTCACGCCTGAATGAAGGCGAACGAACAAGCGCCGTCTCCACGGCCCGGACTGGTCTGCTCTCGACGTTCCGTTATACTGCGCGCGCCGGATGGAGCGAGGGGCCGGCAACGCGATCCGGAGGCGTTTCATGAAGTTCGACAAGATCGGGTTCGTCGCCAGCACCGCGCCCGAGGCGCAGGACGCGCTCGCCCGGCTGCGCGGACTCTACGGAAACGGCCCGCCCGAGGAGGCCGAGGTGATCGTTGCGCTCGGCGGCGACGGCCTCATGCTCGAAACGCTGCATCGCTATCTCAGCCGGGGCGTTCCGATCTATGGCATGAACTGCGGCACCGTCGGCTTCCTGATGAACGAGTTCGCCGCCGACGGTCTGCCCGAACGGCTCGAGAACGCCGAGCGCACCGAACTGCACCCGCTCGAGATGCGCGCCCGTGACGTTCATGGCGAGGAGACCTCGGCGCTCGCCATCAACGAGGTCTCGCTTTTGCGCGAAACCCGGCAGGCGGCCAAGATCCGCATCAGCGTCGACGGCAAGCTGCGCGCGCCCGAGCTGATCTGCGATGGCGTGCTGGTTGCGACGGCCGCCGGCAGCACCGCCTACAATCTTTCGGCGCACGGTCCCATCGTGCCGCTCGGCGCCGAAGTCCTGGCGCTGACGCCGATCAGCGCGTTCCGGCCGCGGCGCTGGCGCGGCGCGCTGCTGCCGGCGCAGGCGCATATTCGTTTCGAGATCCTCGGCAACGGCAAGCGGCCGGTCAGCGCGGTCGCCGATTACACCGAGGTGCGCGACGTCAGCGAAGTGAACGTCGCGGAAAAGCGCGACGTCACCCTGAGCCTGCTGTTCGACCCCGGCCACAGCCTCGAGGAACGTATCCTCGCCGAACAGTTCGCTCCCTGAGTCGAGAGAGCCGACCGCCTTGCCAATCCGCGCGCCGGGTCGCCCGCTCAGGCCGCGCGGTCGAGGTCGAGCCGCGACCAGACCTCGCCCAGCGCCCCGACCAGCGCCGCCATCATTGCGTCCGTATGACAGGGCGACGGCGTGATGCGCAGGCGCTCGGTGCCGCGCGGCACCGTCGGATAGTTGATCGGCTGGATGTAAATTTGGTAGTCGGCGAGCAGGATGTCGGTGACGCGCTTGCACTTGACCGGATCGCCGACCAGCACGGGCACGATATGGGTCTCGGACGGCATCACCGGCAGGCCGGCGTCGATCAGTAGCCGCTTGAGCGTCGCGGCGCGTTCCTGATGGCGCTCGCGCTCGGCCGAGCTGTGCTTGAGGTGACGCACCGAAGTCAGCGCGCCCGCCGCCAGCGCCGGCGGCAACGCCGTGGTGAAGATGAACGGCGAGGCGAAGCTGCGCACCGCATCGACGATCGCCGGCGACGCGGCGATGTAGCCGCCGAGCACCCCGAACGCCTTGGCGAGCGTGCCGTTGATCACCGTCACCCGGTCCATCAGCCCGCGCGCCTCGGCGATGCCGCCGCCGCGCGGCCCGTAGAGACCGACGGCGTGGACCTCGTCGAGGTAGGTCATCGCGCCGTGGCGTTCGGCGACGTCGCAGAACTCGGCGATCGGCGCGATGTCGCCGTCCATCGAATAGACCGACTCGAAGGCGACCAGCTTGGGCGTCGCCGGGTCGACCGTGCTCATGAGCTGGTCGAGATGGTGGGGATCGTTGTGGCGGAAGATGCGTTTTTCAGTCCGGCCGTGGCGGATTCCCTCGATCATCGAGGCGTGGTTCAGGGCGTCTGAAAACACGATGCAGCCCGGCAACAACGAGGCCAGCGTCGACAGCGCCGCAAGATTGGCGACATAGCCCGAGGTGAAAACCAGCGCGGCGGGCTTTTGGTGCAGGTCGGCGAGCTCGCGCTCGAGCGTGACCAGCGGATGCGAGGTGCCCGAGATGTTGCGCGTGCCGCCGGCGCCGGCGCCGTACTCGGTGACCGCCCGGGTCATGGCGGCGAGCACCTCGGGATGCTGACCCATGCCCAGATAGTCGTTAGAGCACCAGACCACGACGTCGCCCCGATCGGACGCGCCGTGGTTGGCGGCGAGCGGGAAGCGCCCGGCGTGGCGCGCCAGCTCGGCGAAGCTGCGGTAGCGCCCTTCGGTCCTGAGCGTGCCGATTTTCCCGGCGAAGAAACGATCGTAGTCCATTTTCCGTTGCCCTCGCGTTCGCACCGGCGACGCCCCAGCCACAAACAACTCTAACCCCATGCCGGTCAGGCTTCGTTGATCGAGATCAAACTCTTGCGATGGGATCGCGGCAAGCCTGTTATCACAATTTGGCTCGCGACACGCTGCATGGCAAGGTAAGTTCGCGGCTCTCCGGATTCGGACGGGCGAGAGGATTTTCGTGTTGCACGCTTCAGCCTCCATGCCGGCGACCGAACTCGCCCCCTGCGACATTGGCGCCTATCGCAAGGGCAACACCGGCATCGACTACGTCACCACCTTCGACAGTGGGCGGGCCGGCCCGCACGTCATGGTCAACGCGCTGACCCACGGCAACGAGGTTTGCGGCGCGCATGCGCTCGCATTCCTGTTCGAGAGCGGGCTGCGCCCGACCCGCGGCCGGCTCACCCTGAGCTTCGCCAACGTCGCGGCTTACGAAACCTTCGACCGCGCCGCGCCCTTCGATTCGCGTTTCGTCGACGAGGACTTCAACCGGGTGTGGGGCGACGCGGTGCTCGACGGCGCGCGCGACAGTGTCGAACTCGCCCGCGCCCGCGCCATGCGGCCGCTGATCGACACCGTCGATCTGCTGCTCGATTTGCATTCGACGGCGCTGCCGATGGCGCCGATGCTGTTGTGCGGCACCCAGGACAAGGGACTCGCGCTCGCCCGCGGGATCGGCTTTCCCGCGCATGTGGTGATCGACGCCGGCCACGACGCCGGCCGCCGGCTGCGCGATTACGGCGCGTTCGACGATCCGGCGAGTAACAGGGCGGCGATGCTCGTCGAATGCGGCCAGCATTTCGAGGGCGCGGCGCGCGACATCGCCATCGAGACGACGATGCGTTTCCTGCGCCACTGCGATGTCGTCGCGCCCGGGTTCGCCGAACCCTATTTCGCCAAGATAACGCCGGCGCAGGCGGCGATGCGCGTCACCGACGTCGTCACCATCGCGACCGGGGCGTTCGCGTTCGTCCGCGACTTCGCGGGCTTCGAAGTGATCCCCAAGGCCGGCACGCCGATCGCCCGCGACGGCGACACGGAGATACGCACGCCCTACGACGACTGCGTCATGGTGATGCCGGCGCGCGACCTCAAACCCGGTCTCACCGCCGTCCGGCTCGCCCGCTTCGTCGATTAACGACTTTCGCTCCGACTTCCGATATGCCGTCCGCGGACTGAACCGGCCCCGGCTTCAGTCGCGCGCTTCAGTCGCGCGCGAGATAGCGCGCCGGGGTAAGAATCGGGATGTCCCGGAAGGGATCGAGGGCCAGGAGGCCGTCGACGCCGGTCACGACGAAGGTGGCTTCGCCGTTGACGGCAAGTTCCAGGAACTTGTTATCGCATGGATCCCGGCATACGCGAACGGTGTGGACGATTTGAACCATCTCGGCGATGCGGCCGAACAGACGAAGAAACTCCTGGCGGTCTCCTATGGTGAGGTAGGGATCGAATTTCGGGCGGATGAGAACGTCGGCCAGTTCTTCAAGGGTGGCTTCCGAGACCAGAAGCCGGGCGTTCTCGACGACCTTGCGGACGGCCCGGGCGGGAACCGAATCCGGCAGAAGAAGCCGGCTGACGAGCGCGTTGGTGTCGACGACAACGCGCTCCCTAGCCTTCATCGGCAAGACACTCGGCCAGTTTTTCCTCGGTCAGACCACGGGCGGCCGCCCGTTCGGCCACGCGGTCGCAGAAACGCTCGAACTCGGCCAGGTTGAGGGCGCAGAGTCGCTCATACTCTTGCGGGGACAGCACGACCGCAACGTCGCGCTTCTGACGGCGGATGACGACAGGTTCCCGTTGCGCCGCGTCGAGAAGCGCGGCGAGACGCTGCTTGGCGTCGGTTGCGGAGACATAGCGCATAAACCACTCCTTTCGTCTATTATAGATATATTGGACGAAATAGATAAAAAATCAAGGACAGGCGACGCGGCAGCGGATCGCACGGAGGGGCGAACGGAGGCGGCGCGGCGTTCGCTTCACGCCGCGGCGGTCAACAGCACCACGCCGGCGGCGACCGCCGTCGCCGACAGCAGCCGCCGTCGGCCGAAAGGCTCGCCGAGAAACCGCGTGCCGATCAGGGCGGCGATCACCACGCTGGTCTCGCGCAGCGCCGAGACATGCGCCATGGCACCCAGGCTCAACGCCCAGATCGCCAGCGCGTAGGCGGTGAACGCGAGCAGCCCGCCGCCGACGCTCGGTTTCCACTTTTCCCTCAGGAAAACGAGCGCCGCGCCGCGCCGCCGGTGGAGCGCGAACAGACCGATCGGAATAGCCGAGAGCAGGAACAGCCAGCCGATATACGCCGCCGGGTTGCCCGAGAGTCGCACCCCGAGGCCGTCGGCGACCGTATAGGCGGCGATCATCACGCCGGTGGCGAGCGGATAGACGATGACACGCCAACCGCCGCTGAGGCCATAACCGCCGGCGAACAGCAGGCTGACGATGCCGGCCGAAACCAGCGCCACGGCGAGGAGTTCGAGCGTATTCAGCGTCTCGCCGGCGAACAGCGCGGCGCCCGCGGCGACGAGCAGCGGCGCCGAGCCGCGCGCCAGCGGATAGGCGTGCGACAGATCACCGACGCGGTAGGCCTGAATCAGGAAAAAGAAATAGACGCAATGGAGCGCGACCGAAAGGGCGATGAACCGCCAGCTTTCGGGCAGCGGCGGGGGTCCGGAAAGCAGCAGAGCCGGCGACAGCACCGCACCCATGCCGATCACCACCGCCATGATCATCAGCCGGTCCTCGCCCAGCTTGATGACGGCGTTCCAGATCGCATGCATGACCGCCGCGGCGAGCACCAGGGCGATGACCAAGGGATCCATGGGCGCCCGGCGCCTCGTTCGCAGATGCCGCTTCCGGCCGTGACTTGCCGTCCCTCCGTCTTTCACACGGAACGGCGCGGCCGGGCAAGGTTAGCCCACCGCCGGACGCGGTCACAAGGTCCGTCATACGGCATCGCGACGCACCCGTTCCCGGAGACGGTTTATAGTTTGCGACGTTACCGGCGCGGGGCTGCTTCTCGCTGCCCCAAGCGCCGCGTCACTCGGCGTTACGCTGGATGTGCTGGGCGAGCTCCCACGTCGCGCGACCGTCGGTCAAGAGGCCGTTATCCTGCTGGTAGCGGCGAATGGCGCTCGTGGTGAGCGGGCCCATGATCCCGTCGACCGGTCCCGGATCGTAACCGAGTCGCGAGAGGTCGGACTGTATGTTGCGGACGAACGGCGGATCCGACGTACCGACATGCGAATTGCGGCTCGCGACCGTACCGCCGTGCGAATCGCGGCTCGCGCCAGATTGCGCGCCCTGTTTCCAGATCGGCTCGCCGAGGTCGAGCTTGTCGGAGTCGGTAAAGATGCCGACGAGCGCCCCGCCGGTCGCGCCGAGCGCCGCGCCCTCGACGACGGTGAGCCCGGTGATGGCCCCGATGATCGCACCCCCGGCCGCACCGATCCCGGCGCCGCTCACGGCACGATCCTGGGGCGTGCTGCCACAGGCGGCAAGCATCAACCCGAGCGCAAACACGACACAAGTTGAACGATACATGCGACCCTCCCTGTGAGCGGCGCTGACGCATCCCCGTGGCGCTTCACTATACTATCATTTCAGCATTCGCTACCCAATTTTCGCACCGCTCGGGCGGTTTCTCTTTGTCGCCGCACCGCCGTCTTCCGCACGGAACGGCGCAGCCGAGCGAAGTCAACCCATCGCCGGGTGAGGCCACAAGCGTTAGCGGCATGCAGGAAGAACGTCTTTCGTGACCGCGGCAGCGATCGAGCGACGCCGGATACCGACGAGAATGGGGCGCAGAACCACCGCAGTGAACCTGCGCCCGAAAAAGAAACCAAGGGCAGCACTGTCGCGCGGCGTCTCCCGTTGTCCGTGGAGAAGCATGTCGCTTCGCCTCCGGTCCACACGGGATAGAACGCACGCCGCAACTGCCTCGGGCACCGCGCCAAGAGAGGCGGTCATGCGCGTCCTGACGCCGCACGACGCGGGCACCCTATTGGCGCATCCCAGGGCGTTCCTTAACCTGGATCAAGGTTCGGCGCGAAATTTCCCACCCTTCGCGTCGGCTGCATCCGGGGCTGCGCGGCGCGGACAAGCGGAAGTCTCTACCGCTCGCGGCAGTTCGTCGAAGCGCGCGATCAGGTCCTCGACCGGAAGCGAACACGGCCCGAGACGCACGTCGAGGCCGGCCTTGGTCAGCCGGTGGGCGGCCGGGGCGTCAATATAGCCCACCACCACCCGTTGCACGCGATGGCCGAGAATCTCCCGGCACATCCCCTCGCTCGTCCCGTCGTCGTTGGCGATGTAGCGCGTATCGTCCGAATCCGGTTCGACGAGCATCACGCCGCTGGCTTTGGCGAAGAACGGCGATAGCCGCGCCTTCGGGGCACCGGAACGAACTATCAGGGCGATAGTCCACACGTGTCGGTTCACTCACTCATCGGTCTTCGCGTCCGTCTCGGCAAGATTCTTTACCCATTGCGCCCGGCCATGTGCTAACCCAGATCAACCCAAGGAACGAAATTATCGTCCGCCGATGCCGCGCCGCGCGAAAAAAACCCTCAACGTCCCGGTTGACTGCCTGACCTGCGCAGTGCGTGAAGAAGCGCTGTGCGCGCCGCTGTCCGACGGCGAGATCGGAATCGTCGAACGCTTCAAGTCGGGCAACCGCGTGATCGACGCGGGCAGCGACCTCTATTTCCAGGGAGAGCCCTGCGCCGAACTCTACACCTTGCTCGACGGGTGGGTATTCCTCTACCAGATCCTCGAGGACGGGCGCCGTCAGATCCTCGATTTCTCACTCCCCGGCGCCTTTCTCGGCTTCCAGCCCGATCTCGCTGCGGGCAGGACGCATTCGGCCCAGTGCCTGACCGACGTCGCCGTCTGCGTCTTCCCCAGCAAGAACCTGCTCGGCCTCTTCCGCGCGTATCCCGAGCTCGCGCTTCGCATGGCGTGGATCACCGCGCGGGACCGGACGCTCGCCAACGAGCATCTGACCAACATCGGCCGGCGCACGGCGCGCGAGCGCGTCGCGCATCTTCTTCTCGAGATCTATTTCCGGGTGCGGCTGGGCGATCCGTCGCCCCACGCGGACGCCATCGAGCTGCCGCTCACCCAGGAGCACATCGGCGACGCGCTGGGACTCACCTCGGTGCACGTCAACCGCACGCTGCGTCAGCTTCGCGAGGCCGGGCTGGTCGCTGTTGAAGGCCGCACCCTCAGGGTGCTCGATCCCGATACGCTGGCCGATGTCGCCGGCTTCGACAGCGAAGCCGTGCTGCCGCGCTCCTCGGCCGACGCGTTTGTCGACACCGGCCGCGTGGTGGCCCGGCTCGCTTAGCCGTCCGCGACCGGCCGGGTCACCTCGGCGAGCCAGCGGGCGGTTTCGGCGTCGAGCAGCGGTGAAAGCGTCTCGCGGACCCGCGCGTGATAGGCGTCGAGCCAGGCGATCTCTTCGGCGGTGAGCCGATCGGGCACGACCAGCGCTCGGTCGATGGGTGCAAGCGTTAGCGTCTCGAAACCGAGCATGTCGCGCTCGGCCCCGGCAATGTCGCTCGCTTCGACGACGCAGACCAGGTTCTCGATGCGGATGCCGTAGGCGTTCGTTTTGTAGTAGCCGGGCTCGTTGGAGACGATCATGCCGGGCCTGAGCGCGACCGTATTGGGCAGCTTGCTGATGCGCTGCGGACCCTCGTGCACGCCGAGATAGCTGCCCACGCCGTGCCCGGTGCCGTGATCGTAATCGAGGCCCATCCGCCACAGCGCCTGACGCGCCAGCGTGTCGAGCTGGATTCCGGTGGTGCCGACCGGAAAACGCGCCGCGGCGAGTGCGATATGCCCCTTGAGCACGGCGGTGAAATGCCGGCGCTGTTCGGCGCTCGGCGTGCCGATCGCGACGGTGCGCGTGACATCGGTCGTGCCGTCGAGATACTGCCCGCCCGAATCGAGCAGCAGCAGGGTATCCGGAACGATCCGCCGGTCCGATTCGGCGCTCGCCCGGTAATGCACGATGGCGCCGTTGGGTCCGGCGCCGGCGATGGTGGGAAAGCTCGGGCCGCGGTAGTGCTCGTTCTCGGCGCGCAGCGCGTAGAGACGCTCGGCCGCGGCCATCTCGGTGAGCTCGCCCCGCGGTGCGGTCGCGGCGAACCAGCACAGGAAACGGGTGAGCGCGGCGCCGTCGCGGCGGTGGGCGGCGCGCGTCCCGGCGAGCTCGGTGTCGGTCTTGCACGCCTTGGGCAAGGCGCAGGGATCGGCGGCGCGGCGCACCTCGCCGCCCGCCTGCGCCACGCGCTCGAACACCCAGGCCGAAGTGCCGGCGGGATCGGCCTGCACCGCTTGGCCGCCTTTTACCAGCGCGTCGAGCGCCGGACCGAGGTCGTCGGGCGCGCGCAGGCGCACGTCGGGGCCGAGATGCCGGACGAGGTCGGGCGCGAGCTTGCGGCGATCGACGAACAGGTCGACGCGGGCGTCGTCGTGGACGATGGCGAAACCGAGCGGGAAGGGGCTGCAGGGGACGTCGCCGCCGCGAATATTGAGCAGCCAGGCGACCGAATCGGGCGCCGACACGACGCAGGCGCCGACGCCCGCCTCGCGCAGCCCGGCGGCGATGCGGGCGCGCTTGTCGGCGGCGGCGGCGCCGGCGAACCGTTCATCGTGAGGCACCACCGGCGCGAGCGGCGCCGGCGGACGGTCGCGCCAGACCGCATCGAGCGGGTTGCCGTCGCAGGCGACAAGCGCGCCGCCCGCCTTCGCGCAGGCCGTGCGGTAGCGCGCCAGACCGTCCGGCGTGTGCAGCCACGGGTCGTAACCGAGCCGCCCGCCGCGTGCCAAATGACCGGCCACCCAGTCGTGCGGGGGATCGTCGGTGACATGGCGGCGTTCGAAGAGATCGCGGTTCACCTGCGATTCGACCTGCAACGTGTAGCGCCCGTCGACGAAGACGGCGGCGCGGTCGGCGAGCACCACGGCGACGCCCGCCGAACCGGTGAAGCCGGTGAGCCACTGGAGACGCTCGGCGTCGCGCGGGATGTATTCGCTGTGATGCGGATCGGCGCGCGGCACGATGAAGCCGTCGAGTCCGCGGCGCGCGAGCTCGGCGCGCAGCGCGGCCAGCCGTTCGGGAGGCGCCGGACTCGCGCCGAGACCGTCGTCGCGGGCGGCGCGCATTTCGGCCACGAGTGCGCGCAGCGCCTGCCTGAGCGCGTCACCGACCCGGGACGCGACGAGACCCATCCAGGCGTCGGCGTCGAAGCCCGCAGGCGCCGCCGCGACGCCGGCGACGAGCGCGCGGAGTTCGGCGGGCGTCAGCGTCGCGCCGGCGTCTTCAAGCAGGCGGGCGAGTTCGGCGTCGTCGGGGCTGGGCGGTGCGGGCATCGTTACGGATCAGGCTGGGTGCAGGGCAACTTAGCGCCGCGTTGAGGCTTTGGCCAGACGCCACTATGATCGCCTCTCGTTCCGGGGAAACCGAGGGAGGACGCGCCGGCGATGGCCGCCGACGGCATACGCCTGATCCAGATCAGCGACTGTCACCTGCTCGCCGATCCCGCCGAGCGGCTGCGCGGGGTCGATACCGATGCGACGCTGGCCGCGGTGATCGCGCGGGTTCGCGACGACGCGCCCGAACTGGTGCTCGCGACGGGCGACTTGTCGCAGGACGGCAGCGCCGCATCCTATCGCCGGGTCAAGGCGCTGTTCGGCCGACTCGGCGCGCCGGTGTATTGCCTACCCGGCAACCATGACGATGCCGGCGTCCTCGCCGAAACGATGCCCGGCGACGGCATCCACGTGATCCGGTCGCTGCGCCGCGACGGCTGGCAGATCGTCTTTCTCGATTCGACGGTCGCGGGCCAGGACGACGGCCATCTGCCGACCGCCGAACTCGCCGCGCTCGACGCCGCGCTGGCCGCCTGCCGCGAGCGCCACGCGCTGGTCTGCCTGCACCACCATCCGGTCGCGGTGGGCGGCGCCTGGACGGACTTCGTGAGTCTCGCCAATCCCGAGGACCTGTTCGCGGTGCTCGACCGCCATCCGCAGGTCCGCGGCCTGGTCTGGGGGCATATTCATCAGCCCTTCGAGGGCGCGCGCAGCGGCGTGCGCCTGTTCGGCGCGCCGGCGACCTGCTTCCAGTTCGCGCGCGACGCCGCGGACGCGCTCGCCGTCGCCGACGAGCCGCCCGCCTACCGGCGGTTCACGCTGCACGCCGACGGCGCGATCGATAGCGCGGTCCGTTGGCTCGATGCCGGCGCGCCCGGAGATTCGTAGCGCCGTGGGTCGCGGCACCCGCCGTCGCGGCGCCGCGCTCGCCGGGCTCGCGTTCTGCGTCCTGACCGGTGCCGCGCGCGCCGAGCCCGTCGAGCTGCGGCTGTTTCATGCCGCCTCGCCCAAATCGCCGGCGCATACGCTGTTTCTCAAGCCCTGGGCACAGGAGATCAAGGCCCGCTCGAAAGGCCGTCTCGAGATCGTCGTCGAGCCCCGTCCGTCCGCCGAGACGCCCGATCTGCTCGCCGCACTCGACGACGGCCGCGCCGATCTGGTCTGGACCGCGCCGGGGTCCGTGCCGGGACGCTATCCGGCGAGCGAGGTGTTCGAGCTGCCCTTCATGGCCGGTTCGGCCGAGGTCGCGAGCCAGGCGGCGGAGGAATCGCTGCGCGGACCGCTCGCCTCCGAGTTCGCCGATCTGCACGTCATCCTGCTGCACGCCGGCGCGCCGCTCTGGCTGCACGGCGCGGGGACGCCGATGCGCCGCCTCGAAGACCTGCGCGGCAAGACGCTGTACGCCCCGACCAGCCGGATACGCGCCGCGCTCGCCGCATGGGGCGCGGTTCCGGTGACGCTTGCGGGCCCCGCCGAAGCGGCCGCCGCGCTCGCCGACGGGCGGATCGACGGCGCGCTGCTTTCGTTCGGCGAGGCGCTGCCCGCGGGCGTCGCCGCGAGCGCCCGGTTCCACGCCGCCCCCGGGCGCCCGCCCGGTCTGTTCGTCACGCTTTACATGCTGGCAATGAACAAGGCGCGCTACGAGGCGCTCCCCGACGCGCTCAAGCGGGTGATCGACGACAGCGCCGGGCCCGCGCTCGCCGACCGGGTCGGACGCACCTTCGATGCGGTCGAGAAGCTGGACCTCAAGCGGGGCCGGGTCGCAGGCCAGGTGTTCTACCGGCTGGGCGACCGCGAGCTGCGCCGCTGGCGCGCCGCCGCACAACCCGCGATCGATGACTGGATCGCCGAGCGCGACGCCGCCGGCGAAGACGGCGCCGCCCTGCTCGCCGCCGCCCGCGCCGCGATCGCCCGCTTCGAAGTATTGCGCGAGACCGAATAGGCCTGAGGAAAGAAAAGCCGATGACTCGCCGAGCAATCGCCACCGCCGTCCTCGCGGCCAGACTCGTTGCCGGACTCGTCGCCGGCGCGCTGGCCGCGGCGCCGGCCGTCGCGCAGCAAGCGGACAGCGGGCTCGGCGAGGCCGACTGGCCGTGCCGGGGGGGCTACCGGCCGGCACTCGCCGCCGCCGCGGTCTGGACCGGACCCGAACTCGGCGACGCGCGGCAACGCTGGCGCGACGATCCCGCCGTGCGCAAGCTCGCCGAGCGTCTCGCCAGCCCGGAAACCAGCCCCGATCAGGGCGTGCGCGAGATCGACCGCTTCGCCGCGGCGCTCGGCGACGACCGGCGGCGGCGGTTGATCCTTTTGGTCGCCGGGCTGATCGAGGAGATCAACGTCTACCGGCGCTTCGCGGTCGCCGGCGTCTGGGAGTTCACGGCCAAGCGCCGGCTGCTCGCCGACGTGATGGCCGAGACCGAGACCCGTTACCGCGCGTTGCCCTACGACGGCGCCGCCGCCAGCGAGGCCGAGCGCAAGCGCCTCGAAGAACAGCGCTTCTGGCAGTCGCGCGCCTACGAGGACTTCGACGACGAGGCGCGCTACTTGTGCAAGCGCCTGGTCTATCTCGAAGGCAAGCTGGGCGCTCTCGCGCGCGCGATCGCGGCGCATGTCGCCCGCTAGGGCGTCCGTTTACGGGCGCAGACCGGAAGGGCGTGTCCCGGTTTGCAATCCTGCCGAGCCGACGCTCCGAACGTCGGCTCTTAGCGGGCTGATGGCTGACGCAGCCGCCCCGTTTCCACGCGCATGCGCAGAGGTGGGGGTGATCAAGCGACTTTATTCGTTTCCGTCTTCTCCATCTTCTTCGTTTTGGTCTGCTTCGGCAATCCGTCGGTGAAGGTCTTCGTTGGGGTTCTAGCGGTTTCCGGCGCGCCTCTACCACACCAGGCGCGGAATCGCTGCGGTGGGTATCGCGCCGGCGTCGGCGCAAGCCGCGGCGAGGCGGGCGGGATCGGGCGGCGTCTCGCGCCCGAGCCCCCAGGCGTGGGCGAGCAGCCCGCCGGTCACCAGCAGCGAATCGAGGCCGACGGCGCCGGCGCCGGCGATATCGGTGGCGAGACTGTCGCCGACCGCGAGCACGCGATCCCGCGCCACGCCGTCGAGCGCGGCGAAGCACAGTTCGTAGACCTCCGGGTACGGCTTGCCGCGGTAGCCGACCGCGCCGCCGAGCGCGGCGTAGGCCGCGGCGAGCGCGCCGGCGCAGGCCTCGCTCGCGCCCGCCCGGATGGCCGCCAGGTCCGGGTTGGCGCAGACCATCGGCAGCCCGCGCGCGGCGGCGCGGCGCAGCACGTCGCGGTAGTCGTCGACTTCGCCCTTGCCGCCGTCGGCCCGTTCGGCGAGCCCGGTGTCGAGCAGGAAGTCGGCCGCGGCGAGATCGTCGACCGCCGCGTAGCCGAGGCCGTCGAGCAGGTCGGCGTCGGCCGGCTTGCCGAGAAACAGATAACGCCGCCCGAGCGCCGCGTACCACGGATCGTCGAGCGATTCGAACGCCGCGCGCGTGGCGTCGCCCGAGGTGACGAGCCGGTCGTAGAGCGCGTCGTCGAGCCCCATGCGGCGCAGAACCGCCGCGGCGCGCGGCGCAAGGCGGGGCGCGTTCGACAACAGGACGATGCGTTTGCCCGCCGCGCGCAGCCGGCGCAGGCAGTCGAGCACGCCGGGATAGGGCGCCGCGCCGTCGTGCACCACGCCCCAGAGATCGAGGATAAACCCGTCGTAGGCATCGGCGAGCGGCGCGACGCCGGAAACCAGCGGAACGGTCATGTCGGGATTTCCCGGCGGACAGGCATGGCGCGTTGTGCCACGGCGCGAAATCGAGGAAAAGCGGGAAATCCCTAAGACCGGCGCCGGAAGCGCGGCGCCTATTCGCCCTCGCGGCTCAGCCTCGGCGGATCGAACAGATAGCCCTGACCGAAGTCGATGCCGAAGTCGAGCAGTTCGACGACCTGGCTTTCCTCCTCGATCTTTTCGACCACGAGGTAGATGCCGGCGCGATCGAGGCTACGCTTCATGCGGTGCAGTTCGAGCGCGCCCCGGGAATCGCCGATCCTGTTCAGCAGCATGCCGGCGTCGACCTTGACGAAGGTGACATGGCGGGCGACGAGCGCCTCGACATCGAAGTCGAGCGTCTCGACCCGGTCGATCGAGAACCGGAAACCCATGCTCGCGAGACGGTCGAGGTGAAGGGCGATCTGCGCGTTGTGGCTGGCGAGATCGGCTTGCGGAAACTCGAAGATCAGACTGGGCGCCAGGCGCTCGTTCCGTTCCATGAAATCGATGAACTCGGGGAAGAACGAGGTGTCGCGCAGCGTGTGAGGCGAGAGGTTGCAGAAGAAGCCGAGCTTGAGTTTGCGGCGCTGGACCTTGCGCACGATCTGGATGCAGCGGAACAGCAGGTTGTTGTCGATCGCCGTGATCAGTCCGGTTTCCTCGGCGATGGAGAGATATCGGCCGGGTTCGAGCTCGGCGCCGTCGGCGGCGCGCAGCCGCGAGAACGTCTCGTAGAACGCGGTCTTGCGCTGGGGCAGGCTGACCACGGGCTGGAGATAGACGTCGACGCGACTGTTGGCGAGCGCGTCGCGAATGATGGCGATCGCCTCTTCGGCCGCGACGTCGCGGCGCGGCGCGGTTGGACCCGGTATGGCGCGCGGCGTCGCCGGTTGCCCGTCCTCGGCCGGCTGCGGCGCGGCCTGGCGCAGCAAGGTTTCGAGCACCCGCATCTCGGCGGCGAGCTCGCCGTAGCCGCGGCCCGGCAGGTTCTCTTTCGCTTCCTCGAACGAGGCCATCAGGGTGCGCAGTTCGTCCCGCGCCACGCCCAGTGCCGCGACCATCTCGCCCTGCGAGCCGCGCAGCGCAGCGAGCATGTCGTCGAGCACGCGGTCGCGGCGCAGGCGGACGAAGACCTGATGGACGAGGGCGCCGGCGAGCCCCACCGCGGCGCCCATCGCCGCCGCCAGCGGCGGCTCGATGCCGACGCCGCCGTGAATCAGTCCGAACACCACGCCGACGGCGAGCGCGACGTAGAAGGCGGCGATGAGGCCGTGGGCGATGACGGGCATGGCGGACCGGGCAAGTGACGCTTGGCCAGAGCCTGCCCCCACAACGCTTGAAAGAAGGTTAATGAAAGCCGAATGTCGGCGACGTATAGCGTAATTCAGCGATGATCCGCCCCCACCGCGTCGGCCACGGAGGCGAATCCGTCCGTTCCGAGGCGCCGGATGAGTCCGGCGTTGATGCGTCCGACCAGACCGGGGCCGTGGTAGACCAGCGCGGTATAGAGCTGGACCAGCGAGGCGCCGGCGCGGATCTTGGCGTAGGCGTCGTCGGCGCTCGCGATTCCGCCGACGCCGATCAGCGGGATACGACCGCCGGTGAGCCGGTACATGTCGGAGAGCAGCGCGGTCGAGCGCGCGAACAGCGGTCGTCCGCTGAGACCCCCCGGCTGGTCGCGATGCAAATTCTGGGACTGTTATTAGGTGGGTTGCTAACCGGCCTGGATCAAAAGAATGCGGATGAAAAGGTACCGGACTCCACTAGATAGGCACCTTCGCCACTATATTTTG
>JBHHZM010000037.1:0-24280 GCA_046758065.1 Alphaproteobacteria bacterium | reverse complement strand
GAACCAGCGACCCTCTGCTCCCAAAGCAGATGCGCTACCAGGCTGCGCTACGCCCCGACGTGGGCCGGTGAGAGGGATACACGAAGCGCGGGGGCGCGGCAAGGGCGGGGCGGGGCGACGGGACAGGCGCCGCGGTTGCTTCGCCCTTTACAATCGCTTTTGCTCACCGCAGGTTTGGCGTTGTTCCGTTCGGCACCGCCGTTCGGCGCCGGCGTCTTCAGGAAACGCGCGATGGAGCATTTCTTTTTCGGGACGCTCAGGGACCGCGAGTTGCTCGAAATCGTCCTCGGACGCGCCGTTGCCGACGAGGACATGACTCCGGCGACGCTGCCCGACCATGCCCTCAAGCGCGTCGTCGAGGAAGGCTACCCCGCCCTCGTTCCCCGGCCCGGCGGCAGCGTCGAAGGCGTCCTCGTGCGCGGCCTCGACGCCGGCGACATCGCCCGGCTCGAATGGTTCGAGGGCAAGGAGTACGTCCCGGCCGTGGTCGAGGTGCGGCGCGCCGGCGGCGGCCGCGCCGGCGACGAGCGTGCGGCAGCGCTGATCCAGACCCCGACCGATGCGCTCGAAATCGCCGACGCGGACTGGCATTTCGCGCGCTGGCGAGGGAAGGAAAAGGCGCGTGTCGTCAGCCTCACCCGCGGGCACATGGCGCTGTTCGGCAAGGTCGGCATCGACGAGGCGATCCGCCGCTGGGACGAGGCCCGCGAACGGCTCGAGGCGGAGAGCGGCGCACCGCCGTCGGACGAGGAGTGATTGCCGGCGCGTGCGAATATTTTCTTAATGTATTTTCTTATGGAAGATCCTCAAACGCTTCCGATACAACGCGATCTCCGGGTTCTATTCCGAGACGCTCGGCGCTGCCGCCGGCGAGTTCTAGCACCCCCTGCACCGGTCCCTCGGAAGCGATGACCCGCTCGGAAAGCGGCGTCGTCCGCGCCGCGATGCGGTGGATGCGCCCGTCGCGCGCGATGAACAGCATGTCGAGCGGGATGAAGGTGTTCTTCATCCACATGCGCACTTCGCCCTCGCTCTGGTAGACGAACAGCATCCCGGCGTCGCGCGCGAGTTCGGTGCGGTACATCAGACCGCGGGCGCGGGTCTCGGGCGTGCGCGCGATTTCGACCTCGAAGCGGCGCTCGCCGCCCGCAGTGACGATGACGAGCCCGGCGCGCGGGAATTCGCCGTCCCAAGCGAGACGCGGCACGAACCCAACGCCGGCGACCACGGCGATAAAGAGAAGAACGCCCCCGAGCAGCGCCGCCGCGCGCACCGAAACCCGAGCGGCGCGGTCGGGGTTTCCCTTGCTCCGCACCGGCTCACGCCCAGGCATGGACGAACCGTTCCCGGTACACCGGCAACCGGCCGGGTTCAGTCCTCCGCGATCTCCGCGACCTGCGGACCCTTGGCGCTCTGACCGATCCGCACGCGCACCTCCTGGCCGCGGTCGAGCGCGACGATGCCGCAGCGGCGCAGGGTTTGCATATGCACGAAAACATCGGGCGAGCCATCTTCCACGGTGATGAAGCCGTATCCCTTGATCGGGTTGAACCACTTCACCCGCGCGGCGACGAATTCGCCGACATCGTGAAGCGGTTCGTGATGGGTCCGGTCGTATCCCAGAGGCGAACGCGGCCGTCGGCGCAGGGTCGGTTCCGCCGTCGTTTCGTCGATTTCGACGATGCGTGCAACCTGCAGGCCCTTGGGACCCTGGCTCACGGTGCACACGACGGTAGCTCCGCCGTCTACGCCCTGCAATCCCGCCTCGCGCAGCGCCGACAGGTGCAGGAAAACATCCGCGGTTCCGTCATCCGGAACAATGAAGCCGAAGCCTTTTTCGGCGTTGAACCATTTGACCGTGCCCCGGATCTCGGCCAACTCCTCCCCGTTCGGTCCGTCGCTTTGCGATTCTTCGTTCATGACACCAGATCACACCCAAACGTGGAATACGCTATCACGTTCGTATGATTTCGACAATTCGCCGGCTTGGTCGTTGAATATTTTGTGAAGCGAGCGTCCGGGCAACTTGCGAACGCGCCTCGCGACGACCGCGGCGACGCGGGAATTCGCGCTTGGCGCTCGCATGTCCTTGGGGCATACTCGGCGCGCGTTCGGCAGGGCCGCAGCGCGCCGCGATCGACCGCGGCGCGATTTCCGGGGAGTCAGGGCAAGGGAAAACGGGGGCTGAGTTGGTCCACGCCATCAGCTTATACGCAGCGCTGCTTGGCGTCTGGTTGCTGCTTTCCGGAATCTTCACCCCCTTCTTCCTCGCTCTTGCGGCGGTCTGCTGCGGGTTGGTCGTCTTCATCGCGCAGCGCATGGACCTGATCGATCGCGACACCGCGCCGGTACGTGTCTCATGGCGCTTCCTGCCCTATCTGCCGTGGCTTGCCTGGCAGATCGTCCTCGCCAACATCGACGTGATCCGCCGCGTGCTCGACCCGGCGCTGCCCATCGATCCGGCGATACGGTGGGTGCCGGCGAGCCAGCGCACCGATCTCGGCCGGGTGATCTACGCCAACTCGATCACGCTGACGCCGGGCACGGTATCGACCGACGTCGAGAGCGACCGGATTCAGGTGCATGCCCTCACCCGCTCGGGCCTCGACGAACTCGAACGCGGCGACATGGACGCCCGCGTCCGCGCGGTGGAGGGCTAGGCCGGGTGTTTTCCGTCGCCGCCGCGGCTATCGTCATCGGAATGGGGCTGGCGCTCGCGCGCGCGGTCAAGGGACCGACGATCTACGACCGCATCCTCGCCATCAACGCGCACGGCACCAAGACCGTGCTGCTGATCGCCGTTCTCGGGTTCCTCACCGGACGGCCCGATTTTCTCGACCTCGCGCTGGTCTATGCGCTGATCAACTTCATCGGCACGCTCGCCGCGCTCAAGTACTTCAAGTACGGCCGCCTCGGAGACCATTCATGAGCCTGCTCATCGACGTTCTCAGCTGGATTCTGCTGCTCGCCGGCTCCCTGTTCGTCATCGCCGGCGGCATCGGCCTGTTGCGGCTGCCCGACTTCTTCACCCGCATGCACGCGGCGGGAATGGTCGACACCATGGGTGCCGGTCTGATCGTCGCCGGTCTCGTCGTGCAGGCGGGGTTCACGCAGGTTACGATCAAGCTGGCGCTGATCCTCGTGTTCCTGTTCTTCACCAGTCCCACCGCCACCCACGCCGTCGCCCACGCCGCGCTGGTCGGCGGCCTCAAGCCCTGGATCAAGAACGGGCGAAAGGACGGCGACTGATCACCACCGTTCACGACATTCTCCTGCTGACGCTTCTGCTGGTGACCACGGTCGCCATGGCACGGCTGCGCAATCTCGTCGCGGTGATCATTCTGCTCGGCCTCTACAGCCTACTGATGGCCGCCGTCTGGGTGGTGCTCGATGCGGTCGACGTCGCCTTCACCGAGGCCGCCGTCGGCGCCGGCGTCACCACGGTGCTCATGCTGACAGCGGTGGCGCTGGTGGGCCGCGAGGAGAAGCCGGCGAAGCGCAGTCCCGTACTGCCGCTCGCGATCGTCGCGCTGACCGGCGCCACGCTGCTTTACGCCACTGTCGACATGCCGCCGTTCGGCGCCGCCGACAACCCGATCCAGGTCCACGTCGCGCCGCGCTATCTCGACAAATCGCTCGAGGAAACCGGAATTCCCAACGTCGTCACCACGGTGCTGGCGAGCTATCGGGGCTACGACACGCTGGGCGAGACCACGGTGATCTTCACCGCCGGAATCGCCGTGCTGGCGCTAATCGGCGGCCGGCGGCGGCGGCGCGACGAGGAGGAGAAAAAGCCGTGAGCGATCTCGTCGTCCTGCGCATCGTCACCAAGCTGCTCATCCCCTTTATCCTGCTGTTCGCGCTCTATGTGCAGATGCATGGCGACTTCGGACCGGGTGGTGGTTTCCAGGCCGGCGTCATCTTCGCCTCGGCCTTCATCCTCTACGCCATCGTTTTCGGCCTCGCCAAGGCGCGGCGAGTGATGCCGCCCGGACCGATGCTGGCGCTGGTCGCGCTCGGCGTGTCGATCTATGCCGGGGTCGGCGTCGCCGCGCTCCTGCTCGGCGGCAACTATCTCGAATACGCCGCGCTCGCGCACGACATGGCGCACGGCAACCACATCGGCATCTGGTTCGTCGAACTCGGCGTCGGCATCACCGTGGCGGCGGTGATGATAACCATCTTCTTCACTTTCGCCGGGCGGGGACGCTGAGATGGAGGCGCTCGGCCACTACAATTACTGGGTGTCGATCGCGCTGATGATGGCCGGGTTCTATCTCGTCATCGCGCGCTCCAATCTGTTGAAAAAGCTCGTCGGGCTCAACGTCTTCCAGACCGCGGTCTTTCTTCTCTACATCACCATGAGCAAGATCACCGGCGGCACGGCGTCGATTCTCAAGGAAGGCTTCGAGGTTTACTCGAATCCGCTGCCGTCGGTTCTCATCCTCACGGCGATCGTGGTTTCGGTGGCGACCACCGCGGTGGCGCTGGCGATCATAGTGCGCATCAAGGAAGCCTACGGCAGCGTCGAGGAGGACGAGATCCTGCGCGAGGACGAGGAATGATCTCCGCCCATCTGCCCGCGCTTCAGGTCGTCGTGCCGCTGATATCGGCGCCGCTTTGCGCGGTGCTGCGGCGCGGTGGGACGGCCTGGACGGTGACCGTGGCGATCGCCTGGCTGGCCTTTGCGATCGCGCTGCTGCTGCTTCACCGGGTGCTCACCGAAGGCGCGATCTCGTATGAAATGGGAGGCTGGGCGGCGCCCTGGGGCATCGAATACCGTATCGACCGGCTCAACGCCTTCGTCCTGGTCATCGTCGCCGGCGTGGCCGCGCTGGTCGCGCCCGCCGCCTTGCACAGCGTGGCGCGCGAAGTGCCGGCCGACCGCCAGCACCTGTTCTACACCGCCTTTCTCCTCAGCCTGACCGGCCTGCTCGGCATCGCGATCACGGGCGACGCCTTCAACCTCTATGTCTTCCTCGAGATCACGTCGCTCGCGAGCTATACGCTGGTCGGACTCGGCAATGACCGCCGGGCGCTCATGGCGGCGTTCCAGTATCTGGTGCTCGGCACCATCGGCGCCACGTTCATCCTGATCGGCGTCGGCCTGCTCTACATGATGACCGGCACCCTCAACATGGCCGACCTCGCCCAACGCCTGCCGGCGGTCGCAACCACGCGGACGATCCATGCGGCGTTCGCGTTCATCGTGATCGGCGCCGGGCTCAAGCTTGCGCTGTTCCCGCTGCATCTGTGGCTGCCCAACGCTTATACCTACGCGCCCTCGGTGGTCTCGGCTTTTCTGGCGGCGACGGCGACCAAAGTCGGCGTCTACGTGCTGTTGCGCTTCGTCTTCACCATTTTCGGCGCGCGGTTCGCCTTCGAGGCGATGCCGCTCGGCGAGATCCTCATGGTGTTCGCGCTGGTCGCCGCCTTCGTCGGTTCCCTGGTAGCGATTTTCCAGGCCAACCTCAAGCGCATGCTCGCCTACTCGAGCGTGGCGCAAATCGGTTACATGGCGCTCGGCATCAGCTTCGCGAACGTCAACGGACTGATCGGCGGCATCGTGCATTTGTTCAACCACGCGGCGATGAAAGGCGCGCTGTTCCTCGCGCTCGCCTGCGTCTTTTACCGCACTGGTTCGGTCGATATCGAGGCGGTGCGCGGGCTGGGTCGACGCATGCCCTACACCATGGCGGCGGTCGTCGTCGCGGGGCTGAGCCTCGTCGGCATGCCGCTCACCGTCGGCTTCGTCAGCAAGTGGTACCTGGTGAGCGCCGCGCTCGAAGAAGGACTGTGGCCGGTCGCCGTGCTGGTGCTTCTGAGCTCGCTGCTCGCGCTGGTCTACGTCGGGCGCGTGATCGAGGCGGCCTACTTTCGCGACCCGGCGCCGGACGCGCCTCCGGTCGAAGAAGCGCCGCTCAGCATGCTGGTGCCGACCCTCGCGCTCGCCGCGGCCTGCGTCTACTTCGGCATCGACACCGACCTGACCGTGGGCGTCGCGCGCAGCGCCGCCGAGGCCCTGCTGGAAAGCGCTCGATGAGCGCGTCGGCCGTCGTGGTGCTGGCTTTCCTTGCGCCGCTCGCCGGCGCGCCGTTGATCTGGCTGTCGAGCGCGAACCCGAACCGGCGCGAAGCCGTTTCGCTGATTACCGCCGGCGTCCTGTTCGCCCTCGTTGCCTCGCTCGTCCCCGAGGTTATCGACGGCGGCCGCCCCGGCGCGGTGCTGGTCGAGATATTCCCCGGTCTCGCGCTCGCCTTCAAGGTCGAGCCGCTCGGCCTGCTGTTCGCGCTCGTGGCGAGCACGCTGTGGATCGCCACCACGCTCTATTCGATCGGCTACATGCGCGGCAACAACGAGCAGCATCAGACGCGCTACTACGTCTATTTCGCACTCTCTCTCGCCGCCACCATCGGCATCGCTTTTGCGGCCAATCTCGTCACCCTGTTCGTTTTTTACGAGGCGCTGACGCTGTCGACCTACCCGCTGGTCACCCACAAAGGCACCGACGAGGCGCGCGCCGGCGGACGGACCTATCTTGCCATCCTGCTGTTCACCTCCATCGCCTTCCTGCTGCTTGCCGTGATCCTCACCTGGACAACCGCGGGCACGCTCGATTTCACGCCCGGCGGCATCCTCGCGGGCAAGGCGTCGCCTACGATGACGACGATTCTGCTCGGGCTTTACGCCTTCGGCATCGGCAAGGCGGCGCTGATGCCGTTCCATCGCTGGCTGCCGGCGGCGATGGTCGCGCCGACGCCAGTCAGCGCGCTGCTCCATGCGGTCGCCGTGGTCAAGGCCGGCGTGTTCAGCGTCCTCAAGGTGGTGATTTACGTCTTCGGGGTCGAGCGTCTGGCCGAGCTCGGTTCGAGCCGCTGGCTGATGTACGTCGCGGCGGCGACCATCCTCATCGCTTCACTGGTGGCACTGAGGTGCGATAACCTCAAGGCGCGGCTCGCTTATTCGACCGTGAGTCAGCTCAGCTACATCGTGCTCGGCGCCATGCTGGCGAACACGCTCGGCATCATCGGCGGCGCCATGCATATCGCCATGCACGCTTTCGGCAAGATCACGCTGTTTTTCTGCGCCGGGGCGATCTACGTCGCCACCCACAAGACCGAGGTGAGCGAGCTGCGCGGCCTGGGACGCACCATGCCGCTGACCATGGGCGCCTTTCTCGTCGGCAGTCTCAGCGTCATCGGTCTGCCACCCCTCGGCGGGCTGTGGAGCAAGTGGTATCTCGCCCTCGGCACGCTGGACGCGGGCGCGTATGGGCTGCTCGCCGTGCTCATGGTGAGTTCGCTGCTCAACATTGCGTACCTGCTGCCGATCCCGGTGCGGGCTTTTTTCAGCCGCCCCGACGAGCCGGACGTCGCGGTCGGGATCAACGAGGCGCCGTGGCCCTGCGTCGCCGCACTCGTCTTCAGCGCGCTCGGCTGTGTCGCCCTCTTTTTCTTCTCCGGTCCGATCTACCGGCTGCTGAGCGCACTGGCGCCAACCTGAGGAACAGAAGATGGAGAAAAAGCACATCTTCGACGACCCGCGGAACGTGAAGCGCCTGCTCGGTGTTTTCTTCGTCGTTTGCGCGGCGCTGGCCGCCATCGACCTGATTTTCCACCGCCACGTCATTCACGCCTGGGAAGCGCTGCCCTTCTTCTACGCGATCTTCGGTTTCGTCGCCTGCGCGGCGCTGGTGCTGATCGCCAAGGAGATGCGCAAGGTGCTCATGCGCAAGAAGGATTACTATGAGCGGTAGCCTTCACCCGGCCCTGGTCTTTTTCGTCGGCGCGGCGTTTGTCGGGTTGAGCGAAGGCCGCCTGCGGGCGTTTTTCCTGCTGCTCACACCGGTCATCGGTCTCGCCAACCTGGTGTGGGGCGGGCACGACGCCCTGGTGACGCTCGATTTCTTCGATTACCGCCTCACCGTGTTCCGCGCCGACAAGCTCGCTCTTTTGTTTGGTTATCTCTTTCACATCGCCGCCTTCATCGGCGCGATCTTCGCGCTTCACGTCCGCGACCGGATGCAGCACGTCGCGGCGCTCGCGTATGCCGGCAGCGGGATTGGAATCGTCTTCGCCGGCGACCTCATTACGCTCTTCGTCTTCTGGGAGCTCGCGGCGATCACTTCGGTCTTCCTCATCTGGGCGCGGCGCACGCCACGGGCGACAGCCGCGGGCCTGCGTTACTTTGCGATCCAGGTCGTCTCGGGGCTGATGCTGCTTGCCGGCGTGCTCATCCGCCAGTACGAAACCGGCTCGATCGCCTTCGGCTACATCGGGCTCGGCGGAATCGCCTCGTGGCTCATCTTTCTCGCCTTCGGCATCAAATGCGCCTTCCCGACGCTGCACAACTGGCTGACCGACGCCTACCCCGAGGCGACGCCGACGGGGACGGTCTTCCTCAGCGCCTTCACCACCAAGGCGGCGGTTTATGCGCTGGCGCGCGGCTTTCCGGGAACCGAGCTGCTGGTTTATGTCGGCGCGGCGATGACCGTGTTCCCGATCTTCTACGCGGTCATCGAAAACGATCTCAGGCGGGTGCTGTCCTACAGCATGATCAATCAGCTCGGGTTCATGGTCTGCGGGATCGGCATCGGCACCGAACTGGCGCTCAACGGCGCCGTGAGCCACGCCTTCAACGACGTGATCTTCAAGGGGCTCCTGTTCATGTCGATGGGGGCGGTGCTGCACATGACCGGCAAGATCAACGGCTCCGAACTCGGCGGCTTGTACAAGACCATGCCACAGACGGCCGGGCTGTGCATCGTCGGGGCGGCGTCGATCTCGGCCTTTCCGCTGTTCAGCGGCTTCGTCTCGAAGTCGATGGTGATGGCCGCCGCGCTTGAGGAGGGCTACGGCTGGGTCTGGCTGTTCCTGCTGTTCGCCTCGGCCGGCGTGTTTCACCATGCCGGCATCAAGATTCCCTTCTTCGCCTTCTTCGCCCGCGATTCGGGCATCCGCGTGCGCGAACCGCCGCTCAACATGCGGCTCGCGATGCTGATCGCCGCTGTGCTGTGCATCGGCATCGGTTCGTACCCGTGGCCGCTCTATGCGCTGCTGCCGTTCCCGGTGAACTACGCGCCGTTCGACGCGACCCATGTGATCGGGCAGACGCAGCTCCTGTTCTTCTCGGCGCTGGCGTTCGCCTGGCTCAAGCTGTCGGGGCTCTACCCGCCGGAACTGCCCTCGCTCAACATCGACGCCGAGTGGCTCTATCGCTGGTTCGCACCGCGGGCGGTCGGCCTCGCCTGGCGCGAGGGGACGCGGCTCGACCGGGCGCTCCGGGCACAGGCGCTCAAAGGCGCCGATGCGGTAATCGCCGGCCTGCGCCGCCACTACGGTCCGCAGGCGCGCTCTGCCCGCACCTGGCCGACCGGCGACGCGACCGCGTGGATCGCACTTTTGCTCGCCGTCACCCTTGTCATCTACTACTGGCAGGGTGCGTGATGCGGAGCACGGCGTTTTGAACGCGCTCGCCGTTGTCGCCGTCTCGCTCGTGCTCGGCGGCATGGCGTTCTTCTCGTTCGTCATGGCGCCGCTGGTCTTCCGCGTGCTCGAACGCGAGACCGCGGCCGTTTTCATGCGCGCCGCGTTTCCGCTCTACTACGCGGTCATGGCCGTGGCGGCGGCCTTGGGCGCGCTGTTCGCGGCCTTCGGAAACATGTTCGACGCGATCCTGCTGGCCGCCGTCGCCGCGATTTTCGTCGCTCTGCGTCAGATTCTTGCGCCGGCGATCGAGCGCGCGCGCAACGGTCGATCCGCCGGCGACGAGACGGCACGAGAAAACTTCCGGCGGCTGCATGGCCTCAGCGTCGCTGTCAATCTGGCGCAGCTCGTAGCTGTCACGGCGGCGTTGCTGCGCCTCATCCGCTGAGGACGGACAACGGCGACATGAAGATCACCGGCGAATTCGAAATCCCGGCGTCGCGCGAACGGGTGTGGCGGGCGTTGAACGACCCGACGATACTCGCGCAGTCGATCCCCGGCTGCGAAGAGATCGAGAAGGTCTCCGACACCGAGTTCCGCGCCCGCGTGGTGGTCAAGGTCGGCCCCGTCAAGGCGGCGTTCAGGGGCAAGGTGACGCTCTCCGATCTCGACCCGCCCAACGGCTACCGCATCGCGGGCGAAGGTCAGGGCGGCGTCGCCGGCTTCGCGCGCGGCGAAGCGCGCGTGCGGCTCACCGGAAGCAACACAGCCACCCTGCTTTCCTACGAGGCCGAAGCGACCGTCGGCGGCAAGCTCGCGCAGGTCGGTCAGCGCCTCCTCGGTTCGACCGCGCGCAAGCTCGCGGCGGACTTCTTCGGAACGTTCTCGGCGCTGGTGAGCGCGGCCCCGGAAGAACCGGCGCCGGAAGAACAGCCCGTAACGCCTGCCGAGACGCCCCCCGCGCCATCGAGTCTCGGACCCTGGGTCTGGGTCGCCGGCGTGCTTGTGATCGTCGCGGTGCTGCTTTTCGCCTTCAACCTCTGAAGCGCCATGGGTGCTTGCACGGCCGCCACGTCCCCGTTGCCGGCGCGTGGTTTGACCAGCGAGAAAAATTTTCCCGCGATTCCATGCTTGTTAGGCTGGAATCGCCCGAACTTCCGCGCTAGGCTTGACGGCAAGGTCCATCCGGATCGGATCGCTTCGAGGCGCGGGGGAGGCCGACCACGGTTTCGTGGGATCGCATCGCCCTGCCAGCCCAAGAGGGAGGAGTGCGATGCTCAAATCGCTCAACATCAGTCCCGAAAAATGTACCGGCTGCCGCCAGTGCGAGATGGCATGCTCATTCGAGCACGGCGGTACGTTCAACCCCGCCCGGTCGCGAATCAAGATTTTCGAGTTCCATTCGGAAGCGCGCTTCGTGCCCTATACCTGCACGCAATGCGCCGACGCCTGGTGTATGGAAGCCTGCCCGGTTGACGCCATCACGGTGGACACGACGACCGGCGCGAAAGTGGTGCACGACGACGTCTGCGTCGGCTGCAAGGTCTGCACGATCGCCTGCCCCTTCGGCACGATCAACTACAACCAGGCGAGCGGCAAGGTCGTCAAATGCGATCTGTGCGGCGGCGATCCCGCCTGCGCCAAGGCCTGTCCGACGCAAGCGATCACTTACGTCGATGCCGACTGGACGGGATACGACAAGATGCGCGCCTGGGCCGACAAGACCGATGCCGGCGCCCGGGCGGACGCGTGAGGGGGAGATAACGTCATGGCTTGGACAAAGAAAATCCTGCGGGTCGACCTGAACAAAGGCACCTGCAAGAGCGAACCTCTCAACATGGAGTGGGTGCAAAGCTATCTGGGCCAGCGCGGCCTGGCTTCGAAATATCTAGCCGAGGAAGTCGACCCCAAGGTCGACCCGCTGTCGCCCGACAACAAGATGATCTTCGCCACCGGTCCGCTGACCGGCACCTGCGCCTCGACCGGCGGACGTTACTCGGTGATCACGAAGGGTGCGCTGACCGGTGCGATCGCCTGCTCGAACTCGGGCGGCTACTTCGGGGCCGAGCTCAAGTTCGCCGGCTGGGACATGATCATCTTCGAGGGCAAGGCGGCGAAGCCCGTCTATTTGTGGATCGAGGACGACCGCGCCGAGTTGCGCTCGGCCGAACATCTCTGGAGCGGATCGACCTGGGATACCGAAGCGGCCATCAAGGCGGAGAACGGCGACCCGCAAATCCGCGTCGCCTCGATCGGCAAAGCCGGCGAGAACGGCGTGTTTTACGCCTGCATCGTCAACGACCTGCATCGCGCCGCCGGACGTTCAGGGGTCGGCACGGTGATGGGATCGAAGAACCTCAAGGCCGTCGCGGTGCGCGGCACCCTGGGAGTCAGCGTCAAGGATCCGGCGCGCTTCATGGCGGCGACTTCGGCGGCCAAGAAGGTGCTGGCCGAGAACGCGGTCACCGGCGAAGGACTGCCGACCTACGGCACCCAGGTGCTGATGAACGTGATCAACGAGACCGGCGCCCTGCCCACCCGCAATTCACACGACGTGCAGTTCGACGGGGCGAGCAGGATTTCGGCCGAGGCGATGCACGAAAAGCGCCCGACCGACGGCAAGGCGAACCTGGTGACGAACCAGGCCTGCTTCGGCTGCACCATCGCCTGCGGTCGGGTCTCGCAAATGGACAAGGGACATTTCACGGTCGAGAACAAACCCCAATACTGGGGCGCGTCGGGCGGGCTCGAATATGAGAACGCCTGGAGTCTGGGCGCCGCCACCGGGGTCGACGACCTCGAGGCCCTGACCTACTGCAACTACCTGTGCAACGAGCAGGGGATGGACCCGATTTCCTACGGCGCCACGGTGGGCGCCGCGATGGACCTCTACGAATCGGGCGTTATCACCGACAAGGAAACCGGCGGCGTCGCGTTGACGTTCGGTTCGGCGGAAGCGCTTGCCAAAATTACCGAGCTCACTGTCGCAGGCGAAGGCTTCGGCAAGGAGATCGGCCTCGGGTCGAAGCGGTTGTGCGAGAAATACGGCAAGCCCGAGCTGTCGATGACGGTCAAGGGCCAGGAGTTCCCCGCCTACGATCCGCGCGGCATCCAGGGCATGGGGCTGACCTACGCCACCGCGAACCGCGGCGCCTGCCACCTGCGCAGCTACACGGTCGCTTCCGAAGTGCTCGGCATACCCGAAAAGACCGATCCGCTGGTGTCCGACGGCAAGGCCGGGCTGGTCAAGGCGTTTCAGGACGCCACCGCGGCGGTCGATTCGACCGGACTCTGTCTCTTCACCACCTTCGCCTGGACGCTCGACGATTTCGCTCCCCAGGTCGATGCGGCCTGCGAAGGCGAATGGACCACCGAGCGGCTGCTGGAGACCGGCGAACGCATCTGGAATCTCGAGCGCCAGTTCAACCTCGCGGCCGGCTTCACCGGCAAGGACGACAGCCTGCCCCAGCGCCTGCTCAAGGAGGCGGCCAAGACCGGACCGGCCAAGGGCAAGGTCAGCGGGCTCGACAAGATGCTGCCCGAGTACTACGAGCTGCGCGGCTGGACCACGGGCGGCGTGCCGACGAACGAAACCATCGGTCGCCTCGGACTCTAGGCGCTCGCGCACGTTCGGCGAAGTCACCGGGGCCGGGAGAACGGTCGTCGCCGCCCGGCCCCGGAATTATCGGCTGCGATCCGTCCGGCGCGCGTCGGGCTTTCCCCATGCTCCCGTGTAAGGCGGGATTGCCGATGAAGGTAATCGTCAAGCTCTACGCCTCGCTGAGCCCCTTCCTGCCGCCGGGGGCGGTCAAAAACGTGGCCGAAATCGAGGCGCCCGAGGGCGCCACCCCGAATGACATCATGGAACGGCTCAATCTGCCGGTGAAGGTCTGCAAGCTCGTGCTGGTCAACGGCATTTTCGTTCCGCCCGGGGAAAGGACGACCCGCGCGCTCGAGGACGGCGATGCGCTCGCCGTCTGGCCCCCCGTCGCCGGTGGCTGACGACCCCAATGACGGCCCCGTCTTCACCAAGGAGATGGGAATCAGCCACGCCGATTTCTTCCGTATTCTGCCCAAAGCGCTGGGCGCCTCGGACTACCGTATCGAAGGCGATCGTATCCGGCTCGGCGACGCCGACCGGCATCTCGACATCACGCTTGCCGCAGAGGGCGTGCGGCGTATCGCCTCGATTACGCTTCCGGTGACCCGGGTAACGCTCGCCTTTCACGGCTATGCTCCGGCCGAGGTCGCCGCGACGCTCGAACGGTTCGATCTCTACTACCGACGCGGCGGCGGCTAGCTGGCGTAATCGCGGTTGACCTCGTCCCTGTCGGGCACGAGACTAACTCCGACGCGGTGGAGGGAGAAAAACGTATGACGATCACCGTGTCGTTGACGGTGAACGGTGAAGACGTCGCCCGTGAAGTCGAGGGGCGCACGTTGCTGGTCGATTTTCTGCGCGAGGGTCTCGGCCTTACCGGGACGCACGTCGGCTGCGATACCGCGCAGTGCGGCGCCTGCGTCGTCCAGGTCGACGGCCGCTCGGTCAAGGCCTGCGCCATGCTCGCCGTCCAGGCCGAAGGCCGCGCGGTGACGACGATCGAGGGGCTCGCGAAGGACGGGGAGCTTCACCCCATGCAGGCGGCGTTCCACGCGAATCATGGGTTGCAGTGCGGGTTTTGCACCCCCGGCATGGTGATGAGCGCGATCGATCTGGTACGACGCAACCCGGCGCCCAGCGAGGCCGAGGTGCGCGCCGGCATCGCGGGCAACCTGTGTCGTTGCACCGGCTACCACAACATCGTCAAGGCGATCCAGGCCGGCGCCAGGGCGATGATGCGAGGCTGAGGCAACTGCGGCCGGCGAATCGACCATGTACGATTTCCGCTATCACCGACCATCGTCGATCGACGCCGCCGTTGCCTTGCTCGACGCCGCCGAGGACGGGCAACCGCTCGCCGGCGGCCAGACCCTGATTCCGACGCTCAGACAGCGCCTCGCGCAGCCTTCCGATCTCGTCGATCTCGCCGGAATCGACGATCTCGCCGGCATCAGGATCCTCGGCGGCAGCGTCGAAGTGGGCGCCATGACGCTCCATGCCGACGTCGCCGCATCGAACGACCTGCGCAAGGCCATCCCCGCGCTCGCCGCTCTCGCCAGTCTCATCGGCGACCCGCAGGTCCGCAACCGGGGCACCATCGGCGGTTCGCTCGCGACCAACGATCCCGCCGCCGACTACCCCGCCGCGGTGCTCGGACTCGACGCCACGATACAGACCAACCGGCGCGAAATCGCCGCCGACACGTTCTTCGCCGGGCTGTTCGAAACGGCGCTCAAGGAAAGCGAGATTATCACCGGGGTGAGCTTTCCCCTGCCCGAAAAGGCGGGCTACGCCAAGTTTCCGAACCCGGCCTCGCGCTACGCCATCGCCGGCGTCTTCGTGGCGCACACGGGAAGCGTCGTCCGGGTCGCGGCGACGGGCGCGGGGGACTGCGTTTTCCGGGTGCGCGCGTTCGAGCGCGCGCTGGCCGTTGACTTCTCGCCCGGGGCGCTCGACGGCGTCGCCGTCGAAGCCGAGGCACTCAACTCGGACATCCACGCCTCGGCCGAGTACCGGGCGCATCTAATCGGCGTCATGGCCAAGCGCGCCGTGGCCTCCGCGTCGTGACCCCGGGGGCGGAGCCATGACACATACCGAACCCGAGATCGTGCCGGCCGATGACGATGTGCTCGATCTCGCCGCGCGCTGGCGCGCCGAAGGCCGGGATGTCGCGCTCGCCACCGTCGTCGGCACCTGGGGATCGAGTCCACGCCCGGTGGGCAGCCAGCTCGTGGTCGACGACGCGGGCGCCTTCCGGGGTTCGGTCTCGGGCGGCTGCATCGAGGCCGCCGTGGTTCACGAGGCGCGTCAAGTGATCGCCGACGGGAAACCGCGCCTGCTCGCCTACGGCGTCAGCAACGAACAGGCCTGGGAAGTGGGTCTCGCCTGCGGCGGCACGGTCGAGATTTATGTGGAGCGCATCGAGTGAAGCGCGATCTCCTCGACCGGTTGATCGAGGCGCGCGCCGCGCGGCGGCCGGCGGCGCTGCTCACCAATCTCGAGACCGGCGAACAGCATCTTTTCCTGCCGGTCGACGGGCCGACCGAAACGACCGTCGCGACCGACCTCGCCGCGGCGGCGGAGAAGGCGCTCGCTCACGACCGCAGCGCGTCGTTCGACATGGCGACGGGCCGGACGTTCATTCATGTCCACAATCCGCCGCCCCGGATGATCGTCGTCGGCGCGGTGCACATCGCCCAGCCGCTGGTGCGCATGGCGACGCTTGCCGGTTACGCGGTCACCGTCATCGATCCGCGTCGCGCATTCGCGAGCGCCGAGCGTTTTCCCGATGTCGCCGTATCGCGCGACTGGCCCGACGCGGCGATGCGCGCGCTCGCCCCCGACTCGCGCACGGCGGTCGTCACCCTCACCCACGATCCCAAGCTCGACGACCCGGCGCTCGACGTGGCGCTGCGCTCGCCCGCCTTCTATATCGGCTCGCTCGGCAGCGCGCGGACCCACGCGAAGCGTTGCGCGCGCCTCGTCGAGCTCGGCCACGATGACGAAGCGATCGCCCGCATCCACGGCCCCATCGGGCTGTCAATCGGCGCCCGGTCGCCGGCCGAGATCGCGGTTTCGATCATGGCCGAGATCACCCAGATCCGCCGCCGCGGCACGGTGCGGAGCGAGACCAAAGCGTGACGGTCGAGCGGCCGTTGCGGGTCGCCGCCGTCGTGCTCGCCGCTGGCCGTTCGCTGCGGATGGGCGGCGCCAACAAGCTGCTTGTCCCGGTCGCCGGGGTTCCGCTGATCGCGCGGGTGGTCGGCGAGATTTGCGCTTCGCGCGCCGCGCCGGTGATCGTCGTCACCGGCCACGAGGAAGCGCACGTGCGCGCGGCCCTCGCCGGCTTCGCGGTCTTCTTCGCGCACAACCCCGATTACGCCGCCGGTCTCAGCACCTCGCTCGCCACCGGGCTCGCAGCGCTTCCCGCCGACATCGATGGCGCCGTCGTCTGCCTCGGCGACATGCCCCGGGTGACGGCGGCCGTCATCGACCGCCTGATCGCCGCCTTCGCGCCCGACGACGGCCGCGCCATCTGCCTGCCGGTGTATCGCGGCAAACGCGGCAACCCAGTGCTGTGGGCGCGGCGCTTCTTCGCCGAAATGGAAGGTCTCATCGGCGACGTCGGCGCGCGCCACCTGATCGACGAGCACGGCGACGCGCTGTGTGAGGTCGAGACCGAGGACGACGGCGTGCTCATCGACATCGACACGCCCGGCGCTCTGGCGGCATTGGCAGAACCACGTTGAAGCCTCGTCGAGACGCGTGCGCGCGGCCGCCGCTCCAGGTTGTGCTCATCGCGATAAACGGATGGTATTCGGAGGTCGGGCATCTATACTTAACGGATAAATATTACATCCGGACGAGGGGGGTGAGATGTCCGATACCCAATGGTTGTTGGAAGGCAAATGGCTCGAACACTGCAGCTGCGATTCGGGCTGCCCGTGCGAATCGATGGCGCCGCCGACGCGGGGTCACTGCGACGGCGTCGTCACCATGAAAATCGACAAGGGATACTTCGGCGAGGTGCGGCTCGACGATCTGGTGGTTGCGGCCACGTTCTTCTTTCCGCGGGCGATCCATCACGGCGGCGGCCACATGCAGCCGATCCTCGAGGAGCACACCAGCGAAGAGCAGCGTGAGGCGCTGTTCACGATCCTGTCGGGCGAGGGACAGCCGGTGGGCACGATCTTCCAGATTTTCAGCGTCATCATCGAACACCATCACGATCCCCTGTTCCTGCCGATCGAGTTCGACTGGAACCTCGACAAAAGGACCGCTCGCCTTTCCGTGCCCGGCGTCGTCACGGCGGCGACGGAGCCCATCCGCAACCCCGTCACCGACGAGGAGCATCGCATGCGCACGGTGCTGCCCGATGGCTGGAACTTCTACGAGGCCGAGGTCGCGTCGGGCACCGCCAAGGGGATCGGCGATATCAAGTTCGACTACGCCAAGCGTCACAGCTCGCTGGCGTTCTTCGCCTTCAACAACAACGGCATGGCCTACAGCTTCGAAGACCGGCCGAACCCGCTCTGATTCAGAGCCGCACCGGCAGGTGACGCTGGCCATCGTCCGACGCCAAGCAAGCCACCCGGATGCCGGTTTAACCCGAGACCGCGGTTTCGGATTGATCGCGTACGGCGAACGCCGCTGTTACGCCGTGCCGATCCGCGGCGGGCCGCCTTCGGCCGATCGACTCGGGCCGATGCTGTTGAGCACCCGGGTCGAATCCAGCGCCTTGTCGATGCACTGCGTCAGCCAGCCCAAGATCTCGATATTGTTGCGCAGCACGGCGCGCGCCTCGGGGCGCCCGTCGCCGACGATCTTGTTCGAACGGCGCACGATGTCGTTCTGAATTTCGGTGAGGATGTCCTCGAGCTGCCATCCATCGGGATTGTCGGGCGTGACGAGGAATCGCATCATGACCGGTCTCCATCGCTGTGCCGGGCGGGTGGCCGCGCCGGCAAGGGGCTTTTCCTCACCGGACGCTAGAAAACCCGTCTTAATTTATGCTTAACCCGGAGCGGTTGCGGCGTGCTTTTCGGTCCCGCCCTCTTCGACCAGATCGAGGAAGGCCTGGACGGTGCGCAGGTTGCGGCGTTCCCTGAGGCAGACGACGTACTCGCAGGTTTCGAGCGCGACATCGGCGACCTCGATCGGCCTCAGACGGTCGTCGCCGCCGAGCTCGGCGCGCGAGACGACGCCGATACCGAGTCCAGCGGCGACCGCTTCGCGCAGCGCTTCGCGGCTGCCGATCTCCATCACCACCTGCGGCTTCACCCCGACTGCGTCGAGCGCGGCCTCGAAGACCTGCCGGGTCTCCGAACCGACCTCGCGCAGTACCATCGAGCGCCCATCGAGTTCACCGAGGCGGATGCTGTCGCGGCCCGCCCATTCGTGATCGCGCGGCACGAACATCACCACCGGCTGGCGACTGTAAGGGATCGCGTGAAAGCGGCGGTCATCCCCGCTGTGCGCCAGCACCGCGACATCGGTCCGGTAATCCAGAAGATCCTGGAGCACCGCCCGCGAGTTGCCCATGGCGACGCTGACACGGATGCCGGGATAGCGGCCGATGAACGCCGCCAGCAGCCCCATGACGAAGTAGGGGCCGTCGGCGCCGACCTTGAGATGACCCGAGCGCAGCTCGCGCGCCGCCGCGAGCAGCTCTTCGGCTTCCTGCTCGAGACCGAAGATACGGCGCGTGATGGCGACCAGGCCCCCGCCCAGATCGGTAAGCGAGACCCGATGGCCGCGGCGATCGAGAAGGGACACGCCGTAGGCCTCCTCGAGCGCCTTGACCTGTATGGTGACGGCCGGCTGGCTGACGCCAAGGGCGCGCGCCGCCTTGGTGAAGCTGCCTTCGGTGGCGACCGCGTGAAACGCCCTGAGCTGCGCGTGATTCATAAGCTCACCAAATTACTCCCATAAGAATTAATAATTTGATTTATATTACTGAAGCGCCGCATAAAGGCAAGTCTCAGCCTTGCCAACCGCGACCTTGTGATGGATGTTTCTGTGATGCCGACGGAAACCGAACCGCTTCTCCTCACCCCCGGACCGCTGACCACGTCGCGCGAAACCAAGGCGGCGATGGGGCGCGACTGGGGCTCGCGCGACGCCGACTTCATCGCCCTCAACGCGCGTATCCGCGAACGCCTGGTGGCGATCGCCGGCGCCGCCGCCAGCCACGTCTGCGTGCCCGTGCAGGGCAGCGGAACCTTCGCCGTCGAAGCGACGGTGGGAACGTTGCTGCCGCGCGACGGCAAGCTGCTGGTGCTGGTGAACGGCGCCTACGGCCGGCGCATCGTGCGCATCTGCGAGATCATGGGCCGCGCCGCCGTCGCCATCGAGACTCCCGAGGATGTGCCGAACGATCCGGCCGCGCTCGACGCCGCGCTCGGCGCCGACCCGGCGATCAGCCATGTCGCCGCGGTCCACTGCGAGACGACCTCGGGTCTCCTCAATCCGATCGCCGAGATCGCCGCGGTCGCCGCCCGGCGCGGACGCGGCCTGATCATCGACGCCATGAGCGCCTTCGGCGCCATCCCGCTCGACGTCGGCGAGGTTCCCTTCGACGCCGCCGTCGCTTCGAGCAACAAATGCCTCGAGGGCGTGCCGGGCATGGGCTTCGCCATCATCCGCAAAACGGCACTCGAAGCGGCCCGGGGCAACGCGCATTCGCTGAGCCTCGACCTCTACGACCAGTGCAAGGCGATGGAGGGCAACGGCCAGTGGCGCTTCACCCCGCCCACTCACGTGCTCGCCGCGTTCGACCGGGCGCTCGCCGAACACGCCGCGGAGGGCGGCGTCGCCGGGCGCGGCGCGCGTTATGCGAACAACTGCCGCATCCTCGTCGAGGGCATGCGCGCGCTCGGCTTCGAGACGCTGCTCCGCGACGATCTTCAGGCGCCGATCATCGTCACCTTCCGCACGCCGGCCGACCCGAAGTTCGACTTCAAGGTCTTCTACGACGCGCTGCGCCGGCGCGGCTACGTCATCTATCCCGGCAAGCTGACCGTCGCCGACAGTTTCCGTATCGGCTGCATCGGCGAGGTATACGAAGACGACATTCGCGGCGTGCTCGCCGAGGTCGAAAAAGTGCTCGGCGAGATGGGAGTCAGCAACTGCGCACCCGCCCGCGCCGCCTGATACCAGCCGGAATCCCCGTTTTCACCGCCATACAAGGAAGGACGCCATGTCGTTCAGCTACCATCGCAGCTATCGCGGAAAGGTCCGGGCCGTCATTCTCGACTGGGCCGGAACGACCATGGACCACGGTTGCATGGCCCCTGCCGTGGTTTTCGTCGACGTCTTTCGCCGTCAGAACGTGCCCATCACCATCGAAGAAGCGCGCGCGCCGATGGGGGCGCACAAGAAGGTTCATATCCGCAAGATCTGCGAGCTCGACAGCGTAGGCGCGCGCTGGGAACAGGCGCACGGCCGGCCGCCCAACGAGGGCGACGTCGACGCCATGTTCGAGGATTTCGTGCCGTTGCAGCTCAAGTGTCTGTCGGATTACTCGCAACTCATCCCCGGCACCGTCGAAACCGTCGCCGACCTGCGCGCGCGCGGCGTCAAGATCGGCTCGACCACCGGCTACCTACCCGAGATGATGAAGATCAACCTCGAAGACGCCAAGCGCCAGGGCTACGAACCCGATTCGACGGTCTGCGCGGGCGACGTGCCGGCGGGTCGCCCTTACCCCTTCATGTGCCTTCAGAACGTCATAAACCTGCAGGTCTCGCCGGTCGACGCCTGCGTCAAGGTCGACGACACCATACCCGGCATCGAGGAAGGGCTGAACGCCGGCATGTGGACCGTCGGCCTGGCCGTGAGCGGCAACGAGATCGGCCTGCCGCTCGCCGAACTCGAAGCGCTCGATCCGGCGGTGCGCGAGACCAAGCGCCAGCGCGCCTACACCCGCATGTGGCAATGCGGCGCCCATTACGTGGTCGACGACATTTCGCAGCTCGTCCCCTGCATCGACGACATCGAGGCGCGCATCGCCCGCGGCGAACGGCCGTAAGGCGCAGCCGACTTCGCCCTTGCTCCGGGGCCGCCTCCGCGGCCAAGATGGCTGTCGCGACGGTCCCTCGGGACCAACCAAGCGGGGGCCACCATGACGGTGACATTGGACGATATCAGGGCGGCCGCCACCGCCATCGACGGCGAGGTGGTGCGCACCCCATCGTCCCATTCGAGAACGCTGTCGAAGATCACCGGCGCCGAGGTGGTGCTCAAGTTCGAGAGCCTGCAATATACCGGCTCGTTCAAGGACCGCGGCGCGCTCGTCAAGCTCAAGTCGCTGTCGAACGCCGAAACGGCGGCCGGCGTCATCGCCATGTCGGCCGGCAACCACGCCCAGGCGGTCGCCTATCACGCCGGACGGCTCGGCATCGCCGCGACCATCGTCATGCCCCAGGGCACGCCCCAGGTGAAGGCGCAGAACACCCAGCGTTTCGGCGCCCGGGTGGTGTTCGAGGGCGAGACCATCGACGAGGCCGCGATCCGCGCCCGGGCGCTCGCCGAAGAGGAAAAGCTGACCTTCGTCCACCCTTACGACGACGACCGCATCATCGCCGGCCAGGGCACCGTCGCGCTCGAACTGCTCGCGGACCATCCCGATCTCGACATCCTCGTCGTTCCGATCGGCGGCGGCGGGCTGATCTCGGGCAACGCCATCGCCGCCAAGGCCCTGAAGCCCGACATCCGGGTCATCGGCGTCGAGGCGGCGCTCTATCCGTCGATGTACCAGGCGGTCCACGGCCTGCCCGCCAAATCGGGCGGCCGCACCATCGCCGAGGGCATCGCGGTCAAGACCGTGGGCGGGCGCACGCGGCCCATCGTCGAATCGTTCGTCGACGATACCCTGCTGGTGAGCGAGGACGATCTCGAACGCGCCGTCCTGCTGCTGCTCGAAATCGAGAAACGGGTGGCCGAAGGCGCCGGCGCCGCCGCGCTCGCGGCGCTGCTCGCGCACCGCGATCGCTTCGCCGGCCATCGCGTCGGACTGATCGTCAGCGGCGGCAACATCGATCTTCGCCTGTTGTCGTCGGTGATCCTGCGCGGGCTGGTGCGTGACGGGCGCATCGTGCGCATGCGCATCGACATCCCCGACGCACCGGGAACGCTGGCGCGCATCGCCGGAATCATCGGCGAGACCGACGCCAACATCATCGAGGTCTATCACCAGCGCGCGTTCTCGGGGCTGCCCGTCAAGCACGCCGATCTCGACGTCGTCGTCGAGACCCGCGACAACGACCATCTGCACGATATCGTCGCGCGCCTCACCGCGGCGGGCTTCCGCGTCACGCTGCTCGGCTCGAGCGCGACCGTCAGCGCGATGTAAGGCGGAAAATGGCGAGCGGGAAGCGGTACAGGCCGCTCCCCGCCCAAACCTGCTCATTTCACGGGCAGCGTCTGCGCATAGGCCAGCGCATCGACCTGATCCTGAACGGGAAAGGCGATCAACCCGATCATCGCGTCGCCGGCATGGCCAAAGCGGATGTTGTGCAGCGTCTCCCACGGGTTCTCGTTGGCGACCGTTCCGATGAACTCGGGGCTGCCTTCGGAACCGAAATCGATCAACTTGCCGTTAAGGCCGTGGCAGACCGCACAGGTGGTCTGGAAGATCGCGGCGCCGTGCCGAACATCGCCGATCGCCCGGTGGGTCTTACGGTCGATATACTGGTCCATGACGACCTGTCCCCAACTGACGAACAGGGCAAGCGCTTCGAGATCTTCGTCGGGGATCATGTCCTCGGTGTAACGATGGGTCTTGTCGCGAATTATCTTCATGATGGTTTCGGGATTGCCGCCGAGCATCCCGTCAATTCCCTTGATCCCGGTGTAATGGCCTCCCGATCCATAGGCGCCGTCGACGCCCATGTAATCCCAGCCGTGGCATTCCTTGCAGCGCCAAGTTGTTTCCCCCTTCTTCTTGCCCGAGCCGGGATAGGAGGGATGCGTCGTATCGGGCAGATCGCTTCCGAGTTCGTCGGCCCAATTCGCGTACATGCGCCCGCCCTTGCGAATCAACCAGGCCTCGCTGACGTGAAGGCCCGAGATTTGCTCGTCGTCTTGCTTGCTCTCGTGGGCCGTCGCGGCGGACAAGGGCGACAGTACCAGAGCGAGGGCCATCAGAGACGCGCTCACGACCGGGATCGCCCCCCGCCACATTGCACCGCATTTCGCACACGTTGGAATCAATCTGGCCATGCCACGCTCCTTCATCATGTTCAAAATTTCACTGTGCATCGCCCAGAGAAAACCACTAACCAACCATCTGGAAACCGGGAGATGGAGGCTCCAGGCAAAATACAAACGAGACTCGCACCCGACAAGCTACCAGATTTCTTGCCGGTATGATGCTAGCCGGCCTTAGCCGACCGGTAATTGATCCAAGTCAACGGGATTACGGGCGATTTTCTCCCGAGACGGCTTGTGGGGAAGGCTTCGGCTCTCCTATACTCCGCCGCCGATTCACGATCGCCGATGCAGGGAATGCGCGCCCCCGTCCTTCTCGTCGTCCACAACCGAAACTCGCGTCCCGGTCAGGTCGCGGCGGCGCTCGCCGCCAAGGGCTGGCCGACGCGGCGTTGTTGCCCGCGCGCCGGCGACGCGCTGCCCGAGAGCTTCGACGTGATCGCCGGAGTGGTGGTCTTCGGCGGACCGATGAGCGCCAACGACGATGCGACGCTCCCGTTCATCCGCGCCGAGCTCGACTGGATCCCGAAGGTGCTCGCCTCCAAAACGCCGTTCTTCGGCATCTGTCTCGGCGCGCAGATGCTCGCCCGCTGCCTCGGCGGGACCGTCGGGCCGCACGCCCGGGGCCTGCACGAGATCGGCTACTATCCGATCGAACCGACGGCCGAAGGCGCGGCGCTGTTTCCCGAACCGGTCCAGGTCTACCACTGGCACGGCGAAGGCTTCACCCTGCCCGCCGACGCCGAGCTCCTGGCGACGGGCGAGACCTACCGCAATCAGATGTTTCGCTGTAACGGTTCGGCCTACGGCGTGCAGTTTCACCCCGAAATGCAGGAAGACATCCTCAAGTGGTGGATGCAGCAGGCGACGCACAAGCTGGGCGCGCCCGGAGCGCAACCCCCCGAGGCGCAGCTCACCGGCCACGCGCGCCACGCCGCCGCGATGCATCGCTGGCTCGACGGCTTCCTCGACCACTGGCTCTCCGACGCCGCCAAGAGCGGTTCCCGGTTGATCGGACCCATTTGACCGGGATGATTTTGCGCGT
>JBHHZM010000036.1:0-24285 GCA_046758065.1 Alphaproteobacteria bacterium | reverse complement strand
TCCGGGCCTGGCGTGTTGAGCGGGGCGTTTTGGTCGACGGGGCGCGGCATCTGGTGTAGGTACGGTCTCCGGAATTTGCGCCGTAAGCTGCCACAGCGCGGCCCGCTTGGGAATCGCCGAATGGCGCTTGGCGGTTCATTTCTCACGGTTTTTGTGGGCGGGCACGAGGTAGGTTTCGAGTCGATGGAGAGGCTTCCCGAAATCTCCGGTCCCGCCCGGCCGCCCGCCTCCGGCGGCGCGGCGGATGCGCTGGTCGTGCTGCTGCACGGTTGGGGCGCCGACGGCGGCGATCTCATCGGACTGGCGCCCGAGTGGGCGCGCGCGCTGCCCGGGGCGCGCTTCGTTTCGCCGCACGCGCCTTACGTCTGCGACGAAAACCCCATGGGGCGCCAATGGTTCGGCTTCCGCGACCGCGACCCGGCGGTCATCGCCGCCGGAGCGGCCGGGGCCGCGGCGATCATCGACCGCTTTCTCGACGACGCGCTCGCCGACGCCGGCCTCGTCGCCGATCGCCTGGCGCTCGTCGGTTTCAGTCAGGGCGCGATGATGGCGCTCTACGTCGCGCTGCGCCGGGCCCGCGCGTGCGCCGCCGTGGTCGGGTATTCGGGCGCGCTCATCGGCGCCGAGACGCTGGCGAACGATCTGCGGTCGCGACCGCCGGTGTTGCTCGCGCACGGCGATGCCGACCCGGTGGTGCCGTTCGAGTCGCTCGGCGCGGCGGTGGCGGCGCTCGGCGCACACCAAATTCCGGTGCGCTGGCACGTGGCGCGCGGCGTCGGCCACGGCATCGATGCGGAGGGGCTTGCGCTCGGCGGCGAGTTTCTCCGCAACGCGCTGCGGGGCTAACCGGGATTTCTCACCGGAGTCGCGGCGGCGCCGGACGCCGCTTTTGTCGCAAATTGTTGCGGCGACGGGGGACGCGGCGTGCTAGATTCAGCGGCGGGAGGTCAGAATGGCTGCGGACGAACCGATCCGGGGCGAACGGGTGTTTACGCCCGGAAAACCCATCGCGACGATCGATCTCGTCGCCCAGGCGCTGCGGCTGGCGCGCGATTCGGGCGGCGCCTGCCTGTTGCTCGGCGCCGGCGCCTCGGTCAGCGCCGGCATCCCCGCCGCCGCCGGCCTTGTCGAGCGCATGCGCGCGCTTTTCCCCGAGACCTGCCGGCTCGCGCAACAGGCCGCCGGCAACGACGCGGAACCGGACTACGCTTTCCTTTTCGGTCGGCTTTCGCTCGGCGAGCGCGCCCGGCTGGTCGCCGAGACCGTCGCCGGGGCGCGGCTCAACTGGGAGCATCTCGTCGTCGCCGATCTCATGGCGCGGGGCTTCATCGGCCCGGTGCTGACGTCGAATTTCGATCCGCTGCTGCTCGACGCCTGCGCCCGGGCGGGCCTGCGGCCTGCGGTCTACGATCTTTCCGGCGGCGTCGAGCTGCCGGCGGGCGCCGTCGCCGGCGGGCCGACGGTGGTCTATCTCCACGGCCTTGGCGAGCGCGTCATGGCGCTGGCCGACGCCGCAGCGCGCGCCCGGCACCGGCGGCTGATCGCGCCGGCGTTGCGCGATCTGCTCTACCGCGGCACGCCGATCGTCGCGCTCGGCCTGGGCGGCGCCGGCGACGACCTCGTCGATCTGCTCGCCGGACAGGGGCGATTCATCAACCGCCTGTTCTGGGCGAGCCATTTCGATCACCGGCTGGGGGACGCGGCGCTCGCGCTGCTCAATGCCCCCGACAACGACGCCCTGCTGGTTCCGGGCTACGACGCCGAAGGCTTCGTCGTCGCGCTGGCGCGCAAGCTCGACGCGTTCCCGCCGCGGTTCGTCGCCGATCCCTACGGCGAAACGCTGCGCGCGTGGCAGACGATCACACCGCCCGGAGACGCCGCGGCGGCGGCGCCCTTCGAGGCCGCGCTCAGCCGTCTGCGGCGCGAGGCCGCCGGGGAAGAGGCGCCGTCCGATAGCGCTGCGGCGCGCCAAACGGCGCCCGGGATCGAGGCGGTCGAGACCCGCCGGACAACCCCGCCGCCCGCCGATTCCGGCGCGCAGGACGTCCCGCCACCGTCCGGCGAGGTCGCGCATCCCGCGCCGCCGCCGGCCGCGGCAGCCGGGCCGCGGCGCGCCCGGGCGCCGGTTTCCAAAATGGAAACGCCGCCGCGGCTCAGGCTCGTGGTCGGCGATTACCAGCGGCTGATCGAGGATTACGCCGCCGGCCGGCTCGACGATGCGGAGAGCCGCGACGCGGTGGCCTGGGCCTATGTAATGCTGGCGAACGACGACGCCAACCAGGCGCAGACGCTCGACGGCCGCAAGGCCGGGGCGCTCTGGGCCCGGGCGAGCGAAAAATACGCGGCGGCGCTCAGGATCGACCCCCAACACGCCGACGCGCTTTACAACTGGGCCGGCACGCTCGCCACCCGGGCGCAGGCGGGCGCGGGCGCCGAAGCCCGTAAGCTCTGGGCCGAGGCGGTCGAACGCTACGAGGCGGCGCTCACGTTGCGTCCCGACGACGCCGAGGCGCTGGGGGACTGTGCCCGGGCGCTGGTCGGCGAAGCCCGCCTGTCGGCGGCGTCCGAGGCGGGGCCGCTGGTCGACCGCGCGCTGGCGAAGCTGGAACAAGCCTATCGCCTCGGCGACGACACGGCCTACGTCGGCTATCTCGAGGTCGCCCTGGCGCATGCCCGCCACAAGGAGATTGCGCGCTTCCTCGAATCGCGGCCCCCGAAGCTGGCCGCTCCGGTGCGCTTCGCGCTCGCGCTGGTCTACCTGATCTTCGTCCTCGAGCACGGTCAGCCCGCCGATCTTGCGCCCTTCGACGAGCTCTCCCGGCTCGACGAACCGCCGTGCGAGGACTGGGACTTCGGTGAAATCGAACCGGCGGTCGTGCGGCTGCCGGCGCGCGAGGCCGGGTTCGTTCGCGCGGTGATCGACGTGCTGCAGGGCGACCGCGCGCTCACCGACTGGCCGTCGATACGCGACGCCTGGCTCGCCGGCGGCGGCATACCGCAGTCTCCGCCCACCGGCGTCACCGCGTTGCGCTAGGCCGCGCCCCCACCCGCCGGTAACACACCTTAAACCGGGCATGTGCTAGCCTTGTGCGGCGCGGCTTTCACCGGGAAAACCTTGATCGGCGGCGGCTCGCGTGTATGGTCGAGTGGTCGAGATTGATGGGAGACGATGAGTGAGCGCGTCGCTCGAGGGCTATCCCGCGCTGGTGCTCAACGCCGATTACCGGCCGTTGAGCTACTTCCCGTTGTCGCTCTGGCCGTGGCAGGAGGCAGTAAAGGCGACGTTCCTCGAACGCGTCAACATCGTCTCCGAGTACAACCGCCTGGTGCGCTCGCCGAGCATCGAACTGCGGTTGCCCAGCGTCATCGCGCTCAAACGCTATATCCCGATGGCGCGGCGTCCGGCCTTTACCCGTTTCAACGTTTTCCTGCGCGACCGCTTCAGTTGCCAGTACTGCGGCATCGGCGCGCGCACCGAGGAACTCACCTTCGACCATCTGGTGCCGCGCTCGCGCGGCGGGCGTACCACCTGGGAGAACGTGGTCACCGCCTGTATGTGCTGCAACAGCACCAAGGGCGACCGGCTGCCCGGGGAAAGCCGCATGTTTCCGCTGGTCGCGCCGGCGGTGCCGACGGTGCGGCGGCTACAGGAGAATGGCCGCGCCTTCCGGCCCGACCACCTCCACGAAAGCTGGCGCGACTACCTCTATTGGGACACCGAGCTCGATCCCTGACGGCGCGCCGCCGCCTCAGATTCGCTCCGAAAGCCAGATCGCGAGGCGGGTGCCGGCCTTGACCGCGCCGGAGAAGACCGCGTAGCCGGGCATGTCCTCGGCGCCTTCGGCGAGCCCGGTGTCGCGGTGCGCGAGTTCGTCGGCGCGAAAGTCCTCGATGGTGTCGCGCAGCTCGGCCTCGTCGTCGCCGAGCCGGGCGGCCTGGTTGGCGTAATGCTCGCCGATGACCTCTTCGACGGCGACGGTGCAGGCCATCGCCGCGCGTTCGCCGAGCAGCGCGCTCGCCGCGCCGAGGGCGAAGCCGGCGACGTTCCATATCGGCGACAAGGCGGTGGGCCGCACCCGCCGCGTGACGACGAGGCGGTCGAAGGCGGCGAGGTGGTCCTTCTCCTGCTCGGCCATGCGACGGATTGCGGTCGCGCACGGCCGGTTGTCGAGCACCGCGAGCTGACCCTCGTAGATCCGCGCGGCGCCGTACTCGCCGGCGTGATCGACGCGAATCATGCGCGCGACCAGCGCGCCGGCGTCGGGATCTCCGGGCAGGCGGTCCTCGGCCGTGACCTGCGGCCGGCCGGTCGCCGTATCAGGCGTCTTCGCGGTTGCGCTCACGGTCGTCTCCCCCGGGCCGTCCGCGCCGTCGCCCACAACGTCGCGACGGCGAGCGCGGCGGCGTAAAGCAAATTATAGCCCGCCATCGAGACGCCGAACAGCGACCACGGCACTTCGTTGCACGCCGGCGGCGGCGTGTCGCGCAGGATCGCTTCGAGCTCTGCGAGCGTCTCGGGGGTTTCGCCGCCGCCGCCGCAGGCGGCGAGGCCCTCGAACCAGCCGTACTCGACACCGACGTGATAGAAGGCGACGCCGGCATCGGCGACGAAGGCGAGCCCGGCGAATGCGATCAACGCGAGCGCCAGCCGGCGGCGCGGCGCGGCGGCGAACGCGGCGAGCCCGAGTACGATCGCCGCGCCGTAGGGGTAGCGCTGCCAGAGACACAATGGGCAGGGTTCGAGCCCGCCGACGTACTGGGCGAAGAACGCGCCGGCGAGCGCCGCGGCGGCGGCGGCGACGATCAGCAGGGCGAGGCGGCGGGGCGACGGCGGCGTCATCTCAGGCGAGCCAGCGGGCGAGGACGAAACCGCCGAGCAGCAACGCCACCGCCGCGGTCATGACCTTGCCGAGATGGCGCTCGATGAAATCCCGGATCGGCGGTCCGAAGCGCCACAGCAGCGCCGCCTCGACGCCGAAGCGCAGGCCGCGCGACAGGATCGAGCCGACCGTGAAGGCGGCGAGGTCGAGCCCGGTCACCCCGCTCGCGATGGTGAACACCTTGTAGGGCAACGGCGTCAGGCCGGCGACGAAGACGATCAACAGGCCGCGCTCGTTGTACCACGACTGGAAGACCGAGAACTCGGCCATGTAGCCGTAGAGTTCGAGCAGCGGCCGGCCGACCGCGTCGAACAGGAAGAAGCCGATGCCGTAGCCGGCGAGCCCGCCCGCCACCGAGGCCGCGGTGCAGATCAGCGCGAGGCGCAGCGCCCGGCGGCGCGCGGCCAGCACCATCGGCACCAGCAGCACGTCGGGCGGGATCGGAAAGACCGAGCTTTCGGCGAACGAGACCAGCGCCAGCAGCGCCGCCGCGCGGCGGTGCGCGGCCAACCCCATGACCCGGTCGTACAGCCGTTTCAGCATGCCGTCTCCCGGCGTCCGGGCGGGACGATCCCCGGCCGTCGGACGCGAGGCGGATATAGCCCGAGCCGGACGCCCGGGGCAATGGCCGAGACGGCGGCGGGCGGAGCGGCGCCGGCCGGGAAGGCGGCGGTTGGATCGGCGGCGTCGGGGAAGAACGTCGGAGCGCGCATCTTCTTTGTCCCGCGCCCAAGCCTCGGTTATGATGCGCGACGCTCAGAGCCCCTGTGGCGGAATTGGCAGACGCGGCAGACTCAAAATCTGTTGTCCGCAAGGACGTGGGAGTTCGAGTCTCCCCGGGGGCACCACACATTTTTGTAGTGATCGTGGCGGAATTGGTAGACGCGCTGGATTCAAAATCCAGTGGCTGTGAGGCCGTGGGGGTTCAAGTCCCTCCACCCGCACCAATCGAGTGAAACGGACACACGGCGAAGGCCAACGTGGCATAGAAATTCGAGAGTCCGCTTTCGGAGGCAGAGCAGGCGTGCTTCGACCGAGGCCCGAACCGCTGCTTGTAGCCAAAAGGCGACATTTACGGCATTCCTCGACGGCATAGATTCAGGTGCGGCGCTCAGTTACTCTTCCTTTTCAGGGAGGAATCCATGGAGCGTCGTCTCGCTGCAATTTTGTCCGCTGATGTAGTCGGCTATACCCGCCTCATGGGTGAGGACGAGATGGGCACGCTTCAGCGCCTCACGGCGTTGCGAGAGGGGATTCTGGAACCGCTCATCGCCGACCATCGGGGACGGGTGGTGAAGCTGATGGGCGACGGCCTACTGGTTGAGTTCGCGAGCCTCGTCGACGCCGTTGGCTGCGCCGTTAAGTGGCAGACGGCCGTGGAAGAGCACGAGGCGGAGCAGCCTGAGGGCGATCGCTTTTCTTTCCGTATTGGCGTCAACTTGGGCGACGTGCTCATCGAGGGTGAGGATATCCACGGCGACGGGGTCAACATCGCTGCACGCTTGGAAGGTTTGGCCGAGCCGGGCGGGATCTGCCTCTCGGGCGACGCCTATCGTCAGGCAAAGGGTAAGGTAAAAGTCGACTTCGAGGACCTAGGCGAACGCGACCTCAAGAACGTCGACGAGCCGGTCCGGGTCTATCGCATTGTCAGCGATGGGGCTGAGGCTGCACCGACGAAAGCGCCGCTGCCATTGCCCGACAAGCCCTCGATCGCGGTGCTGGCGTTCGACAACTTGAGTGGCGACCCGGATCAGGAATACTTCGCCGACGGCATCGCCGAGGACATTATCACGGCGCTCTCGAAGTTCCGCTGGTTCTTCGTGATCGCCCGCAATTCGTCCTTCACCTACAAGGGCAAGTCGGTCGACGTGAAGCAAGTGGCCGAGGAGCTTGGCGTCCGCTACGTGCTGGAAGGCAGCGTGCGCAAAACCGGCAGCCGGGTCCGGATCAGCGCGCAGTTGATCGACGCCGCGACCGGCAACCACGTCTGGGCGGAACGCTACGACCGCGAGCTTGCCGACATCTTCGATTTGCAAGACGAGATGACGGCGACAATCGTCGGTGCGATCGAGCCGGAACTCGGCACTGCCGAGCGGGACCGCGCCAAACGGAAGCCGCCCGACAACCTCGACGCCTGGGAGCAGTACCAACGGGGGCTCTGGCACTTTTGGCGCTATACCAGGGAAGACGCCGACGAGGCGGAAAGGCTGTTTCAAAGTGCCATCGATCTGGACCCTGGTTTCGGCCCAGCTTACGCGGGCGTCGCGTACCTCCTCAATTTTCACGTAATTTATGGTTGGACGGATACGCCGGACCAAACCCTCGGCCGGGCATTGCGGGCCGGCCAACTTGCGGTGTCCGCGGACGACAAGGACCCCTTCGCACACTTTGCGCTGGGTCGTACCCAAACGTTGCAGGGGGAATTCGAGACCGCGATTGCCGAACTGGAAAAAGCGATCGACCTCAATCCCAACCTCGCCCTCGCTTATTACGGTCTCGGTTTCGCCCTCACGTGGTCCGGCCGGGCGCGAGAGGCGCTACCGTATTTTCAGAAGGCGATCCGCCAGAGTCCTCATGATCCGGCGCTGTGGACCTTCGAAACCATGACCGGCTTTGCTCATTTACACCTCGGTGAATATGTGGAAGCTGTCGAATGGCTGAGAAAAGGGGCCCGACACCCGAACAGCATTTTCTGGCCAAACGTGAACCTAGCTGTTGCGTTCGTTGGGCAGGAAGAGTGGGACAAGGCTCGCGCCGCCTTGGACGCCGAGCTAGAGTTGCAACCTGATCTTTCCGTGACTGCCGTCGCAGCGATGCTTGGCTCGCTTCATCCCGACTGGAAGGACCGCTATCTCGACGCCCTGCACAAGGCGGGCCTGCCGCAATGACCGGTTTGGGTCAGACCTTGCCGTGGTGTCATGGGCGATGCTACGTCTGCAATTGAATCCAGAGCGGACAATAGCCAGAGGAAGGCGGACATTTCCACCGAGAGTCGTCCTGGAGGGTGTTCCAGAACAATAAGGCGCAGCAGACTTTTTGTCTGATGCGAGTATCACATCATTCGCCCGTCTGGTGCCACATCTTGTGATACTGGTTGCGGATAAGATACTATATATGGCGTTCTATTTATGGCAGACTCAAAATCTGCTGTCCGCAAGGACGTGGGAGTTCGAGTCTCCCCGAGGGCACCAAAGCATGTCGGCTGAATGCCGCACCCATCGTCGCTCGTCCTGAGATTACCCGAGCGGAGCATATATCATGGTCTTACCCGGTCCGATTCGGACAGTTATGGATTCGATGAATATGAAGTACAAAGTGGTCCTCAGACAAACCGACGAGGGTTTTAGCGTCAGTTTTCCGGGTCTATCCGGATGCTGGTCCCAGGGCGCGACCGAGGCCGAGGCCATCGACAACATCCGCGACGCCATTACTGAATATCAGGCGGCTATTGCCGGAACGCTTGTCGGCGTGGACGTTCGGGAAGTCGAGGTGGCCAACTAGCGATGCCCAGGATTCCCGGCGTCAATCACCGCCGGGCCATTCGCGCCCTCGAACGGGCGGGGTTTCGAGTCGTCCGTGATGGCCGAAAGCAATCGTAATGTCTGACGGCACGCGCTTTCTCACCGTTCCTCGCAACGATCCCGTCAACGCCTATACCATGGGCGGCATCGTTAGCGACGCGGGCCTCGGCGTTAAGGAGTTCAAAAAGCTACTATAGGCGCCCCTGGGGCGGGACCGGTAGACGCGACGGCCTCAAAAGCCGTTCTCCGCAAGGAGGTGCGCGTTCGAGGCTCACCGCTCGCACCACCTGCTCCCGCCGAAGCAGCAACAACTGAATTTTGCCTTCCACTCGTCAGGATGCAGCGGAGAAATCGATCTTGAACTGGTGGTACTTCTCCTTGAGGTGGTCCATGGCCCTATGCCAGTTTTGCCCGCCCCATTGGTTCGAGAAGGCGTAGGTCTTTCCGTTGGCATGGATGAGTTCGCCATCGCCACAAAACCATCGGCGGCGACTAAATCGCGGGCCACCGGATGTGGCTTTTTCGGAGGCAAGCTTCTCAAACTCCAAAACGTCTACGACGCCATCCACCGAGTACCAGATGCGATGATCGGAACGCCAATCGAAGAGCGCGGCGATCTCATCCGGGTTGATCCCTTTTTCACAGAGACGTTTGCAAATCAGGAAGATCGCGTTTCTCTTCCACATGGACGAATGCCGTTCATCGTCGATCTGAATATCGAACCGCGTGAAGTCCGCGCCGGTGGTTCTGGCTTGACGTTCTTTTCGGGCCTTCTCGCGAAGTTGAAACTGGTAATCTGCCGCTTCAGGCAAGGGGATGATTTGCTGCACGTCGACCAGAAGACGTCCAGCGAGGTTGTATGGTTTCAGCCGAACACAGCGGATATCGATACTGTGGTCGATGAGCCACAGCACTGAAGATGTCAGTTCTTTGGAGAATTCCGCAGAAGCAAGAACGATTCGCACATCCTGCGCGAACTGATCCTCATCAGGCTCGTCCCAATCGAGGAAATCCAGGATCGTTGTGCGCGGGTCTTCATGCTCCTTGACCAATTGCTTGAGGTAACGCCCGAAAGCCTCGGCAGCTTGGTCGAAGGTCATTGCTGAAACCATCGAGGCATATCGGATGGATTGAAGCTCCATATGTCCCCCATCTTCAGTCCGTTTCAGTTCGATGACGACAAGGTTTGCTCCTTTATCGATGGCGAGTAGATCGATTCGTCGGCGGGAGTCCTCCCAGTCTCCGAACTCTTCCGATATCACAAGCGTTTCCGGAGCAATAACTTCGACGTGTTCGCGCAGGAGACGTTGGAGATCGCGGCGCTCGTGCAGACCGACGGAGATAAATGTCGTTTCTTCGACGCGGCTTATGCCATTCTGTTCGAATTCGTAGATCGGCATCTAATCCTCCTAGCCGCATCCGATAGTATACCCGCTTCTCCCAGAAGCGCGCCTCAGATTGTGTGCGAACAACAGCAATGGATCATAAGCGGCGCGAGGCCGCCGGGAGTTCAATGTCCCCTCGCCACCGGACCGCCCCCGATCAGATCTCGAAGTCCATCACCGAACCGTAGGCCTCAAGCTGATCCCCGAGATCGCTGAGACGCTTCAGACGCTCGACCACGTCGAAGAAACCAGGCTGCTTCATCACGGCCATCCCTCCAAATCCTCTGCCAGGCCAGTGAATCAAAGCGGCCACCACGATACCAGGTTTTTAGAAGCGTCCTATTGGGTCGGGCGGGGCGACGGGACAAAGGCGCTGATTCACACGAGCGTCAGGCCTCGTCGACGGCCCGGTTCTGGCGCGGCGGAGGCACTCCGCCGGCGCTGCGGATGACATAGTCCATGTTGTCGGCCAGCGTCGGGCGCGATTCGCGGAAGAAGACGCCGAGCGCCGGATGGTCTTGGGCCTGCGTCTGCGCCATCGCGGCCATGAGGTCGCCGCTGTCGTGGTCCTCCGGCAGGTCGCGCACCGACAGGTCCAGATTCCGGTAGGTTTTGCTCGTCTTGTCGAAGGTGACACAGGGCGACAGGATGTGAAGGTAGGAAAATCCGCGATGCGCGATCGCTTCGGCGATCATTTCGGTGAGGTGACGGGGGCGGCCGGCATATGCCTGACCGACCCAACTTGCCCGATAGGAGAGCAGCATCATCAGCGGGTTAAGCGGCAGATCGCGGTTGCCGTAAGGGGTGATCTTGGTCTTGAAGCCGAGCACCGTGGTTGGGGAAACCTGACCCTTGGTCAGGCCGTAGACGCCGTTGTCGCAGAGCAGATAGGCAATGTCGACATTGCGCCGCGCGGCGTGCGGGATATGGCCGCCACCGATCGCGAACCCGTCGCCGTCGCCGCCGATGGCGATCACCGTCAACCGGTCGTTGGCGAGCTTGACCCCGGTGGCGACGGGAAGCGTGCGCCCGTGCAGCGTATGAAAGCCGTAAGCGTTCATGAAGAGGGGAAAGCGCGAGGCGCAGCCGATGCCCGAGACGATCGCGACGTCCCGGGGGGCGATGCCGAGAGTATTGAGCGCGCTCGCCACGCCTTCGCCGATGCTGAAATAGCCGCATCCCGGGCACCATGTGGGCATCGATTCGGAGCGATAGGCAAGCTTGCCGCTTTTCCGAACCGTTTCGAGCCTTTCTTCGAGATAGACGGGATGGCGGATTTCAGTCATATGCGATGCTGCCCTTGACGTTCATGCTGCGGCGATGCGCTTGCCGCCCGCTGCGAGCCGCCGGATCTCGGCGAGAATCTTGCCGACCGAGATGGGGACGCCGGGCACGTTGTTGACCCGGTGGACCGGTCGCGCGATCGCCGCCGTAAGAAGATCGGCAAACTGTCCCTCGTAGTTGAGCTCGCAGACCACCACCTCGCGGCAATCGTCGATGAAGTCCATAATCGCCTCGACCGGAAGCGGCGAGGGCATCACCACTTTCATGGTGGCGCAACGGACGCCGCCTTCCCGCGCCTGAAGCGTCGCCTCGAGCGCTTCGCCGAACGTCGAGCCCCAGGAAATCACGCCGACGTCCACCTTGCCCTTATCGCCGAAGCGCTTTGTGATAGTGATTCCGGGATGACGGATCGCTGCCTTGAGTTTCTCGTGGCGTTTGCGGGACATACGCGTATGTATGTCGGAATGGTCGCTGGGACGGCCGGATTCATCGTGTTCGAGGCCGGTAATGGTATGGATGCCGCCGTCCTCGCCCGGTATGGCGCGCGGGCTGATCCAGTCCTCGGTGATGGCGAAACGCCGGTAAGGTGCTGTCCCCTCGTGCTGCGACAAGCCTTTCGAGCAGCTCGCTTTGAATGGAACCTTGGCGGGCAGAACCACGGTTTCGAGCCGGTTGGAGAGGTAGAGATCCAGAAGGACGATGACCGGCGTCTGATAACGCTCGGCCATTTCGAAGGCTTTACCCGCGCAGCGGTAGCAGCCTTCGACATTGGTCGGTGCGAGGACGATTCGCGGGGTGTCGCCAGCGCCGCCGAGAACCGCGTGATTAAGGTCGGATTGCTCGGTCTTGGTCGGCATTCCGGTTGCCGGCCCGCCGCGCTGTGAAACGAAGATCACGCAGGGGACTTCCGCCATAATCCCGAGTCCCAGCATCTCGGTCATCAGCGCCAGACCGGGGCCCGAAGTCGCGGTCGCCGTCCGCGCTCCCGCGAAGCCAGCGCCGATCACCCCCGAGATCGCCGCAATCTCATCCTCGGTCTGAAGGAAGCGCCCGCCGCGCTTCGGCATTTCGGCGGCGAGCATTTCGAGGATCGTCGTCGCCGGGGTGATCGGATAGCCGAAAAAAGTATCGATGCCGGCGTCGAGGCAGCCGCGCACCAAGGCGGCGTTGCCGTTCATCACCGTCACCCTGGTTTTGGCGCCCGCTTTTGCCGGCGGTCCGAGGCTGATGAAATCGAGCTTGAACGTCGCCGCGCCTTCCCGGTATCCGGCGTCAAAAGCGCCGAGATTGTCGGTGACGACGGCTTTTGCCTTGCTTTTGAATTTCTTGCCGATGGCGGCGTGAAAGGCCTCGATGGGCATGCCGTAAAGACCGGCGACGAAGCCGAGAGCCACCATGTTGCGCGATTTCGCTGCTCCCGTTGCGCGCTCGGAAATCTCGCGCACGGCGAGCCCGTAGGAAAGCTGTCCCGGCCTGATATGGGCGGAAATATGTTCGCCTTCCCCGATCGTGGCGACCGGCGCATTGTCGTAGATCACGGTGCCGTATTCGCGCACCTCCTCGACATGCGAGATCGCGTGGCGGTCGTTGAGCGATACCAGAACATCGGATTGCTCCTTGATCGAATAAGCGGATTCCGACGTAATCCGCGTTCGCGCGATGCATTTGCCGAAGCCGCGGATCTCGGGCGGGTAGATGTCGAAGGCGATCACCTTGTAGCCGGCGTTCGCCATCGCCTGGTTGAGGATGTCGCCGGCGGCGATCGTACCGTCGCCGGCCGAGCCGCATATGGCGATCTGGATGTCGGTGCCGTTTGCCATCGCCGCCTCAGTCGTATTCCCAGAACGACGAATGGAGCCTGCCCTGGTCTTCGATCGTCAGGGCCTCGTCGAGGAACGTATGAAATGTCTCGTGATCGCCGGTCATGTTCCGGGCGGCGATCTCGCCCATCGCCTTGACGTTTTTCCAGCCGTAGTAGAAGCGGTATGCGTTCTCTTCGGCGCACCAGATCTGGCAGACGTCACCGGCGGCCCAGATACAGGGATCGGTGGTGCAAAGCTCGGGGTTGACGAGCAGACCCCGTTCGATGTCGATGCCAGCACCCGAAATGAAATCAAGCGCGGGAGCCAGGCCATAAAAAGGCATGACCACGTCGCCGGCGTATTCCCGACCGTCCGTCATCACCACAAGGCGCCTCGGAGCACCCTCGGCTCCGCCCTCGATGCGGTCGATCGGACCGCCCTCGACGACCTCGATGCCCATGTCGGCGAGCGCCGCGAGGTAGGACGGATACTTCTCGGGCGCGACCTTGTGCGGCCAGAATAGCTGCTCGCTCGGCACCAGAACGACGCGATAGCCGTAAGCGACCAGGTTGCGCGCAATGTCGATGCCGAGGATATCGCCCCCCAGCATGAGAACCGTGCCGCCTTCGGGCAACGCCTTTGCCGTCGCCATGGCCGAGCGGTAGGTGTTGAAGTGGTTGAGAAGCGGTTCGTATTCGCTGAGCGCCATCGGGACATAGGCGCCGCCGCCGCTGGCGACGAGCAGACTGTCGTAATGCACTTCCTCGCGGTGCGCCAGGGTGAGGCAGCGGCGCTGGGTGTCGACCATGGTGACTTGGCAGTTGCGGCGCACCACGATGTGATTGTCCTCGTAGTAGGCGGGCGGGTTTACGAGATACCGGCGCCAGTCGCGCTCGCCGCGGAAAATGCGAGGAAGTTCATAGCGGTTGTAGAACAGCAGGGCGCCCAGCGAGATGATGGTGATGCGGTTCTCGGGATCGCGCGCGCGCAACACGGCCGCCGCCTGGTTGCCGGCGACGCCGTTGCCGATGATCACGTAATGCTTGTCCGTCGCCATGCCGACCGTTCCGCGCGCCTCAGACGTTCTGGTAGAAAATCTCGTTCTTCGTGATCGAAATGCAGTGCGTCGGGCACGCCGCGTAACACGCGCCGCAACGGATGCACTCGTTGTTGTCGATCCAGATCGCGCCGACGCTGTTCCACTCCCGCGCCTCGTCGAGCGCGCCGTAGGTGCCGTCCTCCTTGATTTCGACGCCCTTGACCAACTTGATGCAGTTCCTCGGCGCGACCTCGATGCAGGCATTGCAGTAGATGCAGTTGTCGGTGTCGATCTCGTACTTGTGGTGGCAAAGGTAGCAGCGCTTGGCTTCCAGGTCGGCCGTCTCGGCGGTGAAGCCCTGCTCGGCCTCGCAGTCGAGATCGGTCAGGCGGGTCTTCACCGGCTCGGTCGGAACATGCTGACGGGGAATGAAGTCGAAGGCGCGTTCGCGCAGCGGCCTTTCCACCGGCTCGATCTTGACCACAAGCTTCCGTCGTTCGCGACCCATGAGCCAGGTGTCCATTTTCAACGCCAACATTCGCGCATGTCCGATGGCGTCGATCACGGTCGACGAGCCGTTGACGAAGTCGCCGGCGGCGAACAGGCCGTTGGTCGTGGTCATGCCATCGTCGTCGATCCTGACGTTCCCCCAGCGATCGAGCTCGACATCGACGTCGAGGTAGTCGTTGACGGTTTTCTGTCCGATGGCGATGAGCAGGGTGTCGCAAGGTTCGATGAATTCCGAGTCCTCGATCGGGATGGCCTGTCGGCGGCCGTTGGCGCGCCAGCCGCCGAGACGGTTCTGAACGAACTGCACGCCGGTGAGCTTTCCGGTCTCGTCGGTAATCAGCGAGACCGGAGTCCGCAGCCCCTGGATCGTCACCCCTTCGCGCTTGGTTTCCGCGATCTCGTCCTTGGTGACGGGGATGTATTTTTCTGTGGTGCGGATATGAACGGTCACCTGTTCCGCGCCCAGCCTGCGGGCGACGCGGGCGCAATCGAGCGCCGTATAGCCGGCGCCGACCACCGCCACGCGGGCGTTGACGGTTTTCCTGAGACCGCGGTGGAGTCCCATGAGAAAATCGAGCCCGTACTCGATATCGGGGTTGGTGCGGACGATCTCCGCATCGTCTTCGCTACCGCGCAGGGGAAGCGGGCTCGCCGCCATGCAGCCGGTGGCGAGAAGCACCGCGTCGTAGTCGTTCAGCAGGTCCTGCAGCCGCAACCCGCCCTCGCCGACGGCGACGCCCAGCCGAAGTTCGACCCCGAGACGTAACGCGTTGCGCACCTCGACCGACAATACGTCGCGCGGCAGGCGGAAAGCGGGTATGCCGTAATACAGCATCCCGCCCGGCATGGTTTCGCGCTCGAACATGGTGACATCGTGACCGAGCATCGAAAGATCATGCGCGGCGGCGATGCCGGCCGGGCCGGCGCCGATGATCGCGACCCGTTTTCCGGTCGGCGTGAACAGGTTCTCGGTAATGCGGTGGTCCGTGGGCTTGAGCTCGGCGGCGGCGCGCTTCAGATGGCAGATGTTGACCGAATCGCCGTTTCCCGGCCAGCAGTGGCGGCAAACGTCTTCGCACGGTCGGCTGCAAATCCGGCCCAGGACGCTCGGCAGGACGTTGGCGAAACGGTTGAGCTCGTAAGAGCGACCGTAGCGCTTTTCGACGATCATCTGGATATAGGCCGGAATGTTGGTGTCCGCGGGACAAGCCGCCTGACACGGTATGTTCTGACGTACCCAGCCGATATCGCGGGGATCGGTCGAATACCATACCGGGGTGACGACGCGCGTTCCGTGAGACTGGGGCCCCGAGAAGTCCTCGCGTTCGTCGACGTAGATCTTGCCGACTTGCCGCTCGTTCACCGGTTCACCTCGATGTAAACAGCGCGGTTATGCTGGCTGCTAGGGCGCTTGGCGGCGGTTGAGGGCCCCTTTCTCACGTTGACTTCCCCGCGTCCTACAACGCGTCGAAGAACAGTGGACGGCAGGCTTGCGCCGCCGCGGTTGCCCTGGCGTTGTTTTCGACGTAGGGGCGATACGCCATATCTTCCGCAAGAATGTGACGAACCAGCCAGTTTTTCAGGAATTCAAGAACTTCCTCACCTATTTTATGATTTCTGTTTTCTTTGAAATTGTTTTTAAGTTCATCTATGTATCGTACGAATTCTTTATGTTTTTCTATGTGACGTTCGATATGCGGGTAGTCGCAAGCCCGCATGACTTCTTCCTCGCGTTTGAAGTGATGCCTGGCGTATTGTTCGAGCGCCGCCAGAGTTTCCACGATTGCGAACCGGCGTCCCGGATATTTCGCGTTGCCCTCCAATGCATTGATCAGATCGATAAACAGCCGGTGATCCGCATCGAGAAGCGGGACACCGACGCTCAAGCGCTCGGTCCATTCGATCGAACCCATCGTTCCGTCCTCATCGCAACGACGGAGGCAGGAAAACGGCGTCCGCCGTCATTTGGTGCTCAAAGGCCCTAATGAACGATAGCCGACCCGCCGGCAAGCGCTTTGATATATATCAAGGTTTTGTCGGCGCATGGAGGATTGGCGCCGAACCTAGCGAAGGTAGATGGAAGCCGGTGCAGTCGCTCGCGCGGCTCGGGCCGATGTCACGGCCTTGGCGAGATCGGAAAATCGTTCTCTCGTCGTGGATCGTGTCCCTGGGCGTGGTGTAAGAGCGCCGGCCTTGCGTCTTTCTCCGCCGGTTGAGGTTACTGGCTCATTCCGCGTTAGGATATCTGAGCCCGACACAGTTCGATGATCAACCCGCCCGGCAGTGTCGGTCTTGCTGCGCCTTACGGTGATCACGATCTCCTCAGGATGCCATGCGACGTCGTTGCAATTGATTGCAACGAGCTCCGACCGCCGGAAGGCCCCGGCGAAACCGACCAACAAGAGCGCGAGGTCGCGGATGTCCTTCGGCCTGTCGCCCATCCGCGCGACCATCGCCAGGATGTCCTCGATCGGTGCCGCCGCAACCCGTCTCTGCGGTCGTCCGTGGGTGCGCCGGATACCGCGCATCGTCGTCCTGACGAGCGGAGAAGCGGTGGGGCTCGGCAACCCCTGCACCGTGTGAAGCTTGCCGATCGTCGCGAGGCGCCGCTCGAGGGTCGCCACCGCCAACGCGGAGGCGTACGCGGCCAGGTACTCCGCCACCATCACGTCGGTGGCAGGAATGGCGCCGCCCCAGTCGAGGAAGTGTCGGAGGTCGGCCCGGTAGGCGCGGCAGGTGTTGTCGGAGACAGCGGCACGAAGGTAGGATCGGAGGTGAGGGCTGACAGGGCTATCAAATCGACCTACAAATACAAGATCGTCCATACCAAAATATATTATAGGTTATTATAAGTGAATATTATCAGAAGTTAGGAATAATGTTAAATATTGTTACATGTTTCAACAATGAAGTCACTTATCAGCCAACCTGACCATTGTTACGGTCCAGACTTCGGTGAATCATTTGGTCAGGCTTGACATTGTGCGGGAAACGACAGGGCGCAGACGTGGACGGCTCTACCTTTACACCCGATACTTGGACATCCTGAACGAGGGAGCGGAGCCGATCGGGCAAGGCCGTCGCGATACGTGACGTTGGGGGTGACACCGAAAGAGGCTCGAGAGGCCCGCTTCACGGCACGATTCATTGGCCTTACGGACGTGAGAGTTCGAGTCTCGCCGGGGGCACCACGAGCGCGATCATGTGCGGGCCTCGCCCGTCGCGGCCGGCGCGGCCTATCCCCCGACGGGGCGGTCGTCGATCAGGCGCGCCTTGACGGCGAGGAGGTCGCGCCACGCCTCGCGCTTCTGCATCGGCTGGCGCAGGAGATAGGCGGGATGGAAGGTGGCGATGGCGTCGATCGCTTGGGGCAGGCCGGGGCTCGAATAGCGGTGCCAGATGCCGCGCAGGCGCGTGATCCCTTCGCTGCGCCCGAGCATCGCCTTGGCCGAGATGCCGCCGACGAACACCAGCACCCGGGGCGCCGCAAGCTCGATCAGCCGCCGGGCGAAAGGCAGACAGGCGGCGATCTCGTCGGCCGTCGGCGAGCGGTTTCCGGGCGGGCGCCAGAACAGCATGTTGCTGATGCAGACGCCTGAGCGGTCGAGGTCGATGGCCGCCAGCATGCGGTCGAGCAGCCGGCCCGCCCGGCCGACGAAGGGCAGCCCCCGGCGGTCCTCCTCGGCCCCCGGCGCCTCGCCGAGGATCAGGAGAGGGGCCTGCGGGTCGCCGTCGTAGATCACCGTGTTGGTCGCCGTCTCCTTGAGCGCGCAGCCGTCGAACCCGCGGATTGCCGCGACCAGATCGTCGACGGTCGCGCAGGCCGCGGCGATGTCCTGTGCGCTTTGCGCCACCGGCGGCAGCGCACCCGACGCCGGTTTGGCGGCCGGCGGCCGGGATGGCTGGGGCGTCGGCGCTTGCGGTTCGGCCAAGCGATTGCGCGGGGCGTCGCCGATCGCCTCGTCGGCGCCCGAACCGAGGTAGAGTTCGAGAAGGTCGCGGGGACCGGGTTCGCGGGCCATGGGCAACTCTATCACGGGCGCCCGGACGCCGCCAGAAAAGGCCGCTCGTCGGTCGCGATTGACCGCCGCGCGCAACGCCGGCATAACCTGCGGCACAGCGTGTCGGCACGCCGTGCAGCCACCGGAGCGGAGTCATGGAACGCGAAGCGATGGAATACGATGTCGTCATCGTCGGCGGCGGCCCTTCGGGACTCGCGGCGGCGATCCGGCTCAAGCAGCTCGCCGGTGATGCGGACCGCGAGGTCTCGGTCTGCGTGCTCGAGAAAGGCTCGGAGATCGGCGCCCACATCCTCTCGGGCGCGGTTATCGAGCCGCGCAGCCTGAACGAGTTGATCCCCGACTGGAAGGTGCGCGGCGCGCCGCTCGACACCGAAGCGCGCGACGATCGCTTCCTGCTGCTCACCGAACGCCGGGCCTTCCGCCTGCCGACCCCGCCGCCGATGCACAACCGGGGCAACTACATCATCAGTCTCGGCAACCTCTGCCGCTGGCTCGCCGAACAGGCCGAGGAACGCGGCGTCGAGGTCTATCCGGGCTTCCCCGCCGCCGAAGTGCTCTACGACGGAGACGGCCGGGTCAAGGGCGTCGCCACCGGCGACATGGGCGTCGCCCGGGACGGCAGCCACAAGCCGGCCTTCGAGCGCGGCGTCGAACTGCACGCCCGCTTTACCCTGTTCGCCGAGGGCTGTCGCGGCTCGCTGACCAGGCAGCTTGTCGAACGCTTCGATTTGCGCGCAGGCCGCGATCCGCAGACCTACGGTATCGGCATCAAGGAATTATGGGAGGTCGATCCGGCGCAGCACGCCCAGGGCCGGATCGTCCATACCGTCGGCTGGCCGCTCGATGGCCGCACCTACGGCGGCTCGTTCATCTACCATCTCGAGGACAACCAGGTGGCGGCCGGCTTCGTTGTCGGTCTCGACTACCAGAACCCGCACCTGGACCCGTTCGACGAGTTCCAGCGCTTCAAGACCCATCCGGCGATCCGTCCCGTCTTCGAAGGCGGACGGCGCGTGGCCTACGGAGCGCGGGCGCTCAACGAAGGCGGCCTGCAGTCGATCCCGCGTCTCGATTTCCCCGGCGGCGCGCTCATCGGCTGTGCCGCGGGCTTTCTCAACGTGCCCAAGATCAAGGGCACGCACACCGCCATGAAGTCGGGCATGCTGGCGGCCGAGACGGCGTTCGAAGCGCTCGGGCGTGAGGGCGCCGAACTCGACGGCTACGCGGCGGCGCTCGAGAAATCCTGGATTCACGACGAACTTTACCGGGTGCGCAACGTGCGACCGGCGTTCCGCTTCGGCCTGTGGTGCGGCCTCGCCTACGCCGCCGTCGACACCTACCTGCTGCGCGGCCGGGCGCCCTGGACCTTCCACCACGAGCCCGACCACACCACGCTGAAAAGAAAGGACGCCTGCCCGAAGATCGACTACCCCAAACCCGACGGGAAGGTGAGCTTCGACAGGATGTCGTCGGTGTTTCTTTCGGGCGTCAACCACGAGGAGGACCAGCCCGTACACCTCAGGCTCGCTGATCCCAGGACGCCGGTCGAGGTCAACCTCGCGCTTTACGACGCCCCCGAGCAGCGCTACTGCCCCGCCGGCGTCTACGAGATCCTGCGCGACGACGACGGCGGCAACCCGCGGCTGCAAATCAACGCCGCGAACTGCGTTCACTGCAAGACCTGCGACATCAAGGATCCGACCCAGAACATCACCTGGGTTACGCCCGAAGCCGGCGGCGGCCCCAGCTATCCGAACATGTAGACCTCCGGACGCCGGGGCCCGGCCGTCGCGCCGTGACCCGAGCGTTACGGAATCGCCCTTGCACCGGCCCGTGGCCAATATTTATTTAATAAAAGGCCGGTAATCTTGCCGGCGCGGCGGTATGGTTAACGGCGCCGGCGGCGTTGGTCCATGGTGTCGGGCACCATGACGTCTCGCAAGGCGCCGGGCCGAACGCCTCGTGGACGAGAGGGTGAATGCGCGGGAGAGCGCGGGAAAGTTGGTAAAATCACGCGGGTGAGGTAGGATGCCGGATTGTTGCCCGCGAGACGTCCGGCGCGACGACAAGTCGAGGAAATATTCAATTTGCCCATAGGGACACGGCGGTGAACGCCGCAAGCCACGCAGTTACCACCTGTCGGACCGTATTGGTCGCAGGTGCGCTTGGTTTCGCGCTTGGCGCTTGCGCCGGCGATGCCGGGAAGGTCAGCCAGGCGTCGAACGATTTCGTGTCTTCGCCGCTCGCCACCCGGATAGCGGCGAGCGAGCTCGATTCGGCGTTCGGCAGTTATCTTGCGGGGCGGGTCGCGCGTCACCGGCGCGACACCGGGGCGGCGGCGCGGTACTTCTCGCGCGCCCTGGCCGACGATCCGGAAAACCTGAACCTGCTGCGCCAGACCTACCTGTCGCTGCACGCCGAGGGGCGGATGGACGACGCCACCCGTCTCGCGCAACGTATCGTCGAGTTGCGCCCCAAGGAGCCCATCGCCGGCTTGACGCTTGCCGTCGAGCACATCCGCAACGGCGAGTTCGCCGAGGCGCGCAAGCAGCTCGGCCTCGCAGCCACCCAAGGCTACAACACGCTGCTGGTGCCCCTGCTTTCCGCCTGGGCGGCGGCCGCGCAGGGCGACTTCGACCAGGCAATCAAGGTGTTGTCGACCCTCAACAAGAGCGAGGCCTTCGCCGTATTCCGCGAACTGCACGCGGCGTTGATCAACGACTTGGCGGGCAACGTCGAGGCTGCCGAGAAGGCTTACCGTTTCGCCGTCGCGGCGCAGCCCGGCGGCAGTTTCCGCGTCGTCGCCGCTTTCGGCGCCTTTTACGAGCGGCTCGGAAAGTTCGACGAGGCGCGGGCGCTCTATGCCGCCTACAAGAAAGAAAATCCCGATAGCACTTGGTTCGATCGGGCAATGGCGCGGATCGCCGCCCACGGCAAGCCCGAGCGCACCGTGAGCAATGCCCGTGAGGGCGCCGCCGAGGTGCTGTTCGGCGTCGCCAGCGCGCTGCACCAGGAAAACGCGCTCGAAGCCGCTCTCATTTACGCGCGTCTGGCGATTCGGTTGCGGCCCGGGTTCGACGCCGCCTACATGCTGCTCGGCGAGATCCTCGAAACCCAGAATCGCTGGGCGGTGGCGATTTCGGCCTATGACGCGATCCCGCCGAAATCGCCGCTTTACTGGAGCGCGCAGATCAGGATTTCCGCCAACCTCGACAGCCTCAATCGGACCAACGACGCGGTAGAGAAGCTCAAGAACATGGCGCGTCAGCGGCCCGAAAGGGCGGACGCCCTGATCACGCTGGGCGACCTGTTGCGCGCGCGCGAGCGCTGGAGCGAGGCGGTCGCCGCCTATGACCAGGCGCTTGAGCGCGTCAAGCAGCGCAAGCGCCGGCACTGGCGGCCGCTTTACGCCCGCGGCATCTCGCTCGAACGCGCCAAACAGTGGCCGCGCGCCGAGCGTGACTTCCTCGCCGCGCTCGATCTCGAACCCGACCAGCCTTTCGTGCTCAACTACTTGGGCTATTCGTGGGTCGACAAGGGAATCAACCTCGACCGCGCGCTGAAGATGATCGAGCGCGCCGTCGAACTGCGACCCCACGACGGTTATATCATCGACAGCCTCGGCTGGGCGCAGTACCGGCTGGGCAACTACCCCGCGTCGGTCGCACAGCTCGAGCGCGCGGTCGAACTGAAACCCGACGACCCCACGATCAACGATCACCTCGGCGACGCCTACTGGCGCGTGGGACGGCACATCGAGGCGCGCTTCCAGTGGCGCCGCGCGCTGGCGCTCGGACCGCAGGAGGCGGACATGACCGAAAAGATCGAGAAGAAGCTGCGCAAGGGCCTGCCGGTCGCGACCGTCGCCGATGGCACGGGTTGAATCGACGAGCGGAAGGCGATTTGGCGAAACCGCCCCGGCCAAGATCAATCTCTATCTCCACGTCATAGGCCGCCGCGCCGACGGCTATCACCTGCTCGACAGTCTCGTCGCCTTCGCCGGCATCGGCGACTCGATCGAGGTGTGCGAAGCCGAGGATCTGAGCCTCGTGATCGACGGTCCTTTCGCCGCCGCCCTCGATGCGTCGCAACCGTCGAACAACCTCGCGCTACGCGCCGCCCGTCGGCTGCGCGAGCAAAGCGGCGTTCGCGCCGGCGCCGCGATCAGGCTGCACAAGGCCTTGCCGGTCGCCGCCGGCATCGGCGGCGGATCGGCCGACGCCGCCGCGACGCTGAGGGCGTTGTGCCGGCTGTGGGAGCTCGACGCCGGCGATGACGACCTGATGGCGCTCGCCCTCGAACTCGGCGCCGACGTGCCGGTCTGCCTCGCGGGCCGCGCCGCCTTCGTCGGCGGCATCGGCGAGCAACTGGATTTCGCGCCGTCGTTGCCGCCCGCCTATGTGCTGCTCGTCAACCCCGGCGAAGCGCTCGCCACGGCGACGGTGTTCGGGGCGCGACGCGGCGCTTATTCGCTGCCGGCGCGCTTCGCCGGGCCGGCGGCGGATGCCGGCGCGCTCGCCCGCCTGCTTGCCGAACGCGGCAACGATCTCGAAGCGGCGGCGCGGCGTCTCGCGCCGACGGTGGGCGAGGCGCTCGCCGCGCTCCTCGCCGCACCCGGCTGCCTGCTGGCGCGCATGAGCGGCAGCGGCGCCACCTGCTTCGGCCTGTTCGCGACCGGAACGGAGGCTGCGGCCGCGGCCCGGCGCCTCGCGGACCATCCCCGCTGGTGGGTCGCCGCAGCGCCGCTGGTTAACGATTCCACAACCCTGAAAGCGGCGATATAGGAAGCCGATACAGGGCAATGAAGGACGAACCCGGAGTGACGATCGCATGACGGTTCTGGTAACGGGCGCGGCGGGATTCATCGGCTATCACGTGAGCGCGGCGCTGCTCGCGCGCGGCGAAACGGTGCTCGGGGTCGACGACCTCAACGCCTATTACGACGTCGCCCTCAAGCAGGCCCGACTCGACCGGCTGACGACCGCGCCGGGCTTCACCTTCCAGCGCCTCGACATCGCCGGGCGCGGGGCGCTCGCCGCGGCCTGCGACGGCGCCGGAATCGACCGCGCGGTCCATCTCGCCGCCCAGGCCGGGGTGCGCTACTCGCTCGAAAACCCGTTCGCCTACGTGCACACCAATCTTGCCGGTCATCTCGAGGTGCTCGAGCTGTGTCGCGCGCTTCCCGATTTCGCCCATCTGGTCTACGCCAGTTCGAGCTCGGTCTACGGCGGCAATCGCAAGCTGCCGTTTTCCGAGGCCGACCGGGTCGATTCCCAGGTCTCGCTTTACGGCGCGACCAAGAAGTCGGACGAACTGCTGAGCCACGCCTACAGCCACCTGTTCCGGCTGCCGGCGACGGGACTGCGCTTCTTCACGGTTTACGGCCCCTGGGGGCGGCCCGACATGGCGGCCTATATCTTCACCCGGGCGATCCTCGCCGGCGAGCCCATCCCGGTGTTCAACCACGGCGACATGAAGCGCGACTTCACCTACATCGACGACATCGTCGCCGGCGTGCTCGCCGCGCTCGACCATCCGCCCGCCGACGACGGCGCGGTCCCGCCGCATCGCGTCTACAACATCGGCAATCACCGCTCGGAACCGCTGCTGCGTTTCATCGAGGTGCTTGAGGACGCGATCGGGCGCAAGGCGGAACTCGACCTCAAGCCCATGCAGGCCGGCGACGTCAAGGAAACCTACGCCGACATCGACGCCATCCGGCGCGACCTCGGCTTTGCCCCGACGGTCCCGATCGAAGACGGCCTGCCCCGCTTCGTCGCCTGGTACCGCGACTACCACGGGGCATGAGGGGCGATTTCACCGAGAAGGGCCAGGTTGGAAC
>JBHHZM010000035.1:0-25667 GCA_046758065.1 Alphaproteobacteria bacterium | reverse complement strand
TAGCAGAATCGCGGTTTTATGTCAGCAAAATGCTGTTTCATATGGGGAATAGGGGGTTAGACAATACGCGACGCTTTCCGTCGAGCGCGATTGCGCCAGCGCCCGCGCTCGCCGATACTGCGAACCCGCACAGTCCCCACGAGCCACACGAAAAGAGGGCACGGAATGGCGCAAGGCATGATCGTGGCGCCCCAGCCCGAGGCGGTCGAGGCCGGCGCCGTCGTCCTCAGGCAGGGCGGCAACTGCGTCGATGCCGGGATCGCCTGCGCGCTGGTGCAGGGCGTGGTCGATCCGCTGATGACCGGTATCGCCGGGTTCGGCAGCTTGCAGGTCTTCCTCCCGGGAAAAGGCGTGCACGACTGCATCGACTTCCACGGCCGCGTCCCGGCGGCGGCGCGCCCCGACATGTGGGCCGATCGCATCGTCGGCGAGGCGCGTGACGGTTTCGGTTTCATCCTCGCCGATCGCGCCAACGACGTCGGTTATCAGGCGGTCACGGTGCCGGGCAGCCTCAAGGCCTATCATGAGGCGGCGACCGAGTACGGCACCATGCCGTGGCGCGACCTCGTCGCTCCGGCAATCGCACAGGCCGAGGCCGGCTTCGTCGTCCGGCCCCAGGTCTATCGCTTCTGGACCGAGGACAACGACATGGGACGCGCGCCCAACGTCGAGCGCCTGCGCTGCACCGATATCGGCCGGCGGCTTTATTGCGACGCCGACGGCGCGCCCCGCAAACCGGGCGAACGCATCGTCAACCCCGGCATGACGCAAACGCTGAAACGCATCGCCGAGCACGGCGCCGCGATCTTCTATGAAGGCGAGATCGCCGCCGAAATCGACGCCGACATGAAACACAACGGCGGGCTGCTCTCGGCCGAAGACCTGCGGGACTACCGGACGGTGCGCGGCGGGCCGCTGTGGGGCGAATACCGGGGCCTGCGCATCGCCGCCAACCAGCCGCCCGGCGGCGGCATCATGCTGGTCGAGATGCTCAACATTCTCGAAAATTTCGACCTCGCGACGCTCGGCCACAACACGCCCGAATACATCCGCGTCGTCTGCGAGGCGATGAAGCGCGCGACCATCGACAAGGACGCCTGCGTCGGCGATCCCGCCTTCGTCGACGTGCCCGTCGCCCGGCTTACCGACAAGGGTTACGCCCGCGAGCTCGCCGGGGCGATCGAGCGTGGCGAGAAGGCCCATGTTTCCCGCCTCGACCGCGCGCCGGAGTCGGCGCACACCACGCATGTCTCGGTGGTCGACCGCGACGGCGGCGTGCTGGCGATGACGCACTCGCTCGGCATGCCCTCGGGAGCGATCGGTGAGGGACTGGGCTTCATGTACAACGGCTGCATGGCGGTGTTCGACCCCCGCCCCGGCCGCACCGGTTCGATCGTACCGGGTAAAAGCCGCTTCAGCTCGATCTGCCCGACGATCGTTTTTCGCGACGATCAACCCTATATCGTCATCGGCGCGCCGGGCGGCACGCAGATCGTCATGGGCGTGCTGCAGGCGATTCTCAACGTCGTCGATTTCGGCATGTCGATGTCGGACGCGGTCGCCGCGCCCCGGTTCTCGGCCACGAGCGACCTGATCGACGTGTGCAACCGTATCCCCGGCTATACGACGCGCGCGCTCGAATCGAAGGGCTACAGCGTCACCCGCAGCTACCTGAGCTATACTTTCGCCGCCGTCCACGGCATCAGGATCGACGACGGCGCGCCGACGGGCGGCGCCGATCCCGGGCATGACGGCATGGCGCTCGCGGTGTAAAGGGCAGTCCTCCGCCGGCGCGAAGGGGGCGGCGGGGAGTTGTGAGGGTGACGCATGAACGGCGACGGTTTCGGCGAGTCCGTGTTGCGCAAGGAAGATGCGCGCCTGCTGACCGGCCGGGGACGCTTTACCGCGGACATCGACCTGCCGGGTCAGGTTTTTGCCCACATCCTGCGCTCGCCCCACGCCCACGCCGAGGTTGGCGCGATCGACGCCGCAGCCGCACGCGGCTTGCCGGGCGTTCTCGCCGTCCTCACCGGCGCCGACGCGGAAGCCGACGGGCTTGGCGTTCTGCCTCCGCTTGACGATCTCAAGAACCGCGACGGCAGCGCGCCGGCCTCTCCGGTCCGGCCGGTGCTGGCGCGGGGCCGGGTGCGGTACGTTGGCGAGTGCGTCGCCGTCGTCGTCGCCGAGAGCGCGGCCCGGGCGCGCGACGCCGCAGAATCGATCGAGGTGACGTATACCCCGCTGCCGGCGGTCGGCGACGTGGCCGCCGCGGTCGCCGAGGGCGCTCCGCAGATCTGGCCCGAGGCGCCCGGCAACGTCTCGCTCGACTGGGAAACCGGCGATTCCGGCGCGGTCGAACGGGCCTTCGACGAAGCCCGGCACGTCACCCGGATCGAACTCGTCGACAACCGGGTGATGCCGATGCCGATGGAGCCCGTCGCCGCCATCGGCGATTATGACCGGGACGCCGGCATCCATACCCTCTACGCGCCGTCGCAGGGCGTCCACGGCATCCGCGCGCTGCTCGCCGAACATCTGCTCGGACTGCCCGAAAGCGCGCTGCGCGTGATCACGCCCGACGTCGGCGGCGGTTTCGGGCTCAGGGGTACGGCGACGGTCGAACAGGCGCTCGTCCTGTGGGCGGCGCGCAGACTCGGGCGGCCGGTCAAATGGGTCGCCGAGCGCGGCGAGGCGATCGTCAGCGACCTGCACGCCCGCGATCACGTGACCCGCGCCGAACTCGCGCTCGACGCCGACGGCCGCTTTCGCGCCGTCCGCGTCGCGACGCTCGCCAACCTCGGCGCCTACATCGCGCCGCGGGCGCGTTTCATCCCGACGCAGGGGTACGCCGCCGCGATCACCGGGTGCTACGACATCGCCGCCTGCCACGTGAGCGTCAAGGCGATCGTCACCAACACGGTGATGACCTTCGCCTATCGCGGCGCGGGCCGGCCCGAGGGCATCTACGTCATCGAGCGGCTGGTCGACAAGGCCGCCGCCGAGCTCGGCGTCTCTCCGATCGAGCTCAGACAGCGCAACTTCGTCCCCGCCGCGGCGATGCCGTACACCACCGCAATGGACGAAACCTACGACAGCGGCGATTTCGCCGCCTGCCTGGAGGCGGCGCTCGCGCAGGCCGATGCGGCGGGCTTCGGCGAACGGCGGCGCGCTTCCCAACGCACCGGCAAGCGCCGGGGCCTCGGCGTCGCCAGCTACGTCAAGATCAACGGCGGGACAAAGGACGAGATCGCCGAACTCGCGCTCAACGAGAATGGCGCGGCAACGCTCGCGATCGGCACCCAATCGGGCGGTCAGGGGCACGAAACGGCCTACGCCCAGATGGTCGCCGCCGGTCTCGGTCTCGACATCGACGCCGTAGAGGTGATCCAGGGCGACACGGCGCGCGTCGCATACGGCCAGGGCACCGGTGGATCGAGCGCCCTGAGCGTCGGCGGCGTCGCGCTCGCCGAAGCGCTCGAAACGCTGGTCGAGACCGGCAAGCGGATCGCCGGCGATCTGCTCGCGGCGCCGGTCGCCGATATCGACTTCGCCGACGGCCGTTTCCGTGCCCCGGACTCGGACCGCGCCGTCACCATCGCCGAGGTCGCCCGCGCCGCCAACGAAGGGGGAAACGGCGCCGGGCTGGTGGCACGCGCCCGGTATCGCGCCCGGGCGCGGACCTACGCCAACGGCAGCCACGTCTGCGAAGTCGAGGTCGATCCCGAAACCGGCCGGGTCGAGATCGTCGCCTACACGACGGTCGACGATGTCGGCCGCGTCCTCAATCCGCTGCTCGCCGAGGGGCAAATACACGGCGGCGTCGCACAGGGCATCGGGCAGGCCCTGTTCGAAAACTGCGCCTACGATGCGGAAACGGGCCAGCTTCTCAGCGGTTCGCTGTTGGACTACGGCCTACCGCGCGCCGACGATCTGCCGACGTTCTCGACCGCCTTCAACGAGCTGCCCTGCACCACCAACGCGCTCGGCGTGAAAGGAGTCGGCGAGGCCGGCGCGACCGGGGCGCTTGCCGCCGTGGTCAACGCGGTGGTCGATGCGCTCGCCGGGTTCGGGGTGCGCCACATCGACATGCCGCTCTCGCCCGAACGCGTCTGGCGCGCGGCTCAGGGCCGCCCCGTGCCGCGCGACGGCGAAACCAAGAATGCGGCTGCCTGATCTCGCCGCAAGACGGGCTCGAGAGGACCGCACGGCATGAGCCATCCGCTGTTCGCCCCCGAACACAAGTTCGAACCCTACTGGATCGAGGACGCGCCGTGGCCCATCCTCCCCGAGACAACGCTTCCCGCCGAAACCGACGTCGCCGTGGTCGGCGCGGGATATACCGGACTTGCGGCGGCGCTCACGCTGGCGCGCGAAGGGCGCGGCGTGGTCGTCCTCGACGCCGGGCAGGCCGGCTTCGGATGCAGCTCGCGCAACGGCGGACAATGCGGCGCCGGGCTCAAACCGGGCCTCGACGAGTTGAGCGCGCGCTACGGACGGGAGCGGGCGCTCGCGATGTATCGGGAAGGGCTGGCCTCGCTCGAATTCCTCGCCGGCTTCATCGAACGCGAGCGGATCGAATGCGATTTCATCCGCCCCGGACGTTTCATCGGCGCCCACCGGCCGGAGCACTACGAGACGCTGGCGCGTGACTGCGAAACGCTGCGCCGCGAGCTCGGCGTCGAGTGCCACGCGGTGCCGCGCGGCGAGCAGCACGGCGAAATCGGCAGCGACATCTACTACGGCGGCGCAGTGAAGCCGAATCACGCGGCTTTGCAGCCGGCGCTCTATCACCACGGACTGCTCGACCGGACGCTTGCCGCGGGTGTTCGGGTCATGGCGCATACGCCGGTGACCCGCATCGCACGGTCGGGCGCGGGTTTCGAACTGACGACGCCGCAGGGCAGGCTCGCCGCGGGCAACGTGATCGTCGCGACCAACGGTTATACCCGCGACCACGCCGCCCTGCCGGCGCTGCGTCGCCGGGTCATTCCGATCGGCAGCTACATGATCGCGACCGAGCCGCTCGATCCGGCGATCATCGAGCGGTTGATGCCGAAGAACCGCGTGCTCAATGACACCCGGCGCGTGGTGCTTTACTTCCGCGCCTCGCCCGACCGGCGGCGCGTGGTGTTCGGCGGTCGCGTCGCGCTTGCCGAGACCGACCCCGCGCTCAGCGGTCCCAAGCTGCACGCCATCATGACCACGATCTTTCCCGAACTCGCGCAGGTGCGGATCACCCATTCGTGGATGGGCTTCGTCGCCTTTACTTTCGACCACCTGCCGCACATCGGCGTGCACGACGGGCTGCACTACGCCATGGGCTACTGCGGCTCGGGCGTGGCGATGGGCACTTATCTGGGGCACAAGGCGGCGCTCAAGGTGCTGGGCGCGCCCGAGGGCCACACCGCTTTCGACGGCCTCGTCTTCGAGACCCGGCCGCTCTACGACGGGACGCCGTGGTTCCTCGCCGGCGCCGTCGCGTGGTACCGCCTGCTCGACCGCTTCGGGCGCTGAGCGTTCTTCGCGCCTCGGACGCGCTTACTCGATCCGGGTCGTCATGAAGTCCCGAAGCGTGCCGTATTCGGTTTCAACCTCTGCGAGCCGCGACCTGACGATGTCGAGGATACTGATGACGCCGACCAACACTTCGTCCATATCGACCACCGGGATATGGCGAATGTTGTGCGCGGCCATCAGCTCCATCACGTTCTCGACGCTGCTCTCGGGCGCACAGGTGACGACCGAGCGCGTCATCAGTTCATCGGCGCGCATGCCAAGCAGACGGTCGCCGTGCTCCTTGAGGCCACGCACCAGGTCGCGCTCGGAAATGATGCCGGCGAGCTTGCCGTCGGCGTCGCGAGCGACCACGGCGCCGCTGCCTTCGGCCGCCAGAGCTTCGGCGACCTCGGCGATCGGGGCATCGGGCCGCGTGGTGACGACCGGGGCGTTGTTCGATGTGACGATTGCTTCGACTCTCATCGCATGTCACCTCCGTTCTTGCTCTCTGCCTGACGCGGACTCACCAGCACGCGGCGAGCGCTTCAGCCCAGAACGGCTCCCGGGCCGAGGTCCACGGCGGCGGCGAATTCGTCCGCCGGCATTTTCTGCCCGCCGTCGAGACGCACGCGTTTGACGAGGATCTGTCCCTCGCGCGCCGCAACGGCGAAACCTTCGGAACTCACGGCGATGACCTCGCCGGGGCTTGCGCCATCCGCCGCAGTCAGTTTTGCCGCGTCGTAGATCTGCAAGATTTCGCTCCCGCGCCGCGTCCAGGCGCCGGGCTGCGGGTTGGCGCCGCGGATCAGATTATAGACCTCGCCTACCGGGCGCGACCAGTCGATCGATACGTCCGCTCTACGGCACCAGCCCTCGTAGGTCGCCCGGGACTCGTCCTGAGCGATCCGCGGCGCCGTTCCCGCCCTGACCATGTCGACCGCCTCGACGATCGCCTCGATGCCCATGGGGTAGAGCCGGTCGAAGTAAACGCTGCCCAGGGTGTCGTCGGGACCGATCTCGATTTCCTTCTGAAGCAGGATCGGGCCGGTATCGAGCCCCTTGTCGGGCCAGAAAACGGTGAGGCCCGTCTTCGTTTCGCCCTGGATGATCGGCCAGTTGATCGCGCTCGGGCCACGGTGCATCGGCAGCAGCGAGGGGTGGTACTGGATGGTGCCGTGGGTCGGCGCGTTGAGAATCGTCTCTGGCACCAGCAGGATGACGTAGGCCATGACCCCGAGGTCGGGCTCGAGCGCCCTGAATTCGTCGAGCACTTCGGGCGCCTTGAACGACGCCGGCTGATAGACCGGAAGACCGCGCGTGAGCGCCGCCTCCTTGAGCGGATCGAGCCTGCCGCCGGGTTTGTCGGGGGCGCAGTATACGGCGACCACGTCCTCGTCCCGGTCGAGCAACGCCTCGAGAACGGCCTTGCCGAAGGCCTGTTGCCCGTTGACGACGATCCGCATGATTCCTCCCTCCCCGTCCGGTTTTCCGGTTAAATCGCGCCTTCCTCCCGCGCCGCCGCGATTTCGGCGTCGCCGTAACCGAGAACTTCCTTGAGAACCTCCTCGGTATGTTCGCCCAGAAGCGGCGACGTCCTGATTTCGACCTTGTTGTCGGAAAGCTTGATCGGGCACCCGACGGTCTTGAAGACGCCGCGTTCGGGATGTTCGACCTCGACCACCGTTTCGCGCGCGGCGAGCGATTCGTCCTCCATCAGATCCTTCATGTTGAGGATGGGACCGCAGGGAACGTTGTGCTCGTTGAGGATGTTCATCGCTTCGATCTTGTGCTTGGTGAGCGTCCATTCCTCGACCAGGGCGAAGCAGCGGTCGAGTTTCGGCAGACGCGCCTCGGGCGTCGCCCACTCCGGATCGTCGATCAGTTCCTCATGGCCGATGACCTTCATCAGCCGCTCCCAGCCCTGCGGCTGAATGATGACGTAAAGGTAGTCGTCGGGTCCGCCGCCCTTGCACTTCACCGCCCAGCCGGGCTGCCCGCCGCCCGAGGCATTGCCGGCGCGCGGCACCGCATCGCCGAACGTCCCGTTGGGGTATTGCGGATATTCCTTGAGCGGTCCGTGGGCGAGGCGCTGCTGGTCGCGCATTTTGACGCGGCAGAGGTTGAGCACCGCATCCTGCATGGAAACCTCGACGCGCTGGCCGCGGCCCGATTTTTCGCGCTGGATCAGAGCCGCGAGAATGCCGGCGAGGCAGTGGATGCCGGTGCCCGAATCGCCGATCTGCGCGCCAGTGACAAGCGGAGGACCGTCGTCGAAACCGGTCGTGCTGGCGGAGCCGCCCGTGCACTGGGCGACGTTCTCGTAAACCTTGCAGTCCTCGTACGGTCCGGGGCCGAAACCCTTGATCGAAGCGTAGATGATGCGCGGGTTGATCTCCCGGATGCGCTCCCAGGCGAACCCCTGACGCGCGAGCGCGCCGGGTGCGAAGTTCTCGACGATGACGTCGCAAGCCTTGAGCAGCTCAGTGAAGATTTCCCTGCCTTTCGGGGTCTTGGTGTTGCAGGTGATGCTCCGCTTGTTGCAGTTGAGCATCGTGAAGTAGAGGCTGTCGACATCGGGCAGATCGCGAAGCTGGATCCGGGTGATGTCGCCGCGGCCCGGCAGTTCGACCTTGATGACGTCCGCCCCCAACCAGGCCAGAATTTGCGTGCAGGTCGGCCCCGACTGGACATGGGTCATGTCGAGAATGCGGATGCCGTCGAGTGCTTTTCCCATCTTTTTCCTCGTTACCAAACGACGTTCCGGTTGCCCCGGAGTTACTTGTACATGGTCTGATTCTTGGTCCCCGGCGCGTACTCGTCGGGATTGACCCAGATGTTGACGAGCGCCGAGGTGCCCGATTTCACCGCTTCGCGGGCGCGCTCGAGCGCCGGACGAATGTTCTCGGGTTGGCGCACCGCTTCGCCGTAGCCGCCGAGCATCTCGGCGAACTTCTCGAACGGCACGTCGCCCAACCCGTTGGCCACCTCGCCGCGTTCCGGTCCGTACTTGGCGATCTGGCCGAAGCGGATCTGGTTCATCGCCGAGTTGTTGCCGATCACGCCGAGAAACGGCAGATCGAAGCGCTGGCAGGTCTGGAAATCCCAGCCGGTGAGCGTGAAGGCGCCGTCGCCGAAGTAGCAGAACACTTCCTTTTCGGGTCGGGCGAACTTGGCCGCCATGGCGAAGGGCACGCCGACGCCGAGCGTGCCGAGTGGCCCCGGGTCCATCCAGTGGCCGGGCGCGCGCGGTTGTACGGCCTGGGCCGAAATCGTCACCACGTCGCCGCCGTCGCCGATGTAGATGGTGTCCTCGGTAAGGAACTCGTTGATCTCGTAGGCGACGCGATAAGGGCTGATCGGCGTCGCATCGGACCTGAACAGGGGCAGCAGTTTCTCGTAACGCGCCGCCTCCTCGGCGCGCAGTTCGTCGAGCCAATCCGAACGCCGGGTTGCTCCGTTGTCGATGCGCCCGCTCGTCGCTTCCGTGATCGCCGAGAGAATGCGCCCGACGTGACCCACGAGGCCGAGCGAGATATCGCGGTTCTTGCCCACGGTGCGGTAATCAAGGTCGATCTGGATGACGGTGGCGTCAGCGCGCAGTCGCTTGCCGTAGCCCATGCGGAAGTCGAACGGCGTGCCGACGATGACGATGACGTCGGCCTTGTCGAAGGCATAGCGGCGGCTGCGATGCATGTGGTGCGGATCGCCCGGCGGCAGGGTGCCGCGGCCCGAACCGTTCATGTAGGCCGGAATGTTGAGCGCACGCACCAGCTCGCGCGCCGCGTCGCTCGCCCGGCAGGTCCAGACCTGCGTACCGAGCAGAATGCAGGGCCGCTTCGACTTGACCAGAACGTCGGCCGCCCTTTCGATATCGGCCGGATCGGCGAGCAGCCGGGGCGAAGCGCGGTAATGTCCGGCCGCCGGGATCCGGGCGCTGGCGATATCGACCCCGGCGTCGAGAATGTCGCGGGGTATCTCGAGGAACGAGGGGCCCGGCGCGCCGTTGTAACATTCGCGAAAGGCCATCGATACGAAATCGGCGACGCGTTCTGTGCTTGGCACGGTCGCGGCGAACTTGGTGATCGGCGAGAGAATGTCGACGTGCGGCAGGTCCTGAAGCGAGCCCATCTTGTGCTGGCCGAGCGCCCCCTGGCCGCCGATCATCAGCATCGGGCTCTCGGCGCGGAACGCGTTGGCGATGCCGGTGACCGCGTCGGTGGTGCCGGGACCGGCGGTCACCACGGCGCAACCGGGTCTTCCGGTCACCCGCGCATAGCCGTCCGCCGCATGCGCCGCCACCTGCTCGTGACGGACGTCGATGATCTTGATGCCCTCGTCGAGGCAGCCGTCGTAAATGTCGATGATATGCCCGCCGCAGAGCGTGAAGATGACGTCGATGCCTTCGTTCTTGAGCGCCTTCGCGACCAGGTGACCGCCCGAAATCTGTCCGGCGGAACGCCTGTTCGCCCGCTCTATCTTTGCCACCTCGGCCATATCGTCCTCCGCTCGCAGGTTGGGAGTGGTTCGCGTCAATCGAGGTAGTGCACGTTCTTTTCGACGTGCGCCCCGAGATCGAGCGTGTGCTGGCGCGCGAGGCGCTCGGCGAGCTCCGTGTCGCGTCGCTCGAGCGCCTCGATGATGTTCATGTGATCGATGATCGAACGGCTGGCGCGATCGTCCTCCGAGATCGTGCGCGCCCGGATCGACCGCATGTGGATGAACAGGTTCTCCAGCATATGATTTAATAAATTACATCCACTCATACGAAGAAGCGATTGGTGAAAATGAATATTCGTATCGGAATATTCATCGATCTTGGCCGTGACCTGCTCGCTGTCGAAGGTCGAGAACATCTTGCGCAGGCTGGCGATCTCGTCGTCACCCGCGCGCTGCGTGATCAACCGCGCGGCCATGCTTTCGAGCGCCGCCCAGACGGTGATCATTTCGAGGATCTCGCGTTTGGTCTTGCGCACGATGAAGACGCCGCGGCGCGGTACGATGCGGACGAAGCCCTCCTGCTCGAGCCGGGCGATGGCCTCGCGGATCGGTGTCCGCGACACGCCGAGATCTTCCGAGAGCTGGCGCTCGTCGAGCCGCGGTTCGCCGGGATGGTCATAAATGTTCATCACGGCGATAGCCTGCTTGAGCGCCTCGTAGGTCTTGTCCTTGAGGCTGAAAGTCACGTCGATGGGCTGAACCGCCGCTCGTACCGTCGTCATGTCAAATTCCCGTCCTTGGTCTTATCCGTGATGGGGGTCTTATCCATGATGGGGTGATCGTGTTCGGCGTCGCGGTTTGACGGGCGACAATAGCGACATCTGGTATACAATATACCAAATACACTTTCGCCGGCAAGGCCCGCAACGCCGCCGGTCGGCCTGCCGTTCGCGTTCGGGGCGCGCTCCGCCGGGGCTCGCGCAGGTCCGTCATGCCGCGCGCTTCACGTAGTTCTTCATCGCCTTCAACAGCGGCAGCGCGAACAGCCCGATGGCGATGACGATGATTGCCGCCGAAATCGGCCGTTCGAAAAAGATCAGAAACGAGCCGTTCGAGATCAGCAGAGACTGCCGCATGGCCGGCTCGGCAAGCGGACCCAGTACGATGGCAAGCACCGCCGGCGCCATGGGGTATTCGAGCTTGCGCATCAGATACCCGACGACGCCGAAGATCAGCATCAACCAGACGTCGTGCATATCCTGCGTCGGCGCATAGCCGCCGATGAGGCAGAGCACGAAGATGATCGGCGCCAGAATGGTGAACGGCATCCTGAGAACCCAGATGAACGCCGGGATGAAGGCGAGGTTGATCAGTAAGGCGAATAAGTTCGCCGCATAGAGACTGGCGATCAGCCCCCAGACGAACGACTGGTGGTCGACGAAAAGCATCGGCCCGGGCTCAAGCCCCCAGATCACCATACCGCCAAGAAGAATCGCCGTGGTCGGCGAGCCGGGAATGCCGAGCGTCAGCATCGGCAGCATGGCGCCGGTGCTGGCCGCGTTGTTGGCCGATTCGGGGGCGACGACGCCATCGACATTGCCCTTGCCGTAGGTTTCCGGATCTTTCGACATGGTTTTCGCCATGCCGTAGGCCATGAGCGACCCCGGCGTCGCGCCCGCCGCCGGCAGAATGCCGACGAAGAAGCCGAGAAAAGAGCCGAACAGCATCGTCTTGATGTTTTCCTTCAGTTCGACGACGGCGTTGACGACCCCGCGCAGGCTGATCGTCGCCTGCGTGATCGCCATTTCGTCCCGGCTCGCTTCGACGGTCCAGAGCATCTCGCCGATGCCGTAGATGCCGATCGCCAGCACCAGGAAATTGATGCCGTGGAAGAAGCCCGGCAGGTCGAAGAAGATCAGGCGGGGCTGGCCGCTGATGATGTCGAGCCCGACGGCGCTCATCACCAGTCCGATGAAGATCGAGAAGAAGGTCTTGGGAATATCGTCCCCGCCGAGGCCGATGAAGGTGGCGAAGGCGAGAATCATGAGCGCGAAGATCTCGGGCGAACCGAAGGTCAGAGCCACCTCGGCGAGCGGCGGCGCGAACAGGGTGAAGAGCACCACAGAGATGGTGCCGCCGACGAAAGAGGCCGTCGCGGCCGCGACCAGCGCCTTGTCGGCAAGGCCCTTGAGCGCGAGCGGGCGCCCGTCGAAGGTGGTCGCCACCGCCGTCGACGCCCCCGGAATGCCCAGCATGATCGAACTGATCGCGCCGCCGTACATGGCGCCGTAATAGAGCGCGGCGAGAAAGATGATCGCCGAGGTCGGCGGCACCAGGAAGGTCATGGGCAGGAGAATCGCCACGCCGTTGACCGAACCCAGTCCCGGCATCGCGCCGATGAACAGGCCGACGGTGCAGCCGAACGCCACCAGCCCGAGGTTCAGCGGCTGGAACGCAATAAAGAAGCCGTCGACGAGATGTTGCAGGATTTCCATGTCTGCTCATACCCCGGGATCGACGCGTTCCCCGACGTTCGCGTTGTGCGGCCCGCCCCCTGCGGCCGGGACGCCCGCGACGCCGCGCCGGCGAACGAACTCAGAGAAAGATGTCGTACAATGGGTAAAACAGCGGCTCGGTCAGGCCCTTCGGCAAGGTGATGTTCAGGGTGATCTCGAAGAAAAAGAAGGTGACGACAGGCGTAACGACCGCCACCGCCCCGGTGGCGAGCCAGCGGTGGCGGCCGAGAAAACGCATGTAGAAGACGAGAAACAGCGGCACCGCGCCGTAGATGCCGATGACGTGCACAGCGCCGATCATCGCCGTCAGCGATCCCGCAACCAGCAGAAACAGCCTCAGCGTCGCCCTGTCCATGAACGGCGCCGTCGACCGCGCCACCTCGCTCGACCGCCCGAGCCAGCGGACGACGGTCCATATCGAACAAACCAGCATGCCGGCCGACAGCCAGAACGGGAACGCCCCGCCGCCCGGACCCTCGTCGGGAATCCAGCCGATGGGGAGCTCCGCGCTCTTCCACATCAGATAAACGGAGAACACCGCCATGACGAGCGCCATGACCAATTCGGCCCTCCGCATGACCGGCGCCTACCCTCGCCCGTCGTCGTCTTGCGCCGGACCGCCTAGCCCTTGATCTCGCCCATTTTGATGAGCATCTTGCGGTGATTCTCTTTCTCGCGGGCCCAGTAATTCTTGAGGGCCCCGCCGGTCAGGAAACCGCCCTGCAGGCTCTTCTTCTTCATGTAGGCCTGCCACTCGTCGGTGGCGTAGACCCGGGCGAAGACACCGCGGTAGTAAGCTTCGGCCTCCTTGCTCATGCCGGGCGCGCCGACAACGCTGCGCTGCATGAAATAGACGAAGTTCTTGCCCAGTTCCTTGAACGTCGGGGCGTCGGGGAACAGGGGCAGGCGCGTCGGCGTAAACGCGGCCAGCGGACGGGTCTTGCCGGCTTCGTAGAAGCCGAGCTGCTCGGACGGGTTGTTGACCGTCGAATTGGCGTTCTTGCCGGCGAGTTCCTTGGCCACCCGGCCACCGCCCTTGTAAGGCACGTACTTCATGCTGAGGCCGTAGGCCTTATTGAGGAAGTCGGTCAGCAGCTGGTCTTCCTGGCCCTTGCCGGTGCCGGCCATTATCCAGGCGTTGCCCTTGGCCTTGGCCGCCTTGACGAACTCCTCGACGCTCGTGATGCCCGAATCGGAATTCACCCACAACAGGAACGTATCCTCCGCCATGCGGCCGATCGGCGTGAAGGTCGAGATGTCGATGCCGAGGCCGGGCTGGCGCAGCGGGGTGGTGTAGAAGCTGTTCAGGGTGACCATGATGACATGGTTATCGCCGGTGTGCTGCTTGAGGTAGACCAGCGACTCGGCCCCCGAACCGCCCGGCTTGTTGATCGGCGTGAACGGCTTGGACGAAAGCCCGTGCTTCTGGATGACGCTCTGCATCAGCCGCGCCATCTTGTCGGCGCCGCCGCCCTTGCCCGCCATGATGATGAACTCGACCGGCTTTTTCGGTTCCCACTGCGCGGCGGCATCGCGCGGCAGGGACGTTACGCCCAGGCCCAGCATCAGCCCGACGCCAAGCCCGAATACCACTGATCTCCGTAGGATTTTCATCGTGAGCTCCCTATTCGTTTGTAAGCGTGCGGTGACCGCACGAGAGGCTATTGCCCTGCTTTGGGGTCCTTCCGGCGAAAAACGCCCTCCACGTCGCCGGCATGCCCTGCGACAGGCTTGCGATACAGTATGATGTATTTGGTATCCTAGGCAATCCCCTCCTGGGTGTCGTGTTGTCCGCCTCCAACCGGAAAGCGGGCAATCACAGTAACAATTCCGAGCGCTGCCCGATAGTCTCATGCGTAACGGAAACGCAGACATTTGCCGACGCGGTTCCGTTCCCCGCCCCGAGGCATAGGACCGCCACCAGCTTTGGCCATGAATCCGCCTACGACACGCGCGAACGATGTTTTCGTAAACCGTTTTATCTACAAGTGATTAAATCACACATGTAATGTATTACACGAGATATGGTCGGGCCGTTCGATTTAGCGCTCGGCCAGTGCCGCCAACTCGTCGCGCAGAATCTCGAGCGCCATCCGCCACATGCGCTTCGAGGCTTCGGCGGTCATAAACGCAGCGTGCGCCGACAACGTCACATTGTCGAGACCGGCCATCGGATGGTCGGCGGCGAGCGGTTCGTCGTCGAAAACGTCGAGCGCGGCGTGGCGGATGCGGCCGGCCCGCAGGGCCTCGACCAGCGCCGCCTCGTCGACCAGCGCGCCGCGGGCGGTGTTCACCAGGATGGCCGACGGCTTCATCAGCCCGATACATCGGGCGTCGATGATGCCGCGCGTCTGCTCGCCGAGCGCCAGATGGAGCGAGACCACGTCGGCGCGGGCGAGCAGATCGTCGAGCGCGCAAGGCGCACAAGGCAGGTCGTCGGACACGCCGCTGCGGTTCCAGGCGATCACCTCCATCCCGAGGGCATGGCCGAGGCGCGCCATTTCCCGGCCGACTCCGCCAGTGCCGACGACGCCGAGCGTCTTGCCGGCGAACTCGATGCCGTCGAGCACCCGCCAATCGCCGGCGCGGACGCCCCGGTCCATGGCGGCGATCTGCCGGCCGGCGGCGAACATCAGGGCCAAGGCGTGCTCGGCGATCGAGCGATCGCCATAACCGCGGAAGGTGCGCACGCGGATGCCGAGGCGTTCGGCGGCCGCCACGTCGACGTAACTCGACGCGCCGGTGCCCATGAAGACGATGATCTTGAGTCCGGGACAGGCCTCGAGCAGACGCGCCGGCATGTAGCAGTGGTCGTTGAGCGCGGCGACGCGGCCTTCGAGCAGCGCCACCACCTCGTCCTCGCTGGGATCGCCGACGTTGACCGCGAGGTCGGGAACGATCGCCTCGAGCTCGGTGGAATAGAGCGCGGCGAGAAAAGACGGACAGTCGACGAAAACCGCACGTGACAATTGAGAACCTCCCCTGTACCTCTCCCGGGACCGAGCTATAGCGATGCCGGAACCGCCCGGCAAGCCCCCGCCGGATCGCTCGCGTACTCAGTTGATCAGGCTCTCGGTATGGCCGTCCACCGAGAGAACCTGCCCGGTGATCTTCGCACCCGCATCGGAACAGACGAACAGCACCGTCGCCGCGATATCCTCCGGATCGATGAAGCAGCGCAGCGAGCACTGCCGGAGATAGCTCTCCCGAACCGCCTCGACGCTTGTCCCCCGGCTTTCCGCCTCGGCGACGATTACCCGGTCCATGCGCGCCCCCGCGACCGAGCCCGGGCAGACCGCGTTGGCCCGAATGCCGAACGCGCCCAGCTCGCTCGCCAGCGACTTGCTCAACCCCACCACCGCCCATTTCGAGGCGGCGTACGGCGTCCGCAGGGGATAGGGCATGAAACCGGCGGTCGAGGCGAGGTTGACGATGGCGCCGCCGCCGGCCTCTTTGAGCAGCGGTACGGCGCGACGCAGACAGAAAAACTGGCCGTCGAGATTGACCTCGAAGGTGCGGCGCCAATCCTGTGGCGACAGCATCTCGATCGGTCCCGTCGGCCCAGCGATACCGGCGTTGTTGACCAGCACGTCAAGCCCGCCGAGGTGGCCGAGCGCCTCTTCGAACAGGCGATCGACCTGGACGGCGTCGGCGACGTCGGCCACGGTGGCGCCGAGTTCGGGAACGGAGGTGCGGAACGCCGCGAGCCTTTCGGCATCGACATCGCACACATGAACGCGCGCGCCGGCGTCGAGGAAGGCGCCGGCGATCGCCCGGCCGATTCCGGCGCCGGCCGCGGTGACGATCACCCGCTTGCCGGCCAGACCGGGGTAAACCGCGCTCATGCTTCCCCGCCCGTCCCTCAGCGCGGCAGGGCGATGCGGCGGCTGGCCTGCCGTGGCGGCGCGAGGCCGGCATGGGCCGCGAGGATCGCCTCGAGGCGCGCCGCGATTTCGGGCGGGAACGGGGCGGCGCGCGGGCCGCGCATATCGACGTGCAACAACATCAGCTCCTCGGTCGCCAGCAAGGCTCCACCCTCCCCGTCATCCATGGCATGGAAGATATGCATCCGCTTGGTATCGACGCCGATAACCTGCGTCGTTACCCGAAGCCGGCTGCCTTCGGCGACTTCGCGAAGATAGCCGATATGCGCTTCGAGGGTATAGACCGAGGTCCGGGTGCGCTCGCGATGGGCCGCATCCATGCCGATGAAGTCGTAGAGCGCATCGCTGGCGTGGCCGAAAACGAACACGTAGTAGGCTTCGCTGAGATGGCCGTTGTAATCGACCCATTCGGGGCGCACCGTCGCCTCGTGCAGGACGAGCGGCGCAACGATCGTCTCGGTCCCAAGCAGGGCCATGGGCTCAGGTTTCCGGGGAAGCCGCGGCCCGTTGGGCGCGGTAGTCCGCCAGCGCCTGGATAATGCGGATCAGGCAGTCGTCGCGTTCGCGCTCGAGCGCCCTGACCGACCAGCCCGCCGCCTGTGCCGCCGTGCCTTCGACCAGGCGCCCGGCGAGGTCGTCGGTAAGCTCGGGCGCCGCCAGCCGGGTCCACGGCCATTTCAGCGCCGGGCCGAACTGTTCGAGCATATGCGCCATGCCGCGTTCGCCGCCGGCCAGGTGGAAAGTCAGGCAGACCCCCATGAAGGCCCAGCGCAGGCCGGGACCGCCGGTGATCGCGGCGTCGATCTCCGCGGTCGTCGCCGCACCGTCGGCGATCATGTGAAGCGCCTCGCGCCACAGCGCCTCCTGCAGCCGGTCGGAAACGTAGCCGGGCAACTCGGCGCGGACGTGCAGGGGTTCCTTTCCGACCGCGCGGTAGAAATCGAGCGCCCAGGCGACGGCGTCGGTGTCGGTCGCCGCGCCGCCGAGGACCTCGACCAGCGGCAGGATGTAGACCGGGTTGAAGGGGTGGCCGATGACCACCCGCCCGGGCCGCGCGCAGCCCGCCTGAATGCGGCTCGGCAACAATCCCGAAGAGCTCGAAGCGATCACCGTCCCGGGGAGCGCCGCGGCGTCGATGCGGGCGAGCAGATCGGCCTTGAGCGTTTCGACCTCGGGCGCGCTTTCCTGCACGAATTCGGCGTCGCCGACCGCCGCGGCGAGGTCGGTGACGAAGCGCAGCCGGCCGCGATCGGCGCCCGGCGCCAGCCCGAGACGTTCGAGCGCCGGCCAGGCGTTGTCGATCATGGCACGCACGCGCGGCTCCGCCTCCGGGTGCGGATCCCAGGCCGCAACGTCGAGGCCGCGGGCGAGAAAATGCGCCGCCCAGCCGCCACCGATGACGCCGGTGCCGACAATGGCGACGCGGCGCACCGCCGCGGCTTCGGGCCTGCTCACGGGCGACGCCCCGCCGGGCCGCCGCCAACAACGAGCCATGCTCCGCACATGACTAGTGCACAGATACAAACAAAAGATTCACCCGCTGACTCAACCGGTCATTCCGGCCGGAGCGAAGCGCCGAGCCGGAATCCACGTGCCGCCGGACCCCCGCTTTCGCGGGGGTGACGGATTGGACTGAACCATCAGTATGCGCCGCTGCACTAGTTCTTCCTCCGCAAGCCCAGTTTCTTGCGCGTTTCGGCGGGACTTAGCGCCCGGGCGCCGAGATATTCGATGATTCGGACCGCCTTCTCGACGAGCTGACCGTTCGACGCGAACACGCCCCGCTCAAGATAAAGGTTGTCTTCGAGGCCGACGCGGACGTTGCCGCCCAGCAGCACCGCCTGCGCGACCATCGGCATTTCCATGCGCGAGATGCCGAAGCCCGACCACAGGGCACCTTCCGGCAGCATGTCGCGCAGGGTCATCATCGTCGCGCTGTCGGCCGGCGCGCCCCAGGGAATCCCGAGACAGAGCTGATAGAGCGGCGGGTCCTCGACCAGCCCCTCGGCGATGAGCCGGTTGGCGACCAGGACGTGGCCGGCGTCGAAGACTTCGAGTTCGGGCTTGACGCCGCAGTCCCTGATTCGCCGCGCCATGACCCTCAAGTGCGGCAGCGTGTTCATGAACACATGCTCGCCGAAGTTCATGGTGGCGCAATCGAGGCTGCAAATCTCGGGAAGCAGTTCCTCGACATGGACGACGCGGTCTGCGGGCGGCGCCAGCGTGCTGTCGGGGTGGCCGACGGCCGGGTCGTCCTCGCCCGGCATCCAGCGTGCGCCGCCGCCGGTGGTGAGGTTGATGACCACGTCGACATCGGAATCGCGCAGCCGCGCGACCACCTCGCGGAACAGTGCGGGATCGCGGCAGGTCGTCCCGGTCCCGGGATCGCGCACGTGAACGTGGACGATCGCCGCGCCCGCCCGTGCCGCCTCGATCGCCGCGGCGGCGATCTCTTCCGGCGTGATCGGAATCGCCGGGTGCTTGCCGACCGTATCGCCGCCGCCGGTGACGGCGCAGGTCACGATGACCTCGGTATTCACTCGCGTTCCTTGTTTTCCCGATCCGCGCCGCCGGTTCAGCCCGGTTTTCTCAGACCCAGTTTCTCGCGCGCTTCGGCCGGCGTGACCGCGCGGGCGCCGAGATGTTCGACGATGCGGATCGCCTTCTCGACGAGTTCGCCGTTCGAGGCGAACACGCCCCGCTCGAGGTAGAGGTTGTCCTCGAGGCCGACGCGAACGTGCCCGCCGAGAAGCATGGCCTGCGCCACCATCGGCATCTCCATGCGCGAAATGCCGAACCCCGCCCACTGCGCGTTCTCAGGCAGCATGTCGCACATCGCCTTCATGGTCGCGGTATCGGCCGGCGCGCCCCAGGGAATGCCCAGGCAGATCTGATAGAGCGGCGGGTCCTCGATCATGCCCTCGCTAACGAGCTGATTGGCGAAGCGCAAATGCCCGAGGTCGAAGACCTCCATCTCGGGCTTGACGCCCAACGCCTTGATGCGCTGCGCCATGACCCGGAGATACGCCGGCGTGCTGATATAAAGAATGTCGCCGAAGTTGATCGAACCGCAGTCGAGGCTGCAAATTTCGGGCCTCAGCTCCTCGACGTGGACCAGCCGCTCTTCGGGACCGACCAGATCGCTTTCGGGATCGCCGATCCGGGGATCGTCCTCGCCGGGAATCCAGTCGCCGCCCATGCCCGCGGTTAGGTTGACGATAACGTCGACGTTCGCGGCGCGCACCCGCTCCACGACCTCGCGGAACAGCGCCGGATCGCGCGCTCCCTTGCCGGTCTCCGGATCGCGCACATGCATATGCGCAATCGCCGCGCCGGCGCGCGCCGCCTCGACCGCCGCGTCGGCGATCTCTCCGGGCGTCACCGGAATTGCCGGATGCTTGCCGACCGTGTCGCCGGCCCCGGTGACCGCACAGGTGACGATGACCTCGGTGTTCATCGCTGGTCTCCCTTCGCCACGCTCCCTCGATCTTCCGGGATCGTCGGGGAAACGGAAGCCAGCGTCAATCGCGTAAGCGAAGGGAGACACCCGGGGGTCGCCGGCGTGGCGGGGATGGCGTCGTCCCGCGCTTTGACGCGCCGATGCCGCCCCGCTACAGTCCCCGGAATCGAACGTCTGTTCTTGGGAGGGGATGATGACGCACGAAGCCGCCCGCAGAGCGCCGGTGATGTCGCGCGAGGTTCCGGTGATTGCCGAATGCGCCGCGCTTCTGATCATCGACGTCCAGAAATATTGCGCCACCCCTGAAGGCAGCGAGTTCGCCGGCCACGACATGGCGCAATACGCGCATTACTTCGAGCGGCTCGAAAATCAGGTCATCCCCAATATCCGGAAACTCCAGCAGGCGTTTCGCGGCGCCGGGGCAGAGGTCGTCTTCACCATGATCGAGAGCCTGACCCGCGACGGACGCGACCGCAGTCTCGATTACAAGATCTCGAACATGCACGTGCCCAAGGGATCGAAGGACGCCGAGATGGTCGATGACATCCGCCCCCAGGGCGACGAGATCGTCATTCCGAAGACGGCGTCGAGCACCTTCAACGCGACCAACATCGATTACGTGCTGCGCAATCTCGGCGTCGAGTATCTCGTCATTACCGGGGTGGTCACCGATCAGTGCGTCGAATCGGCGGTGCGCGACGCCGCCGACCGGGGGTATCTGGTCACGCTCGTCAAGGACGCCTGCTGCACCTACAGTCAGGAACGCCACGACAACTCGCTGAGGGCGATCAAGGGCTATTGCCGCATCCGCTCGACCGACGAGGTGGTCGAAGAACTCGCCGGCCAGTTGGCAAGAACGGGCTGAGCCGCCCGCGACGACGCTTCAGGCGCCGGGATCGGCCACGCGTAGGCGTTCGAGCGCGCCCGAAAGGAGAACGTCGAGGCGTTCCGCCCATTCGGCCTGCCCCGCTTCGTTCTCGATCAGATCCTGCCGGATTTCGAGCTCGACATGCGGCAGACCCCGCTGTTCGCCGTGTACCGGGATCGTGTAATCGGTGTCGTCGCCGACGGCGTAGGGCCGGTTGTCGCCGATGCAGAGCGCGTCGTCTCCGGCCAGCATATCGAGCAGGATACGGGCGAACCGGGGGTCGCGGTTGTAGAGAATACCGAGGTGCCAGGGTCGGCGCTCGTCCTTGAACACCGGCGTGAAGCTGTGCACGGCGACCAGGACGCTGGGCCGCCCCGCGGCGGCGCGGGCGTCGAGCGCGGCGGCGATGGCGTCGTGGTAGGGATGGAAAATTTTGCGGGCGCGGGCCGCGGCGGCCCCGGAGCGAAGATCCCGGTTGCCGGGAACTTCCGTGATTTCGCTCAACGTAGCGATCGACCCGTCGCCGCCGGGCTGCCGGTTGCAGTCGATGACCAGCCGCGAATAGGTCTGCAGCACCAGCGTCGCGTCGAAGCGCGCCGACAGCCGCCGCGCGACGCGGGCGGCGCTAATGTCCCATGCGATATGGCGTTCGCGCTCGAAGTCCGGCAGACCGAGGTTCCCGAGACTGCGTGGGATCGTCTTGCCGGCGTGATCGCAGACGAGAAAAAACGGTGAGGCCCCGTTCTCGCGCTCGACCGTCACGGGTGACGGCTCGTCGGGCGCCAGAATGATGTCTGCGTGGTCGGCGGCGATATCCATTATTGCGTCATCCCCGGATATGCGGGCATTGAGCCCGGCCCCGTGATTAGACCAGATGGGTGGCGCTGTCCAGCCCGCGGTCGCGTCTAGCGGCGCCCGGGGATTTGCCGACCGTTCGGGCGGCGGCGGCGGCAGGCCCGGCGCTCCGGCGTTCAGTCGCTCCCGGTCTCGAAGGCCGCCGTTATCGCCCGGCGGCGATTCATCGTCCAGAGCCAGAAGATACCGAGAATCAGCGCCCCGCCGAGGACGGGCGCCTGCAGACCGAAGGTATCGGCGAGCCGACCCATGATCAGCGTGCCGAACGCGGCGCCGCCGCGCGAGATCAGAAAGACCGCGCCCATGATGCGCCCCCGCACCGCGTCGTCGACGGCGCACTGCGTCAGCGTCTGCGAGCCGACGACCAGCGCCGAGGTTGCGGCGCCGAACACCACCATCGCCGCGACGCCGGCGGGAAATGCGGTCGCCGCGCCGAACGCGAGCATGGCGCCGCCGAGCAGGACGAAGCTGCCGAGCGTCAGCGCCGTGAGACCGGCGATGCGGCCGCGATGCGCGAGCCAGAGAGCGGCGACCAGCGCGCCGAGGCCGATCGCGGCATTGAGCGTTGCGACCCCCTCGGCGCCCCTGCCGAAGACCTCGGCCGCGAACCCGGGAAGGAGTTGGGAGACCGGCCGGGCGATCATCCCCTCGATCAGCAGCAACAGCAGAATAGGACCGATTCCGCGGTGCGCCACCGCATAGCGCAGCCCTTCCCGGACCTCGCTCAGAACCGAATCGCGGACCCGCCAGGCGTGTTTTGTCGCCTCCATTCGGATCAGGAAAATCGAAACGAAATAAGAGAAGTAGCAGATGGCGTTGAACAAGAAGGCGAAGGCAATATCGCCCAACACCAGTATGAATCCGGCGACAACCGGACCCATGAAATTGGTCACCTGCGCGATCGAGGCGTCGACGGCCATCGCGGCGGGAAGATTTTCCTTCCGCACCAGATGGGCGATGAGGGCCGGCGTGGCGGGTTGGCTGAAGGCGATGATGACGCCCTGGAAGAGGACCAGAACCAGGAATCCTTCGATGGTGATGAACTCGGCGAATACCAGGACGAAGAGCGTGGACATCTGGGCGACCACCGAGAGAACGGTGACCATGAGAACCCTGCGGCGGTCCCAGCGGTCGATCAGCGCCGCGGCGAACGGGCCGATGACCAGGGCGGGAAAGAGATCGGCAAAGCCGACGATCCCGAGCCAGGTCGGCGAACCCGTGAGCTGCCAGGTGAGCCAGCCTACCGCGACAAAATTGACCCAGAACCCCACGTAGGCGATCGCGTGCCCGATCGCGAAGAGGCGGAAGTTGCGTTCAGCGAGCACCGCCCGGGCGCCGGCGAATGGTTCAATCCCGATCATGCGTCTCGGACGCGGCGACGTCGCTCCATATTTCGAGGACCGCGACGCGGTGGAGATTCGCGCGCACTGTGAAGCGGAAATTGCAATTTAATCGAATTTCCCTCCAGGAATCCTCACGCAAAAAGCGTAAAATATTTTCCCGTTACACGCGAATCATTTTTCCCGTCATGCGGACGTCGGGAAGTCCTCGTTCGCCGCACTGGGAATCGCTTCCCGAAGGCGAACGTCGGCTCGCCTCGAATGCGCGCCGCCTGGCGTCGTTCACGAAAACGGGTTGCAACTGATAAAAATATTTTCTATATTTTGTTCTACCATAGCGGGTATGGCGTTCACTCGCTTCACCCGACGCGTCTTTGTCCACGGGCAGCGGCGGGGTTGCGAACGGAAAATGCATTACAGGGAGGCTTGTCCATGAAACGCTTTCATATCCAGATGTCCGTCGATGATTTCGACGCCGGACTGCGCTTCTACTCAGCGCTGTTCGACACCGCACCGAGCTTGTGCAAGGATGATTACGCGCGCTGGATGCTCGACGATCCGCGGGTCAATTTTTCGATCTCCGCGCGCGGCTTCAAAACCGGCGTCGATCATCTCGGCATTCAGGTGGAAACCGCCGGCGAGCTCGAAGAGGTCTATTCGCGGCTACAGCGCGCCGAAGGGCAAAAAATCGAGATCGGACAGGCGACCTGCTGTTACGCCCATCTTGAGAAACGCTGGATCGTCGATCCCGTCGGCCTGTTCTGGGAGGCCTTCCTCACCACCGCCGATTCGGACGAATACGGCACCGACCCCGAACACGTCGTCGAATTGCGCGAACGTATCGCCCGCGCCGGCGACGCTGCCGCCAAATGAGACCGGGCTCCCGGCGGCGAAGCGGACCCCGTTAGGTGAGTTGCCGGATCAGCTCGGGGAGCTCGCGGATCGAACGGATTCGCGCATCGGGCGCGATCGACGGATGGGCGCGGTCGCGCGGGCTGTACTTGCCGGTCTCGACCTGCACCGCGTAAATGCCTGCGGCCCGGGCGCCGCCGATATCGGCCTCGATGTCGTCGCCCACCATGACGGTCTCGTCGGCAGCGAGTCCGAGCGATTCGAGCGCCATCGCGAAGAAGGCGGGCGACGGCTTGCCCATCACCGCGGCGGTCGTGCCCGCAGCGTATTCGAGCGCCGCAACGAACGGGCCGAGGTCGAGCCCCAGCCCCTCTTCGCGCCGGCAGAAGCGGTTCTTGTGCAAGGCGACCAGCCGCGCGCCGGCAAGCAGCATTCCGAACAGACGATTGAGCCGCAACCAGGTGAATTCCGTGTGGAGGTCGCCGAGCACCACCGCATCGACGCGCTCATCGACGAGTTCGAAGCCGGTGAAGTCCGCGGCGAGGCTTTCGGGCGCGGCAAGGTGTATGCGGTGAACGCCGGCGCGCCTCAGGCTGCGGCCGGCCGCCATCGCCGGCGAGAAGACGTCGGCGGGATCGACTGCGAAGCCGATGGCGCGCATACGCGCCACGATATGGCTGCGCGGTCGCGTCGTCGTATTGGTCAGAAACCGCAGGCCCAGCCCCGCATCGCCGAGACGCCGCACCGCCTCGACCGCGCCGGGTATCGGCGCGTCGCCCTGGTACAGCACGCCCTCGAGATCGAGGAGAACGCCGCGCACCGTCATCTGTCGCCCCGATTGTCGGCGCTCATGCGCCGCCCGGAGAATCATAGCCGCCGCAACCGGGCCCGGCAACGCGCCGGTTTCAGGGGTCGGAATGCGCGCTCAGCGGCGATTGCGACAGATAAATGATCCGCCGCAGAAGTTCGTGATAACGTTCCTCCGCCTCGTCGCCGAAAGCGGGATCCCGGTTGGCTTCGAACGCCTGTTCGATCTCGATCCAGTCCTCCGCCCGCAGGCTCTCGCGCGCCATCGGAAAGAGCATCGTCTCTTCCTTGCGCATGTGCTCGTAGATGAAGGACGAATAGCCGGTAACGAGTTTCTCGAACTCGGCCTTGTCCATCGGGGTTTCGATGGACAGGGCTTCGACCGCGGCTTTGAGATCGGCGATCAGCGCCTTTTCGTCCTCGTGCTGCCGGCACAGCTCCGCGATCAACGGCGCCGCGCCGGGATCGCGTCGCGCAAGGGCGTCGAACAGGTAGCGCTCTTCTTTGGGATGATGGGATTTGACGGGAAAGCTTTCAATGTAATCGATGATCGTGAACATCAGGTCGAAATCGAGTTTGCCGAGTTCACGGAAGGCCCGCATTTCGGCTTCAAGCACGGCAAGCACCTTCGACATGTTGGCATGCTCGGCCTGCAGGATCCGTATCGCCTTTGTCATACCGGTCTCCCTGGACCCGTTCCAACGCCTCGCACCCCGGTCGATTTTCGCCAGCATACGCGGTTCGCGACACCGCCGCACCCCCGGATCGACGGGCGCGGGCAAACCGACAGAACGATAGTGTCTCAGGTTGAAATTAGCCGCGGCTTGAAAGCACGAAGTGGCCTCGTCTGTCGGCCTATTGTCTGAAAGTGGTCATTGTTCTGGCACCGCCATTGAGTCCGCGAATAGCCAAAAGGCGAAATTCCGGTCTTTTACGGGCGCATAGATTTTTCGAACCCCGGCAGTTAGCCCGAATTATTCATCGCCACTGCCTGATTTGAACGAGACGAGCGTGATCGGCCGGGTTGACGGCGGTCTTGGCGGGGGATTTTCACGACGGTTTGGAGGTTGACGTTCGAGGTTCGGTCGGCGGCATTGGCCGCGTGGATCAGGGGCCTTGGGCGGCGATGCAGCCTGCCATTGCGATCATCGC
>JBHHZM010000034.1:0-25796 GCA_046758065.1 Alphaproteobacteria bacterium | reverse complement strand
CCCGTACCTCCTGGTATGGGCGGCGCCAAACCCCTTGACCTTGTCGCAAATGCGCGCCGTCAGAATGGTTCAATCTCACCACATCTCGCTCTAGATGCGAGCTTTCAACAGGTTGTCCATCCGGTCCTGACCGAGGAAAGAACAGAGCTATGACGCAAACCAAAACGGCCATCGTCACCGCCGGCGGCAGCGGCATGGGCGCCGACGCCGCGCGCCGGCTGCATGACGAAGGTTTCAACCTCGCCGTCCTGTCGTCCTCGGGCAAGGGCGAGGCGCTGGCCGGGGAACTCGGCGGTCTCGGCGTCACCGGTTCGAACCGCTCGGTGGCGGACCTCGCCCGGCTGGTCGACGAAACCATGGCGCGGTGGGGCCGCATCGATGCGGTCGTCAACAGCGCCGGGCATGGCCCCAAGGGTCCGATCCTGGAGATCGCCGACGACGACTGGCATCTCGGGATGGAGGTCTATCTGCTGAACGTCGTGCGTATCGCCCGGCTCGTGACGCCGATCATGAAAACCCAAAAATCCGGCTCGATCGTCAACATCTCGACATACGCGGCCTTCGAGCCCGAAGCGGCTTTCCCGACCTCGGGCGTGTTCCGCGCGGGTCTCGCCGCCTTTGCCAAGCTGTTCGCCGACCACCATGCCGCCGACAACATCCGGATGAACAACGTGCTTCCCGGTTTCATCGACAGCCTGCCGGAGAGCGCGGAAAGGCGCGCGCGCATCCCGATGGGCCGTTACGGGCGGACCGGCGAAGTCTCCGAGCTGATCGCTTTCCTCGCCTCCGACCGGTCGAGCTACATCACCGGCCAGAACATCCGCATCGACGGCGGCATCACGCGTTCGGTCTGAGCCGAACCGGACCGCGCCGTGCTCAGTCGCCCGCCTTGCGCTTGGGCGGGAGCGCCACGCGGATGTGCAGTTCCTTGAGGTGCGCGTCGTCGACCGGCGCCGGGGCGCCCATCATCAGGTCCTCGGCCTGCTGGTTCATCGGAAAGCAAATGACCTCGCGGATGTTGGGCTCGTCGGCGAGCAGCATAACGATGCGGTCGATCCCCGGCGCCAGCCCGCCGTGTGGCGGCGCGCCGTACTGGAAGGCGTGAAGCAGCGCGGGAAACTTGCGCTCGACCTCGTCCCGGTCGTAGCCGGCGATGCCGAACGCCTTGTACATGATGTCGGGCCGGTGATTGCGGATGGCGCCGCTCGACAGCTCGACCCCGTTGCAGACGATGTCGTACTGGTTGGCGCGGACGTCGAGCGGGTCTTTCGTTTCCAGCGCTTCGAGCCCGCCCTGCGGCATCGAAAACGGATTGTGGCTGAACTCGATCCTGCCGGTCGCCGGATCGCGTTCGAACATCGGGTAGTCGACGATCCAGCAGAAGCGGTAGCTGTCCTGCTCGACGAGATCAAGGTCGGCCCCGATGCGCTGACGCACGACCCCGGCGAAGGCCTGCGCCGCTGCGGGTTTGTCGCAGGCGAAGAACACGGCGTCGCCGTCGCCCACCCCCGCCGTCTCGCGGATCGCGCCGAGCCGCGCCTCGTCGAGCAGTTTGGCGATCGGCCCCTTGGCCGCGCCGTCGGCGAACACGATATAGCCGAGGCCGGCGGCGCCCTCTCCCCGCGCCCAGTCGTTGAGGCGGTCGAAGTAGCTGCGCGGCCGCGCCGCCGCGCCCGGCGCCGGAATCGCGCGCACCACGGCGCCCTTGTCGATCGCCTTGGCGAAGATGCCGAAGCCGCCGTCGCGGAAGGCGTCGGTCGCGTCGGCAATGACCAGCGGGTTGCGCAGGTCGGGCTTGTCGGTGCCGTATTTGAGCATCGCCTCGGCGAAAGGAATGCGCGGATACGGCGGCGGCGTCACCGTGCGTTCGCCGAACTCCTCGAACAATCCGCTGAGCACCGGTTCGAGCGCGGCGAACACGTCGTCCTGCTCGACGAACGCCATTTCGACGTCGAGCTGGTAGAACTCGCCCGGCGAGCGGTCGGCGCGGGCGTCCTCGTCGCGGAAACATGGCGCGATCTGGAAATAGCGGTCGAAGCCCGAGACCATGACGAGCTGCTTGAACTGCTGCGGCGCCTGCGGCAAGGCGTAGAACGCGCCGGGGTGCAGGCGGCTCGGCACCAGAAAATCGCGCGCGCCCTCGGGTGAGCTCGCGGTCAGGATCGGCGTCTGGAACTCGGTGAAACCCGCTGCGATCATGCGTTGCCGGATGCTGGAGATCACCCGCGCCCGCAGCAGGATGTTGCGCTGCATCTTTTCCCGCCTGAGGTCGAGGAAGCGGTAACGCAGGCGGGTCTCCTCCGGATATTCCTGATCGCCATGGACCTGGAGCGGCAGCATCTCGGCGGGCGACTGGACCTCGAAGCCCTCGATGCGCACTTCGACCTTGCCGGTGGCGAGCTTGGGGTTGACCGTATCGGCGCTGCGCGCCACCACCGGGCCGGTGACGGTGACGACGCTCTCGGGCCGCACCGCCTCGATCGCGGCGAAGTCCGCGTGGGCGGTATCGATGACGCACTGGGTCAGGCCATACTGGTCGCGCAGGTCGATGAACAGCAAGTTGCCGTGATCGCGCTTGCGGTGCAGCCAGCCCGAGAGCCGGGCGGTCTGGCCCACGTGCTCGGGCCTGAGTTCGCCGCAGGTATGGCTTCGATAACGATGCATCCGCGCTCCTCGCCTTCGCGCCGCCGGCGCGCGAGCGGAAAAGCGCACGGAACCGGCCTGGTTGTCAAGACTCGTGGAGGGGGCTTTCGGCAACCGGACGGCAGCGTCCGCCCGTGCTACAGTTGACCGATGGAACCGATCACCACCAGCGCCGCCGTCGCGGCGTTCTGCGCCCGTATCGACGGCGCCGAGTACGTCACCGTCGATACCGAATTCATGCGCGAACATACCTTCTGGCCCAGGCTCTGCCTCGTGCAGATCGGCGGACCCGACCAGGCGGCGGCGATCGACCCGCTGGCCGACGGCATCGATCTCGACCCCCTTCTCGACCTGATGGCGAACGAGCGCGTCCTGAAGGTGTTTCACGCCGCGCGGCAGGACCTCGAAATCTTCTACCAGCTGAGTGGACGGGTGCCGGCCCCGCTGTTCGACACCCAGGTGGCCGCCATGGTCTGCGGTTTCGGCGATTCGGTGTCCTACGAGGCCCTCGCCGGCAAGCTCGCCAAGGCGCGCATCGACAAATCGCTGCGCTTCACCGACTGGGCGCGTCGGCCGCTCAGCAAACAACAACTGGGTTACGCGCTCGACGACGTACGGCACCTGCGGGTGATCTACGAACGACTCGCCGAACGGCTCGAACGGACCGGCCGCGCCCCGTGGGTCGCCGAGGAGATGGCGGCGCTCGCCGATCCCGGTCTCTACGACATGAACCCCGAACTGGCCTGGCGCCGGATCAAGACCCGCGCCACCGACCCGCGCCAGCTCGCCATCCTGCGCGAGGTCGCCGCCTGGCGCGAGCGCCGGGCGCAGACCCGCGATGTCCCGCGCAATCGGATCCTGCGCGACGAGGCGCTGCTCGAGATCGCCGCCCGCGCGCCGGTCTCGACCGAGGCGCTCGCCCGCACCAGGGGACTAGGCCGCAAGTTCGCCGAAGGCTCCGCAGGACACGAGGTGATCGCCGCCGTCGAGCACGGTCTGGCGGTGCCCGAGGAGGACTGCCCCCAGGTGATGAAGCCGAAACCCATCCCGCGCGGCGTCGGGCCAGTAGTCGATCTCCTCAAGGTGCTCTTGAAGATGCGCAGCGAGCAGCACGACGTCGCCCAGCGCCTCGTCGCCAGCGCCGCCGACCTCGAACGTATCGCCGGCGAGAACGAGCCCGAAGTTCGCGCGCTTCAAGGCTGGCGGCGCGAGATTTTCGGCGCCGACGCGCTGGCGCTCAAATGCGGCCGGCTGGCGCTGGTGGTGTGCGATCGCAGCGTCTGTCTCGTCCCCGCGCCCGAGAGCAAGGCCGCCGAATAGACGTTCCGCTCAGAGCGTGCCCGGGAAGCCGCCGCCGTCGATCAGCAGGTTCTGGCCGGTGATGTAGCCGGCCTGGGCGCTGCACAGATAGGCGCAGGCGTCGCCGAACTCGGCCGGATCGCCGTAGCGTCCCGCCGGATTGTCGTTGGCGCGCGCGGCGAAGACTTCTTCGAACGGCCGGCCGCTCTTGTCGGCCGAAACCTGCATGTTGGCGCGCAGCCGGTCGGTGTCGAACGGACCGGGCAACAGATTGTTGATGGTGACGTTGTGACGCACGGTCTTGCGGGCGATGCCGGCGACGAAGCCGGTGAGACCGGCGCGCGCGCCGTTCGACAGGCCGAGGATGTCGATCGGTGCCTTGACGGCGCTCGAGGTGATGTTGACGATTCGTCCGAAGCGCCGCGCGATCATGCCGTCGACGGTTGCCTTGATGAGAAAGATCGCGGTCAGCATGTTGGCGTCGAGCGCAGCGATCCAGTCGTCGCGGTCCCAATCGCGGAAGTCGCCGGGCGGCGGACCGCCGGCATTGTTGATCAGGATATCGGGCTCGGGACAGGCGGCGAGCACCGCCTCGCGGCCTTCCTCGGTGGTGATGTCGGCCGCCACGGTGGCGACCGCGGCGCCGGTGGCGACGCGGATGTCGGCCGCCGTCGCCTCGAGCGCATCCGTCCCGCGGGCGTTGATGGTGACGTTGACGCCTTCGCGCGCCAGCGAAAAGGCGCAGCCTCGTCCCAACCCCTTGCTCGCGGCGCAGACGATGGCCCGTTTGCCTTTCAATCCAAGGTCCATGGCGTTTCTCCTTTGCGGTCGGATTCCAGCTCTTCGAGGACCCGTCGCGCCAACGGGACGGTGATGTTGCGGCGGCCGGCAAGCGCCGCATCGTCGAGCGCCGCGACCAGGCGGCGCGCGGCGTCGAACGAGCGTTCCATGCGCGGCAGCAGGAAATCGATGACTTCCCCGGCGACGCGCAACTGGCGGTCGGCGAACTGCTTGACCATCAGCGCGCCGATCAGGGCGTCGTCGGGCGCGCGCACGGTCACCGCCGGCGCCGCGCCGAGGCGCGAGCGCAGGTCGGCGAGCCCGATCGGCCAGCGTGCGGGCGGCGTATGCGCGGTCAGCAGCAAATGGCCGCCGCGTTCGGCCACGACGTTGTAGAGGTGCAAAAGCGCGCGTTCGTCCAGGGGACCGTCGTCGGCGCCGTCGATCGCGGCGCAGGCGCCGTCGCCGAGGAGGGCGTGCGGCGCGACGCCGGCGAGCGATCGCAACGTCAGCCCGCGCGCGCCGCTGCGCGCCTGCCAGACATGCGTGAGATGGGTCTTGCCGCACCCCGGCGGCCCGTGGATGGCGAGCGCCGGCGCCGGCCAGTCGGGCCAGCGGTCAAGCCACAGAACCGCCTCGCGGTTCGAGGGCGCGACCAGAAAATCCTCGGCGTCGAGCGCTTCGCGGTGGCCGAACCCGAGCGCGAGCTGCGTCATGCTTCGAGGTCTCCGCCACCGCTCCCGGCGGGACCGCGGAACAGCGCGCTCGCCACGTAGCGGCCGACGGCGAACCGGACGAGAACGCCGATCACCGCGGACACCGGCACGGCCAGCAGAATGCCGACGAAGCCGAACAGGCTGCCGCCGGCGAGCGCGCCGAAGATCACCCAGACCGGGTGCAGGCCGACGCGCTCGCCGACCAGCTTGGGCGTCAGGACGTTGCCCTCGAGCACCTGACCGGCGACGAAGACCGCCGCGACCAGTCCGACGCGCAGCGGCTCGTCGAACTGCAGGAGCGCCATGCCGACGCTCACCACAAGGCCGAAGATCGCGCCGAAATAGGGAATGAACGAGACCAGTCCGGTGGCTAGTCCGACGATCAACCCAAAGTCGAGGCCGACGGCCGTCAGCCCGGCGGCATAGGCGACGCCGAGCAGCAGGCAGACGAGACCCTGGCCGCGGACGAAACCGGCGAGCGTTTCGTCGATGAGCCGGACCTGGGTGCGAATCACCTCGGCGTGCGCCCGCGGCAGGAGGGCGTCGATCCATGCGACGATGCGGTCCCAGTCGCGCAGCAGGTAAAACGTGACGATCGGCGTGATGAACAGCAGCGACAACAGATTGACGATGGCGAGACCCGACTGCCAGATGCCGCCGACGATGCCGAGCGCCCAGCCCACCGCGCGGTCCGAAGCCCCGGCGAAGGCGTCCTGCACCCGCGCCACGTCCTCCGGTGCGAGACGGGCGAGCAGCGTTTCGGTAAGCGGTGCGGCGAACTCGCGCAGACCGTTCACGTAGTCGGGCAGGCGCCCGATGAAGTCGATGAGCTGCTGGTGGAGAAGCGGCAACAGCAGCACGAAGGCGCCGGCGGCGGCGATCACGAACAGCGCCGTGATCACGCTCGTCGCCTGGGTCCGGGATAGTTTCCAGGATTCGAACCGGTCGGCGATCGGATCGAGCAGGTAGGCGACGGCCATGCCGGCGACGAAGGGAAGCAGAATCCCTCGCAGCACATAGAGGCAGAGGCCGAAGACGACGAGTCCTCCGAGCCAGAAGCCGACCTGGGCGCGCGTCGTCATGTCCGCGGCTCCATGCCGGTCGCGCGCCGTGTCCACTTGACGACGTAGAGGGCGCCGGAAAGCAGTGTCGTCGCGGCGACGACGTAACTCAGCACCCCGGTGAGAGGCTCGACCAAAACGCCGAGGCCGAATCCGCCCAGAACCACCGAGGCCTGCACGATCTGCGCCACCGTGTTGACTTTGCTGACCATCAGCGGCGTCATGCGCAGCGGACGGCTCAACAGCCAGAGCAGCAGCGCGCCGCCGACGATCAGCAGATCCCGAAAAACGACCAGAATGACCAGCCACAGATCGACGAGTCCCTCGCTACCGAGAGCGACATAGACGCCGACCAGCAGCACCTTGTCGGCGATCGGGTCGAGGTAGCCGCCGAGTTCGGTGGTGCGGTCGAAGCGTTTGGCGATGAAGCCATCGACTCCGTCCGAAATGCCGGCGGCGATGAAAGCCCAGAAGGCGAGCGAAATCTCGCCGGTCAGAATCAGCCAGACGATAAGCGGTGCGGCGAAGAGCCGCGCCAGGCTGATGAAGTTGGGCAGGCTCACTCTGTCGTCGATACGCCGGGATCGGCGGGTGTCGTGCCCGCCGTATCACCGCCGCCCTTCGAGCCACGGAGGCGCAGGATCCAGAGGTCGGCCTCTTTGCTGAGGTCGAGATCGCGATTGGCGAGGGCACCCGAAAGCTGGCGCGAATCGCCGAGGTAATGAACCACGACGCGGGCGAATCGCGGCGACAACGCGGCGATCTCGAAGTTGCGCACCAGCGCCAGGCCCGAGAGGCGCCTTCGAATGTCGAGCCATTCCCCGAGGTCCTTGAAGGAAATATCGACGGCGATGCTCTCCTCCTGATCGAAACGCAGCAGGTTGGCTTCTTTCCACTCTTCTTCGATCTGACTGCGCGTCGCCCGGGCGGCGACCGCGAGCACCGACTCGAGCGTGTCCCAGGCCATACCACTGTAGGTGCCGCCGCCGATGCGCACGCCCTCGTCGCGATAGCGTTTGAGAGCGACCCGGACAGTCGGCGTGTCGACCAGCGAATCACGGTCGACCACGGCCTCGACGACCGCCACCTCTCCGGCGCCGTAGCGCTCGGCAAGGCGCTTGAGCAGCGCGCGTTCGCCGGCGGCCGCCTGGGCTGCGTCGATGAGCGTGATGTCGGCGAGTTCGCCGAGGGGAACGATCACCTCGATCAGCCCGTCAGCCGGCGGAAGACCGAGCCAGGCGAGCCGCCAGGGGTTGCTGTCGTCCCAAAGGAGCAGGGCCTCGCGGGTCCGGAACAGGGGCAGCACCAGCAAGGGCCGGCTGCGGGTCAGCGCATAGGGTACGCGATGATCGCGCAGCAGCGCGCCGACATCGGCCGGTTTGAAGTGAAAGGTGAGAGAGGCGATGTAGCGGTTGGGCGCGACGCGCTCGTCCGCGACCTCGAATCCCTCGACGAGATCGGTGATCGCCGCGTCCTCCGGCTTGGGCAGGCGGTCATAGTGGACCGCCGGGACAATGCGCTTGAGCAACCGTTCCAACGCCATGCGCTGCCCCCCTATCCGAGCCTGTTCGCGCGCGGACTCGGCATCGGATGCCGTGACATCCACGGCGACGCCGGCAACTGTGAAGACATCGCCGCCCGCTGCCGATGCCCCCTTCGGCGCAAGCACCCCCAGGCCCAGCACGACGACAAGCGCGACAAGACGCCGCGTTGCGGCCATTGCAAACCGTCCCCGATCCAGTATGTTCGGCTCGAACGCGGCCACTATATCGGACAACGGCGTCAAGAGCGAGGGGGCCATTCGCGGCATCACGTACAAGGATGCGGGCGTCGACGTTGCCGCGGGAAGCGATCTCGTCGAGGCGATCAAGCCGCTTGCACGTTCGACCGCGCGACCCGGCGTCGTCGGTGCCGTGGGCGGCTTCGGCGGGGTTTTCGACCTCGCGGCCACCGGCTACGCGGACCCGCTGCTGGTCGCCGGCAGCGATGGCGTCGGCACCAAGCTCAAGGTTGCCTTCGCGACCGGCCGTTACGCGACCGTGGGCATCGACCTCGTCGCCATGTGCGTCAACGACATCGTCGTCCACGGCGCCGAGCCGTTGTTCTTTCTCGACTATTTGGCCTCGGGCCGGCTGGACGTCGCGGTCGCGCGCGAGGTGATCGCCGGCGTCGCCGCAGGCTGCCGGCAGGCGGGCTGCGCCCTGGTCGGCGGCGAGACCGCCGAGATGCCGGGCATGTACCCGGCGGACGAGTTCGATCTCGCCGGCTTCGCGGTCGGCGCGGTCGAACGCGACGCGCTGCTCACCGGCGCTTCGATCGCCGCCGGCGACGTGGTCCTGGGCCTGGCGTCGAACGGCCTGCATTCGAACGGGTTCTCGCTGGTGCGCCGGGTCGTCGAGGGTCTGGGCCTCGACTACGGTGCGGAAGCGCCCTTCGCCGCCGGCGCATCGCTCGGCGAGACCCTGCTCGAACCGACGAAAATCTACGTCAAGAGCTGCCTCGCCGCGGCGCGCGCCGGTAAAATCAAGGGGCTTGCACACATCACCGGCGGCGGTCTCATCGAGAATCTGCCGCGCGCGCTCCCCGCCGACGTTGGGGTGGAGATCGACGCCGCGGTCTGGCCACTACCGCCCGTATTCGCCTGGATTTCTCACGCCGGCGGGGTGAGCGCGGACGAGATGGCGCGCACCTTCAACTGCGGCATCGGCATGGCGGCGATCGTCGCGCCCGCCGACGCCGACGCGGCCGAGACGATCCTTCGCGCCGAGGGCGAGACGGTACACCGCATCGGCCGCGTCGCCGCGCGGACGGAAGACGCCCCGGCGATCGTCGTGACCAACGCGGAATCGACATGGCGAAGCTGAAAGTCGCGGCGCTGATTTCGGGACGGGGCACCAACCTGCAGGCCCTGATCGACGCCTGCGCCTCGCCCGATTTCCCGGCCGAGATCGCCGCCGTGATCTGCAACGAACCGGAGGCGCGCGGCATCAGACGCTCCCGCGCCGCCGGCATTCCGGTCGCCATCGTCAACCACCGCGCCTTCGAATCGCGCGAGGCGTTCGATACCGCCCTCACCGAAGCGATCCGCGCGTCGGGAGCCGAGTTCGTCTGCCTCGCCGGCTTCATGCGCGTGGTGACGCAGGATTTCGTGCGCACCTGGTACAACCGGCTGATCAACATTCACCCTTCGTTGCTGCCGGCGTTCCGCGGGCTCAACACCCATGCCCGGGCGCTCGACGCGGGCGTGCGGTTCGCCGGCTGTACCGTGCATTTCGTCCGCGCCGAGATGGACGCCGGCCCGATCATTGCGCAGGCGGCGGTGGCGGTGCTTGACGGAGATACCCCCGAGACGCTGGCGCGGCGGGTCCTCGAGGCCGAGCATCGCATCTATCCCCTGGCGCTCCGCCTGATCGCCGAGGGACGCGTGCGCGTCGCCGACGAGGTCGTGCGCATTTCGGGCGCCGCGGCGCCCGAAGGCCTGCTGATCAATCCGCTCGACGACTGACCTCGGGGCGGCGTCTCAGCCGACGATCTCGATCTCGCTGAAAAAGAATGCGACCTCGAACGCCGCGGTCTCGGGCGAGTCCGAGCCGTGCACCGAGTTTGCCTCGACCGACTCGCCGAAGTCGGCCCGGATCGTTCCCTTTTCGGCGTTGGCCGGGTTGGTCGCGCCCATGAGCGCGCGGTTCTTGGCGATGGCGTCCTCGCCCTCGAGCACCTGCACCACCACGGGTCCGGAACCCATGTAGCCGCACAGGTCGTCGTAGAACGCACGTTCGGCGTGCACCGCGTAGAAGCGCTCGGCCTGCTCGCGGGTGAGTCGAAGACGCTTCTGGGCGATGATCCGCAACCCGGCCTCCTCGAACCGCGCGTTGATCTTCCCGGTGAGGTCGCGCTTGGTGGCGTCGGGCTTGATGATCGACAGCGTGCGTTCGATGGCCATGATGCGGCTCCAACCCTGTTTCGCGCCGCGCCTTATAGACCCTCAGCCGCGGAGCGGCAACTCCCCGGTTCGACGACCACCGGGGACGGCGGGCATTTTCGCGGCGCCCTGCGCGTGGTATCACCGGCGCGCCATGCTGCGTATCGAAGGGCTCACCTACCGAATCGCCGGCCGCGTCCTGCTCGACGCCGCCGCTGCCGCCGTGCCCGCCGGACACCGGATCGGCCTGGTGGGCCGCAACGGATCGGGCAAGACCACGCTGCTGCGTCTGATCGGCGGCGAACTCGAGCCCGACGGCGGCGTGATCGAGACCCGCCGCGGCGTCCGCATCGCCACCGTCGCTCAGGAGGCGCCGGGCGGGCGCGAAAGCCTGATCGCGACCGTCCTCGCCGCCGACCGCGAGCGCACGACGCTGCTCGCCGAGGCCGAGACCGCGAGCGAGCCCGGCCGCATCGCCGAGATCCACACCCGCCTCGCCGACATCGGCGCACATGCGGCGACGGCGCGGGCGGCCGGTATCCTCGCGGGGCTCGGGTTCGACGCGGATGCGCAGGCGCGTCCGCTCGAATCGTTCTCGGGCGGCTGGCGCATGCGGGTCGCGCTCGCCGCCACGCTCTTCCTCGAACCCGACCTGCTGCTGCTCGACGAGCCGACCAACTATCTCGATCTCGAAGGCACGCTATGGCTCGCCGGCTATCTCAGGCGCTATCCCCACACCCTGATCGCCGCCAGCCATGACCGCGAGCTCCTGAACACCGCGGTGAAAGGCATTCTGTCGATCGAGAACGGCAAGCTCGTCGCCTACCGCGGCGGCTACGACGCTTTCGCGAGGACGCGGCGCGAACGGCTCATCGTGCAGGCGGCCGAACGCAAGAGGCAGGAAGCGCGGCGTCGTCACATGCAGGCTTTCGTCGACCGCTTCCGCTACCAGGCGACGAAAGCGCGCCAGGCGCAGAGCCGCCTCAAGGCGCTCGCCCGCATGGCGCCGGTCGCCGCCGCGGTCCACGAGCCGACCACGGCGTTCCGTTTCCCCGACCCCGGGACGCTGCCGTCGCCGCTCGTTGCCTTCGACGGCGTCGCCGTCGGCTACGGCGACGGCCAGCCGGTGCTGCGGGGTCTCGACCTGCGCATCGACATGGACGACCGCATCGCGCTGCTCGGCGCCAACGGCAACGGCAAGTCGACCTTCCTCAAGTTGATCTCGGGCAGGCTCGCGCCGATGGCGGGGCGGCTCACCACGGCGGCCAGGCTCCGCGTCGGCTATTTCGCCCAGCATCAGATCGACGAGCTCGACCCGGCGGCGAGTCCCTGCCGTCACATGGCGAAGCGCATGGCCGGCGCGTCCGAAACTAAGGTCCGCGCGCGCCTCGGCGCCTTCGGCCTGGTCCGGGACAAGGCCGACGTAACGGCGGCGGAGCTCTCGGGCGGCGAGAAGGCGCACCTCACGCTCGCGTTGATGAGCCACGCCGCGCCGCACCTCATGGCCCTCGACGAACCCACCAACCACCTCGACATCGACGCCCGCGACGCGCTGATCGAGGCGCTCAACGACTATCCCGGCGCGCTCGTGCTCATCACCCACGACCGCCACCTGATCGACGCCTGCGCCGACCGCCTGTGGCTGGTCGCCGGGGGCACGGTCACGCCCTTCGACGGCAACCTCGACGACTACCGTCGCAGCCTTCTCGCCGAGCGCGCGACGCCCGGAACGGCCGCGAAGAAACCGGGCGCAAACGCCGCAAACGCTCAGCGCGCGCGAGACCGCAGGACCGTGGGCAAAAAGCGGACCGCTCGCGCCGGGCTGCGCCGCGCGGTGCGCAACGCCGAGGCCGAGATCGCGCGGCTCGCCGCCGAGAAGGCCGCGCTCGACGCCGAGCTCGCCCGGCCCGAAACCTACGCGAATCCGGACGGCGCGCTGCGTGAACTGATGAAACGCGCGACCGATCTCAATCACGCCCTCGCGGCCGCCGAAACCGCCTGGCTCGAAGCCCACAACGCGCTCGATGCGGCAGAGTGACGAAAATGGGAATTATCCCAGCTTCCCGATTATGGATGCGATACCGGGGTGTGGGCTAGGGTGAATTAATGTGCTATTTCAATCGGTTACATGATACAACAAAAGATGCCTGGTCCCGTTTTGGGGCTGCCGATCGGGCGGTGCCCGCAGGCTCGACAACATCAGCAGGAGGAAAAGCCCGTGACGAACAAAGCCATCAGGCTGCTTCCGGAAGGCGACCCGGTAACCGGGATGCAGCCTTCCAATCTGACCGAGCCCGAGACCTTCACGACGGACGACCACACAGAACTGAACCATACCTTCTTTGCGACCGCGGATGAATCCATTCTGGCGGGCGTGTGGGAATGCGCGCCCTGCAAGGAAGAAATCGAGAGCTACCCGGTTCATGAAATGATGACCGTCATCTCGGGGTCCGTGACGGTGACCAACGCGGACGGGCAAGCCGAGACATTCGTCTCCGGGGATGTGTTCTACATTCCCAAGGGTACGAAGTGCATTTGGCACATCACGGAAACGCTTCGGAAGTTCTACATGATCGCGGAATGAGGGAGCCGCGGCACGTCTCTCCGGAGCGGTGTTCGAACGCCGGTCGAGGCAACCCGCTACCATAGGGAGCAGACGGGGTTGGCGGGGTTCGGCATTCCCGCCGGGTCGCTGATAGCGATGGAAGAGGATCGGGTCGCCTGAGCGATTGCCGCCACGGCGACGCGCTCGACCCGCAGAAGGCCTACCCCTTGCGCTCCCAACCACCGGATTGTGTCTGCTGCCAGTAGGTGAGGTCGTGGCCGGCCTCTTTAAGGCGCGTCCAGCGGGCGCGCGCCGCCGCCACCGCCTCGGCGTCGTTGCCGTCGAACAGGTCGAGACAGCGCGCGAAGCCGTCGAGAAAGGCGGGCTCCATTCCGTCGACCAGGACGAGCAGCGTGGCGCCGTTCGGGTTCTCTTCCGCAGTGGTGAGATAGATCGGCTGGTCTTCGGCGCTGCCGTCGCGCGCGCTGCCGTGGGGCAGGAACGATCCCTGATCGAAGGTCCAGAGCGCGGCATCGAGCGCCTCGATGCGCTCGTCGGAGCCGGCGAGCACGAGGGCGCGCATGCCCGCCTCGTGCGCCTTGGCGAGCAGCCGCGGCAGGGCGCGTTCGAGCGGCGTTGTCTGCAGATGGTAAAAGCCGACTTCCGTCATTCTTGCCTGCCGCCTCCGGCCGTCGGGCGTCGCGCGCGCACCATCCGTCGTCCGCCGGCGGAACCTCAGCTCTCGTAGTTGTCGCGGATGAAGCGCTCGAGCAGGCGGACGCCGAAGGCCGTGCCCCCCTTAGGCACGGTGGGCGTCCCGGACTTCGACCAGGTGACGCCGGCGATATCGAGATGCGCCCAAGGCGTATCGCCGACGAAGCGCTTGAGGAACTGCGCCGCGGTGATGCTGCCCGCCTCGCGGTTCTTGCCGACGTTCTTCATGTCGGCGATGTCGGAATTGATGTCCTTGTCGTAACGCTCGCCGAGGGGCATGCGCCAGACCGGCTCGCCCGCCGCATCGCCGGCGGCGGCCAGGTTCCTGGCCAGCTTGTCGTCGTTCGAGAACAGCCCCGCCCGGTAGCTCCCGAGCGAGACGATGATGGCGCCGGTGAGCGTCGCCAGGTCGATCATCACGTCGGGCTTGAAGGTGGTGTGGCAGTACCACAGCGCATCGCCCAGCACCAGCCGGCCCTCGGCGTCGGTGTTGATCACCTCGATGGTCTGGCCCGACATCGACGTGACCACGTCGCCCGGACGCTGGGCGGTGGCCGACGGCATGTTCTCGACCAGGCCGACGACGCCGACCGCATCGACCCGCGCGCCGCGGCCGGCGAGCGCCTTCATCAGGCCGATGACGACGCCGGCGCCGCCCATGTCCCATTTCATGTCCTCCATGCCGCCGGCGGGCTTGATCGAGATGCCGCCGCTGTCGAAGGTCACGCCCTTGCCGACGAAGCCGACGGGCGGCCTCTTCGAGCGCTTCGGGGCACCGTTCCAGCGCATCACCACGAGGCGCGAATCGCGCGCGCTGCCCTGACCGACGGCGAGCAGCGCGTTCATGCCGAGCTTCTTCATGCTGGCCTCGGTCAGCACCTCGACGTCGACTCCGAGCTCGGCCAAAGTCTTGGCCTGGGCGGCGAGGCTTTCCGGGTAGATGACGTTGGCGGGCTCCGACACCAGATCGCGGGTGAAAAACACTCCATCGGCGACCCGGTCGAGCGCCGCGAAGGCTTTTTCGGCCTTGCGGGCGTCGTCGATCACGACCGTGAGGGATGCGAGCGTCGGCTTGTCCTCCGGCTTCTCCTTGGTCCGGTACTTGTCGAAGCGGTAACTGCCCAGCCGCGCGCCGTAGGCCACCTGCGCCGCCTGCTCGGCGGCGGAAAGTTTGCGGCTGCCGCTCCATTTTCCGACGTCGACCGCGGCGGTCCTGGCGCCTACCCGGTTGAGGTGCCCCACCACCGTGCCGCCGAGGTCCTGCAGCGCGCGCTCGTCGAGCTTGCCGCGCTCGCCGAGGCCGATGACGACGACACGCCCGGCCGCCACGCCTGGGGGCGCGATGATATCGAGCACCTGCCGGGCCTTGCCGGTGAAGCGGCCGTTCGACAGCGCCCGGCTGAGCGCGCCGTCGGTCCGGCGATCGACGGCGGCCGCGGCGGCGCTCAGTCTGCGGTCCTTGTAGGCGCCGACGACGAGCGCGTCGATCATGTCGGCCGGCTTGGTGGAAAACGCGATCTTCATGGGGTCCTCGTCTCCAGGGCTGCGAAATCCGGAGGCGCCGCTTTGGCGTCGCGCGGCGGCGTGCCCAGACTGTAGCCAAAGGGACGGCGAAGGAAAGGATTAGTTGCCGCCCTCGTCGGATCGCACCTACCGCCGCGCCCGGTTGCGCCATTATGATGCCCGCCCATGGATGCCGGACAACGACGGCGATGATCGCGGTTCTCGGAGCGACGGGAATGACCGGGCGCCGCCTCGTCACGCGGCTCTGCGCCGAGGGACACGACGTCACGGCGATCGGACGCGACGCCGTCAGGTTCGACGCGCTCGATCCGCGCGCGCATGCCGTGACCGCCGATCTCGAACGGCCCGAAACGGTGAAAGCCGCGCTTGCGGGCGTCCGGCGGGTGGCGAGCTGCGCCCCTGCGCGCTTCACCGGGAACCTGCTCGATGTCCTGCCCGAGACTTGCGAGCGTCTGGTATTGATGGGCTCGACGCGCCGCTTCAGCGCGCTGCTCGATCCGGCGGCCGACGCCGTGCGCGCGGGCGAGGCGGCGTTTCTCGCTTCGGGCGTTGCCGGCGTCATGCTCCATCCCTCGATGATCTACGGCGCGCCCGAAGACCGCAACGTCAACCGCATCCTGCGGCTGGTGCGACGCACGCCCGTGGCGCCGCTGCCCGGCGGCGGCCGCCACCGACTTCAACCGCTGTTCGTCGACGACGCGGTCGCCGCGCTCGTCGCCGCGCTGTTCCGGCGCGAGGCGCCCGGCCCGCCGATCGTGATCGCCGGGCCCGAGCCGATTCGCTACGCCGACATGGTGCGCGCCTGCGCCCGGGCAACGGGACGAACCATCGTCACCGTGCCGCTGCCTTCGGCGCTGATGCGCGCGGGGATACGGCTGGCTTCATCGCTTGGTTTCGAGCCGCCGTTCGACGCCGCCGAGATCCGCCGGGCCGGCGAGGACAAGGTCTTCGACGTGAGCGAAATGCGCACACGGCTCGGCGTCGCGCCGCGCTCTTTCGAGGACGGGCTGCGGCTCAAGCTCGAGCGCGGCCGGTGTTGACGCGCCGTGCCGTCGCCACGGTCAGTTGTGGCCTCGCGCGGCGGAGTGACTATAATCCGCGCATGACGGGCGTCACCCGATACATGCTGCGCCAGCTTGTGACGACGATGCTGTTCGTCGCCTTCGCCCTGACGGGCGTCGTCTGGCTATCGCAATCGCTGCGATTCCTCGACCTCATCGTCAACCGCGGGCTGCCGTTCCTCACCTTTATCCACCTCACCCTGTTGCTGCTGCCGACATTCCTTACGGTGATCCTGCCGGTGTCGCTGTTGTGCGCTGTCATCCACACCTTCCACCGGCTTACCATCGACAGCGAGCTGACCATCCTGCGCACCGCCGGGATCAGCCAGTTCGGGCTCGCGCGCCCCGCCCTGATCCTCGCGGGCGTCATGACACTGGTGTGCTACGCGATCACGCTGTACTTCATGCCGCTGGGATTCCGCGCCTTCAAGGACCGCCAGTTCCTGATCCGCAGCGATTATTCCCAGGTGCTGCTGCGCGAAGGCAGGTTCACCTCGCTCTCGGACGCCATCACCGTCTACGTCCGCGCCCGTCAACCCGACGGCGAGCTGCGCGGCATCCTGGTGCACGACAACCGCAACCCGGAGAAGCCGGTGACGATGATGGCCGAGCGCGGTGCGCTGATCAAAAGCCCCGCGGGGCCACGCTTTCTGCTCATCAACGGCAACCGCCAGGAGATGGAGCGCGCGAACCGCAAACTCAGCCTGCTTTATTTCGACCGCTACGATTTCGATCTCTCGAACCTCGTCGCCAGCGGCGGCCTGCGCTGGCGCGAGCCGCGCGAGCGCTTTCTCGGCGAGCTGTTCGGGCCGCCGCGCGATAGGAACGACATGGCCTACCGCGGCAAGCTGCTCGCCGAGGGCCATCAGCGACTGATCACGCCGCTCTACAACATCGTCTTCGCGCTCATCGGACTTGCCGCAATGCTGGCCGGCGAGTTCAACCGACGCGGCCGCGTGCGGCGCATGCTGATCGGCGGAAGCGCCGCCATCCTCTTCCAGGGCGTGACGCTGGCGCTCGGCAACGCGATCGTCAAACTGCCGTTGCTGACACCGGTGGTCTACGCGAACGTTGCCGCGGTTGCCGCCGCGGCAGCCTATGTCCTGTTCCACGTGCGCTTGGCGCCTCGCGAATCCGCCCTGCCGGGTGTCGGATCCAACGGCGGCTGATCGCAGGAAATTCACCGACCGATGCGCCTTTCCACCACCCTCTCGCTCTACATCGCGCGGCAGTTCTTCATGAGCACCGCGCTGATCCTCGCGGTGATGATCGGCCTTGTCGCCGTCATTGACACGGTTGAACTCCTGCGTCGGGCGAGCGGGCATGAAACCGCGACCTTCGCCCTGGTCGTGCAGATGGCCCTGTTGCACGTTCCCCACATGATGGAGAAGATCATCCCCTTCGCCATGCTTTTCGGGAGCATGCTGGCGCTCAATCGGCTGACCCGCTCGCACGAGCTCGTCGTGGCGCGCGCCGCCGGGGTCTCGGTTTGGCAGTTCCTGTTGCCGGGACTCGTGCTCGCCTTTCTCGTCGGAGTCTTCGTCGTCACCGTCTTCAACCCGCTCGCTTCGGCAACGACCTGGCGCTACGAACAGCTCGAGTCCAAGCACCTGCGCGGGCGGACGAGCCTGCTCGCGGTGTCGTCGTCGGGTCTGTGGCTGCGCGAAGGGCGCCGGGACGGGCAGTCGGTGATCCACGCGCTTCGCGTCGCACCGCGGGAGATGACTCTGCAAGACGTGATCATGTTCGTCTACGAGGGCGCCGATCGTTTCACCCATCGTCTCGACGCCGAATCGGCCAAGCTCGAGGACGGCTACTGGCAACTCCACAACGTGCTGGTCAGCGTGTCCGATCAGCCGAGCATTTTCGTCGCCGATTACCGCGTCGAGACCCAGCTTACGCCGGATCAGATCCACGAAAGCTTCGCCTCGCCGGAGACGATGTCGTTCTGGGAACTTCCCGACTTCATAAAAACCATGCAGATGGCGGGCTTCTCCGCCCTCAGGCACCGTTTGCACTGGAATTCGATCCTCGCGATCCCGCTGCTGCTCTGCGCCATGGTGCTGATCGCGGCGACGTGCTCTTTGCGTCTGACGCGCCGTGGCGGGACCGGTCTGCTCGTCCTTGGCGGGCTGCTCGCCGGTTTCCTGCTGTATTTCCTGAGCGACGTCGTGCTCGCCCTCGGCATGTCGGCAAGCATTCCGGTCGTGCTCGCCGCCTGGGCGCCCGGCGGCATGTTTACCTTGCTCGGACTCGCCATGCTGCTCCATTTCGAGGACGGATAGACCCGGTGCCTCCGATCAACAGATGGCTGGCCGCGGGCGCCCTCGCGCTGTGTCTCGTCGTCGCGCACGGCGCGCTGGCGGCGCAAAAGAAGATCGGGACGGAACCGGTCGTGGTGCGCGCCGACGATCTGACCTACGACGAGAAGAAGGGACTGGTCGTCGCCTCGGGCAATGTCGAGATCGCCCAGGGAGAGCGCGTCCTGCTTGCCGATGAGATCACCTACAACCAGGACACGGGCATGGTGACCGCGACCGGTAATGTCACCCTGCTCGAGCCTTCGGGCGAAGTGATATTCGCCGACTACGTCGAGCTCGACGACGAGATGCGGCGCGGCATCATCCGCGATTTGCATATTCTGCTCACCGATGGATCGCGATTCGCGGCCAACGGCGCCCTGCGCACCGGAGGAAACCGTACCGAGATGCGCAAGGTCGTGTTCTCGCCCTGCCGCCTCTGCCCCGACCATCCGGACAAGGCACCGCTCTGGCAGATCAAGGCGGTGCGCGTGGTCCACGACGAGGAACGCCAGGTCATCGAGTATTCGGACGCGTTCCTCGAATTCTTCGGCGTACCCGTCGCCTACACGCCGTATTTTTCACACCCCGACCCGACGGTGAAACGCAAGAGCGGCTTCCTCACGCCGAGTTTCGCCAACCGGAGCAAGCTCGGCTTTACCGCGGAAGTGCCTTATTTCTTCAACCTTGCGCCCAATCGCGACTTTACCTTCTCGCCGATCTTCACCAGCAGGGAAGGCGTGGTGCTGGGCGGCGAATACCGCGAGCGCACGAACAGCGGCGCGTTCAAACTTTCGGGCAGCATCACCCGGCCCAAACGGCGCGGCGACAACGGCGAGCGTCTTCCCGGTCGAGACACGCGCGGTCATATCAAAGGCTCCGGTCTGTTCGACCTGAACGACGCGTGGCGCTGGGGCTTCAACATCTCACGATCGACGGACGACACCTATCTGAGACGCTACGGCTTCGGCTTCGAGGACACGCTGACCTCGCGCCTTTTCATGGAAGGCTTCGAGGGCCGCAGCTACGCCGCAATCAACGGCTATACGTTCCAGGGTCTCGAGCCGACTGACGACCCCGGCGAAACCCCGCTCGTTCTACCCATCGCCGACGTCAACTTCATCGGCGATCCGGGCCCGTTCAACGGACGCTTCACGCTCGACTCGAACCTCATGGTCCTGACCCGCAACCAGGGCATCGACAGTCGGCGCCTGTCGGTAACCGGCGGATGGCAGGTCCCCTACCTCGGCCCGCTCGGCGATATCTATACCCTGACCACCTCGCTGCGCGGCGATCTCTATCTGGTGGACACCGCCGAAAGCCCGCGCGAACCCGCCGATGGCGATACCGAGGATCTGATCGGCCGATTCGTTCCCCAACTCTCCCTCGACTGGCGCTATCCCCTGATAAGACACAGCGGCAGCGTCCGTCAGATTATCGAGCCGGTCTTCAAGTTCGCGGTCAGTCCGAACTTCGGCAAGCCGAACAAAATTCCCAACGAGGACAGCCAGGATTTCGAGTTCGATGACACCAACCTGTTCAGCCTGAACCGCTTTCCCGGGCTCGATCGGGTCGAAGGCGGCACGCGCATCAGCTATGGCCTGCGCATGGGCGCCTACGGCGCGGGCGGCGGGCGGACGACCGCTTTTCTTGGCCAGAGCTTCCGCGCCAAGGCGGACAGCACCTTCGACCCCGGCAGCGGCCTCGACGACAACTTTTCCGACTATGTCGGGCGCGTGACCGTTTCGCCCAACGACTTCATCGACCTCTCCTATCGCTTCCGGCTCGACAACAACAACTTCACCTCACGCCGCAGCGAGGTCGATTTGGCGGCGGGGCCCGAGTGGTTGCGCTTCAACCTCGGGTTCCTGTCTCTCGATGCGACCTCGGTCAACCTCGATGAGGGCGTCGGCAAGCGCCAGGAGATCGATGTCTCGGCGTTGGCCCGGTTCAGTGACAACTGGTCGCTCACGGCGTTCCACCGGCGTGACCTGACCGCCGACAGGACGATCGACACGGGCGCCGGCATCGTCTACGAGGACGAATGCTTGTTCATCTCGGTCGAGGGTTCCCGCCGCTTCACGGAGGACCGCGATTTCGAGCCCGAGACGTCGGTAAAGTTTGTCATCAAGCTCAAGCACCTCGGCTGAGCGTCGACGGTTCCCGCGGCCTTCTCCGGGACGGGTACGGGGCGGCGCGCGGAGCAGTTTCGTTCCTTATTTTTGCTTCTCTCCATCGGCAAATGAGCCGTTTTCTGCTATAGTCCCGACGTAATGATTCGGTAACCATAGACGAATCCAGTAACCATAAAGCAACCGATGCGAAGTCCGAAGATGATGTTTGTGACTGTCCTGCAGCGCATCGCGCTCGCGCTGCTGCTGACGTTCTGGTTTGGCCATGCGGCGCCGGCCGTGGCGCAGGACGTGCAGCGCATCGCCGCCGTGGTCAACGACGAGGTGGTCTCAATGTTCGACCTCGTCCAGCGCCTGAAGCTGGTGATCTTTTCTTCGGGCCTGCGGAACACGCCGGAAGTGATGCGACAGATCGGGCCGCAGGTGCTGCGCACCCTGATCGACGAGCGCCTGCGCCTTCAGGAGGCGTCCCGCAAAAAGATCTCGGTATCCGAGACGGAGATGGCCGGCGCGCTTGCCCGGATCGAGCGGAACAACAAGATTCCCCCGCACACGCTCGACAGCTTCCTCAAAGCGCGTGGCATCGACCCCGAAACGGTCCTCACCCAGGTCCGCGCCCAGCTCGCCTGGATGAAGCTGCTGGGACGGCGTCAGCGGGCCTCGCACACGGTGACCGAAGACGATATCGACCAGGAGCTCGAACGCTTGCGAGCGAGCCAGGGGAAGCTCGAGTATCTGCTGTCGGAGATTTTTCTGGTCGTCGCGAGTCCGGACCAGGACACCGTCGCGCAGCAGAATTCCGCGCGGCTCATCGAGCAGCTCCGTTCCGGCGCCAGTTTTGCCGCCCTGGCCAGCCAGTTCTCCGAAGGGGTGACCGCGGGGGCGGGCGGAAACATCGGATGGGTGCTCGAAAGTCAGCTCGCCGAGGAGGTGGCGACGACCGTCAAGTCGATGTCGCCCGGCCAGGTGGCCGGCCCGATTCGCACCAACGGCGGTTATCTGATCGTTAAGCTCAACGACCGCCGCCAACGCATGATCGCCGACGCCGACGACGCCCAGGTGACTCTCAAGCAGATCCTGCTGCCTCTCCCGGCGGAGGCGCCGGACAGCACGGTGGCGGCACAATCCGCGCGTGCCGCGACCATCCGCCAGACGATCCCCGACTGCAACGCCATGAGCCGGACCGCGGCGACGATCGCCCCCGGAATGTCGGGCGATCTCGGAAAGCTGCGCCTCAAGGATCTGCCGAAAAATCTGCGCGAGGTGGTGCGCGACCTGCCCGTCGGCAGAATCAGCCAGCCGGTGCGCTCGAAGCTCGGCCTGCACCTGCTCATGGTCTGTGATCGGGTGGAGGCGGCGTCCAGCCTTCCCGACCGCGAGACGATCCGCAACAGGCTCACCGATAAGCGGGTCGAGTTGCTGTCGCGCAGCTATCTGCGCGACATTCGCCGGAGCGCCTTCGTGGATATCCGCATATGAGCGAGCGACCATGGCGCCTTCCGCTCGCCCTCACCATGGGCGAGCCGGCGGGTATCGGCGGCGAGATTACGCTCAAGGCATGGCTGCGCCGCGACGAAGGCCTTTCCCCTTTCTTCGTCATCGACGATCCGCAGCGCCTGAAACGGCTCGCGGCGCATATCGGACTCGACGTGCCTGTCGCTGGGATCGCGTCGCCCGACCAGGCCGGCGCGATCTTCAAGAAGGCGCTGCCGGTGCTGCCCGAGCGACTGCCTGCGCCGGTCGTTTCGGGCAAGCCCGACGGCGCCAACGCGGCCGCGGTGGTCACGGCGATCGAGCGCGCCGTCGAACTCACCCGCCATGGCCATGCCGCGGCGGTCGTCACCAACCCGATCCACAAGAAATGTCTTTACGACGCCGGGTTTCGCTATCCGGGTCACACCGAATACCTCGCGGCACTCGCCGGGGGCGGCCTCAGGCCCGTCATGATGCTTGCCTGCGCCGCGCTGCGCGTCGTGCCGGTTACGGTACACACCGCCCTGCGCGACGCGATCGCCGCACTTACGACGGCGGAGATCGTGCGCTGCGGCGAAGTGACGGCGGCGGCGCTCAGGCGCGACTTCGGCGTCGACCAGCCGGCGATCGCGGTTGCCGGGCTCAACCCGCACGCCGGCGAGGACGGCAGCCTCGGCCGCGAGGAGATCGAGATCATCCGTCCGGCGGTCGAGGCCCTCAAGGCGCAGGGCATCGCCGCGACCGGCCCGGCGCCAGCGGACACCCTGTTCCACGAGCGCATCCGCTCGGCTTACGACGCGGTCATCTGCATGTATCACGACCAGGCGCTGATCCCGCTCAAGACGATCGACTTCGACCGCGGCGTCAACATCACGCTGGGGCTGCCCTTCGTTCGTACCTCGCCCGATCACGGCACGGCGCTCGAGATCGCCGGCACCGGGGCGGCGAACGAACATAGCCTCGTCGCCGCGCTCCACGCCGCCGCCGCGATGGCGTGCCAGCGCGAGATCAGCGCGGCCGCCATCGTGCGCGGCCGGCGCGAACTCAATGGCTGACGCCGACGCGGGCGTGCACCTGCCGCCGCTGCGCGAGGTCATCGCCCGCCACCGTCTGACGGCCCGCAAGTCACTGGGACAGAATTTCCTGCTCGACACCAACCTGATCGGTCGAATCGCCCGCCAGGCCGGCGATTTCGAGGGGGTCGCGGTGATCGAGGTGGGACCCGGGCCCGGCGGGCTCACCCGCGCGCTGCTCGCCGGCGCGGCGCGCGAAGTGGTCGCCGTCGAGCGCGACCCCCGCTGCGTCGCGGCGCTCGGCGATCTCGCCGCCGCCTATCCCGGACGGCTCACGGTGATCGCCGGCGACGCGCTCGAAATCGACGCCACGGAGCTCGCGCCGGCGCCGCGCGCGATCGTCGCCAACCTGCCCTACAATATCGCCACGCCGCTGCTGTTCCGCTGGCTCGACGACGCCGGCGCCTTCACCAGCCTCACCCTGATGTTCCAGAAGGAGGTGGCCGCGCGGATCACCGCCGCGCCCGGCGGCGGCGCTTACGGGCGGCTTGCGATCTTCTGCCAGTGGCTGTGCCGGGTGCGCCGCCTGTTCGACGTCCCGCCCCGCGCCTTCGTCCCGTCGCCCAAGGTGATTTCTACCCTGGTGCAACTCGTCCCGCGCGCCCACCCCCTGGCGCCGGCCGATGCGGCGGCGCTCTCGTCCGTGACGGCGGCCGCCTTTGGTCAGCGACGCAAGATGCTGCGATCGAGCCTCAGGAGCCTGGGAGTGGACGTCGAACGGCTGCTTGCCGATAGCGATGTCCCGCCCGGCGCGCGCGCCGAGGAGATTGACATCGCGGGTTTCTGCGCCCTCGCCCGCGCCTACCAATCGCTGAGCGCCGAAGCGGGCGACGCTTGCCAATGAGGCGCGGCCGGTGTAGAGAGCGATGTCTCCGCCGGGGCGCGGAGCGGAAAAAGGACGGCAAGCCGTGAGCATCCGGTGCAGCGCGCGACGACGACGGCAGCGACGTGGACCCAGCGGGGACCGCTTCCCGTCGGCGCACGCCTGAGCACCTGATCCCGCCGCGTTCCGGCGGCGGGTCGACCAACCGCAATCTCTCTTCAGGCATCACGACGGACGCGGCCCCGCGCCGATCGAGCCCGAGTCCCGTGTCAATGCCGGTAGATGACCATGTTTGAGATCGCGTCCCAACGGCCCGCCGACGGCCCCTCAATCGAAACCCTGCTCGACCTTTGTTTCGGACCGGACCGCCACCGCCGCCCTTCATACCGCCTGCGCGACGGCGTGGCGCCACTCGTCGCGCTCGGCCTCGTCGCCCGGAGCAATGCCCGGCTGGTGGGCAGCCTGCGCTTCTGGCCGATACTCATCGGCGGCGCGACGCCGGCACTGCTCCTCGGCCCGCTCGCGGTTGACCCCGACCATCGCGGTCAAAAGATCGCCACCGCGCTTGTCGCCCGCGGTCTGGACACGGCGCGCCGCCACGGTCATCGCATCGTCGCGACGATCGGCGAGCCCGCTTTCTTTAGCCGTTTCGGCTTCGTGGCGGCGCGGACGGCGAGTCTCGCCATGCCGGGCGCGGTCGACGACACACGATTCCTCGTCGCCGAGATCGCGGCCGGCGCCCTGGCGGGCGCGACCGGCGTGCTCGGCCCCGCCGGGCCGGGCCTTGCCCCGGATCAGGTCGCCCCGCGGCCTACGGCGTCTTACTCAACGCCTTGACGAAGTCGACCAGCCCGATCTGGCGTCCGCGGCGCAATCGTTCGGCCGCGAGGATGGCGCGCAGCTTGGCGACGCTCTCCTCGAAGTCGTCGTTGACGACGACGTAGTCGTACTCGGCCCAGTGACTCATCTCGTCGGCCGCCCGCGCCATGCGCGCCGCGACGACTTCTTCGGGATCCTGGGCACGCGCCCTCAATCGACGATCGAGTTCGGCGGTCGAGGGCGGCAGGACGAAGACGCTGACCAGATCGTCGTGCGCCGCGGCGCCGAGCTGCTGGGCGCCCTGCCAATCGACGTCGAACAGCACGTCGCGGCCGGCGGCGAGCGCCGCCTCGACCGGCGCGCGCGGCGTACCATAGGAATTTCCGAACACCGTCGCGTGTTCGAGAAAGGCGCCCTCGGCGACCATGCGGGCGAAGGCGTCGGCATCGACGAAGGTGTAATCGACGCCGTCGACCTCGCCCGGGCGCGGCGCTCGCGTGGTCGCCGAGACCGACAGGCTTATCGATTCGTCCCGTTCGAGAATCGCCCGGGAGATCGCCGTCTTTCCGGCGCCCGACGGCGACGACAGCACCAGCATGAGACCGCGGCGGGTGATCGGCTGAATGGCCACGGCGCGCGCTCTCAGAGCCTGTAAATGTATTGGGGAACGGCCTGCGTCGCGTCTGCGTGCCCCCGGACCAGAAGCCGTGCCGCAGGCGATGCGGGGACATCGGCAAGGCGCGGCGACGCCGCCCGGGGGTACGCAGGCGCGACCCGAAGGGCGGCGATATCAAAGGCTTGGGCGGCGTCAGTCGCCGCTTGCGATGCTCCAGCATCGCGACGCGACGCCTTCCTGGCCCAAGCCTTTGATTCCGTCGCGCAGGTCATTCCCCAATACATTTACAGGCTCT
>JBHHZM010000033.1:0-25973 GCA_046758065.1 Alphaproteobacteria bacterium | reverse complement strand
GACGTTCTCGACCGAGCCGTTCGACGACTGCACCATGGCGACGAGACCCGGCACGCCGCAGCTTCCGCCCTTGTCACAGGGCCGCGAGCCCGGCGGGTTGCTGATGGCGTTGGCGATCAGACCGCCGACCGGATAGTAGGTGCCGGCGGTGCCGCCGGTGCCGATGCGAAAGAAGCGCATATCCTGCGCCGCCGTCCGGTCGGACGCCGCGACCGCCGCCGTCCAGACCACCGCCAGGGCGAGCGCCGCGAACCAGGATTTATGCCACCCGTGAGCCATTCCGCCGCTTGTCCCGATCTCGATCGTCCGCTCGTCCGTTGGCGGTGCGGAACCCTTGCGCGACCGTCAGCGGCCTGCCCGCTCGCCTTCCGGCGCCCGCGAGTATAGCGCAGCCCGCGCTGGCGGGAAGGCGGCGATCGCCGGTGCGCCCGCGAGGTCCCGCTTTACCGATTGTTAGCATTACCACGTTAGCGTCCAAGTCGTTCATATGACGCGATTTTTCTGCGTCTTTCGGGACCGGCCGCGACCCCGGGTCAGGCCCCGGAGAGGCGTGACTTAGCCCCGACGAGCGACGCATTGCCATGACGCAACACGGCCCCATAGAACGGCTCAGGGCGAGCACCGAGCGGCTTTCGGCTTTTCCCGCCCTCTACGACGCGCTCGAGACCGGGGTCAAGGCCTCGAAACCCTTCGTCGTCGGCCGGCACAAGCTCACTTATGGTGAATTGTTCGACCGGGTGGCGCGGCTGACCGCGTTCTTCGCCGAGATCGGCCTGAAACGCGACACCCGCGCGATCATCGCGACCGACGACGACCTCGCGGTGATCGTCCTGTTCATGGCGCTGGTGCGCAACGGCATCACTGCGGTGATCCTCAACCCCGAGGCGACCGGCGCAGAACTCTCGATGCTGGTGCCGGCGGCCGACGCGCGGGCGCTGTTCGTCGATCCGGTGATCGCCGAACGGGTCGATCTGACGGCGGCTGCGCGCGCCGACGCCCGGGTGGTCGAGATCGGCCGAGAGGGCGCGCTCCCGGCGAAATCGCTGTTCGGGCGGCGGCGCAAGGGCGCGTCCGGGTCGGATGCGACGCGCTATCCGGGACTGCTCGACCGCTTCGAGCCGGCCGCGGTTCTGCCCGCCGACATCGCCGAATCGACCGTCGCCTACATCCTTTTCACCTCGGGCACCACGTCGCGTCCCAAGGGCGTCGAGATCACCCACCGCAACCTGTTCGCGCAGATGGCGACCTTCGTCCGGCAGTACGGCTACGACGCGGAGACGCGGCTTCTCAACCTGCTGCCGCTGCACCACACCGACGGGCTCACACAAGGGCCGGTGGTGGCGTTCACCGTCGGTGCCACGGTGCATCGACCGATGCGCTTCCGGCTCGACATCCTGCCCGAGCTGCTCGATTCGATCTACACGGCGCGGATCAGCCATTTCATTACCGTGCCGTCGGTGCTGACGCTGATCGTCAGCCTCGGCGCCGACTATCGCGACAGCTTCGAGACCCCCGATTTCCGCTTCGTCATCTCGACGGCGGCCTATCTCGATCCCAACCTGTGGACCGACTTCGAAGCGAAGTTCGCCACCCGGGTGGTCAACGTCTACGGCCTCACCGAGACGGTCTGCGAAGCGCTCTACTGCGGCCCCGACGAGGCGACGCGAAAAATCGGCACCGTCGGCAAGCCGGTCGACTGCGAGGCGCGCATCGTCGATGAAGACGGCGAAGACGTCGCGCCGGGCGCGATCGGCGAACTCGTTCTTTGCGGCGACAACGTCATGAAGGGCTATTTCCGCATGCCCGGGGAAACCGCCGAGGTGCTGAAGGACGGCTGGTTCCACACCGGCGACCTGGCGCGGCGCGACGACGACGGTTTCTTCACCATCGTCGGCCGCAAGAAGAACGTCATCGTCACCGCCGGCATGAACGTCTATCCCGAAGACGTGACGTCGGTGCTGCGCAGCGCTCCCGGGGTGCTCGACGCCGTCACCCTCGGGATCGAAGACGACACCTGGGGCGAGCGCGTGGTTTCCTGCGTTGTGCCGACGCCGGGAGAGACGATCACCGTCGAGGGCGTCGCCCGGCATTTCCTCGAACGGGCGTCGCGCGAGAAACTGCCCAAGGAAATCCACATCGTCGACGACCTGCCGCGCGGTCCCGCCGGCAAGGTGATTCTGGGCGCGGTCAAGGAAATGGTGTTGGCGAAAAGCGCCCTGCCCGGAGAAAACGACGCCGGCGAGGGCGATCTCGAATCGCGCCTGTTTCGCACCGCCGCCGCGATCTTCAAGGCGCCCGTCGCCGAACTCTCGCTCGATTCGAACGCCGACAACACCAAGGGCTGGAACTCGCTCGCCCATGTCGAGTTCCTGCTCACGCTCGAAAAGGAGTTCGGCTTCCGCATGACGCCGCAGGCGATCATGACCATCCAGTCCCTGAAGGACGCAATCGACGTCGTTCGCCGCGATGCGGGCGCCTGATCGCACGCCGCGTTCCCGGCCATGACGGTGCTTTCGTTCGACTGGCTGCTGTGGATGGTGTTGACCGTCGCCGTCTACTGGGCGGCCCCGGCGCGTTTTCGCGAGCCCATCGTGGTCGGCGCGACGGTCGGGTTCCTGGCGTTCTACTCGCCGGTCTCGGCGGCGATCCTGGTCGGCTTCACCGTCGCGGTCTACGTCTCGACCAACCGCTTCGCGGCGAGCGGACCGCGCGTCGCCGCGGTTGCAATCGCGATCGTCGCCGTCCTGGTCTTCTACAAGCTTCAGGTCTCCTTCCGTCTCGACGGCGCGGTCGGCGACGTCGTCATTCCGCTGGGGCTTTCGTACTACTCGTTTCGCTGCCTCCACTATCTGATCGAAAAGTACAAGGGCACGATCCCGCGCCACGGTTTCGAGGAGATCGTCGCCTACCTGATGTTCCTGCCGACCATGGCCGCCGGGCCGATCCACCGCTTCCGCGAATTCCGGCGCGACCTGCGGCGCAAACGCTGGGACACCGAGAAGTTCGCCGAAGGGATCGAGCGCATCCTCTACGGCTACGTCAAGATCGCCTTTCTCGCCAACTATCTGGTGGACCGGCTGTTCGCCTCGTCGATCGCCGGCCTCGAGTCCGAACACGAGACCCTGGCGGTCTATCTCACCATGCTGCGCAAGGGGCTCAACGGCTATCTTCAGTTTGCCGGCTATTCCGACATCGCCATCGGCTTCGCGCTGCTGCTCGGCTACCGGGTGATGGAAAATTTCAACTGGCCGTTCCTGCGCCGCAATATCGCCGAATTCTGGCGCTCGTGGCACATCTCGCTGTCGAGCTGGTGCCGCGAGTACGTCTACATGGTGGTGATCTCGGTGACGCGCCGGCCGGCGCTGGCGGCGCTCGCCACGATGCTGGTGTTCGGGCTGTGGCACGAAATCTCGCTGCGCTATCTGCTGTGGGGCGCATACAACGGCCTCGGCATCGTCGTCTGGCAGGGCTTCCAGCGACTGAAGCCGAGACTGCCGACGATCGAGGGCGTCGCGTTGCGGCGCTGCGCCGATCTCGCCGCGATCGCGCTCACCTTCCATTTCGTCATGCTCGGCTTCGTCCTGGTGCAGGAGGACGGCCTGGCGCAGTCGCTCGCCGTCTATCAGACCCTGCTGTTGCCCTGGAGGTAATCGTGTACGCGTTTCTCGCCAAACACCTGCCGCGGCCGTTGGCCAACGCCCTCGTCGGCGCCTGGTACGCGGTTCTTCTGTGCCTCGTGCTCTACTTCGCCGGCACGCCGCAGGCGACGTTCCGCTATACCCAACTCTGACCGAAGAGGCCAACGCCATGTCTGACCATAAGCACCGCGGGATCGTCGTTCTCGGCATGCCGCGCTCGGGCACCACGCTGCTGCGCCGCCTGCTCGACGCCCATCCCCGCATCGCCGCCCCGGGCGAAACCTTCCTGCTGCGCGGCGCCGCCCGCTTTCTCGAAAGCGAGACTATCGCCGACGGCATCGACTACGGCGTTCTCGGCGGGCTGCGCGCCGCCGGGTTCGCCGAAGACGACGTGCTGCGCCGGCTGCGCGATCTGGTCTTCGGCTTCCTCGACGAGGTCGCCGATTCCGAGGGCAAGCCGCGCTGGGCGGCCAAGACCGCGGTCGACAGCTTCCATATCGAAAACATCGAGCGGGTCTTCGGCGAACACGCGTATTTCGTCTGCCTGCTGCGCCACGGCCTCGACGTGGTGTGCAGTCTCGACGAGTTCTCGGGCGAGGTGCGCGGCTATATCCGCGAGCTGCACGCCTACGTCGCGCGCTATCCGCGGCCGCTCGAAGCCTTCGCCCACGCCTGGGCCGACGTCACCCGGGGCCTTCTCGACTTCGCCGACCGCCATCCCGGGACCGCGCTGGTCTGCCGTTACGAGGACCTGGTGCGCGAACCCGAAGCGACGCTCGGACGCATCCTCGGCTTCGTCGACGAGGACTTCGATCCCCGGCTTCTCAAGGCGGCGTTCCGCGGCGGCGAGGTCAAGGGCCTCGGCGACTGGAAGACCTACAGCAAGCCGGCGATCGACACCGAAAGCCTCGAGCGCTGGCGCGAACTTCCCGAAGCCGCCCTCGCCGGGCTCGCCGATATCGTCAATCCGACGCTCGCCGCCGCCGGCTACGAACCCGTCAGCGCAAGCCGGGCCGGGGATTCCGACGACGCCATGCGCCGTTACGAACTGGCGATGATGTTCAACGCCGGCCGCGCCGGAGGCGGCGCCGAGTAAGCGGCCCCGGACGTTTCGTCCGGCTCAGTCGCGGGCGAGTTCGCGCACCAGCCAGGCCGAGTATTCGGCGCGGCCGCGGTCGTTCATGTGCAGGAAATCGCAGTAGCGGTCGTCGGCGAACGCACCGGGATAGCGCAGCAGGCGAAGGCCGTCGTCGGCCCGTTCGAGATTGTTCGCCGCCGCAACGAGGCCGTCGCGGGCCGAGGGACGCACCGCCTCCATCCGTTCGGTCTTGGGGACCGCGAGCAGCACGACGCGGATGCCGGCGGCGCGCGCCCGGGCGACGAACGCGCGGGCGAGTTTCGTGCTTGTGCCAGCGCCGTCGTCGACGATCCAGGCTTCGGTCATGCGCACCCGGCCGCGCAGGCGGAGCGCGTCGCGGTCGTCGGCGCAGGGCTTGGCGAACTGGAGATCGCGCTGGTCGACCTGGCGCGGGTTCCACGGTCCGAAGCCGAGCAGCCGCCAGAACAGGTAGTCGACGAGAAAGACCTGACGCCCCACCCGGCCGTGCTCGGCGCCGAGCAGTTCGAGCTGGAGGACGATGACGTCGGGCTTGAGCGCCAGGAGATCGTCGGCGAACGGCTCGAAGTCCTCGAACACCGCCCAGTTGTTGACCAGCCGCAGGAAGGCCATGCGCCCGGCGCCGACCTCGTCGGCGAGACGCGCGAGATCGCCGTCGTCGAGCGTGGCGTGCTTGAGCCGCGAGTTGCCGAGTGCGACGACGCGCAAGACCCCGTCGCGCGGCGTTCGCGCGAAAGCCGCGATACGGGCGCGGTTGAAGTCGTCGAAAGCGGCCGAGGGCGGCGGTTCGACGTATTTGGGCGCCGCCTCGTAGCCGACCCAGAGGAGCAGCGCGAACGGCGCCGCCCAGAGCCAGCAGATGAAAGGCGCCGCCCTCGTTTTACGCATGACGAACCGTCCGCATGCCGCGACAATCGAACGCCCCGATTGTGCTGCGGCGCCGTTAAGCAAGCCTGAACAGGCGCGCCGGCGACATGCGGCCGCTTCGTGTTTGCAGACGATTGCCCTGGCCGCGCCGAAGGGCGTATCCATGAGGGGTTCGCGACTCCGTCCGCACACGCGGCGGTCGGGGGCGCCGGCCATCGAAGCGAAAGGACCGAACCATGCGGATGAAGGACAAGGTTGCGCTCGTCACCGGGGCCGCCGGCAGCATCGGCAGGGCCATTGCATTGGCTTATGCCGGAGAAGGCGCCAAGGTAGCGGTCGCCGATCTCAACCTGGAAGGCGCGCAGGCGACGGCGGACGAGGCCGAACGGTCCGGCGCCCGCGCCATCGCGGTGGCCATGGACGTGACCGACGAACAACAGGTCGAGGCCGGGGTCACCGCCACCATCGAGACGCTCGGCGGTCTCGACGTGCTGGTCAGCAACGCCGGCATTCAACACATCGCCGGCGTCGACGAGCTGACCTTCGACGCCTGGCGGCGAATGATCGCAATTCATCTGGACGGCGCTTTCCTGACGACCCGCGCGGCGCTGCGTCACATGTACGCCTCGGGACGCGGCGGCAGCATCGTCTACATGGGCTCGGTGCATTCCAAGGAGGCGTCGGTGCTCAAGGCGCCCTATGCCGCCGCCAAGCACGGCCTGATCGGTCTGTGCAAGACGGTGGCCAAGGAAGGCGCGGAACACGGCGTTCGCGCCAACGTGATCTGTCCCGGCTTCGTCCGCACGCCGCTGGTCGAGAGGCAAATTCCGGAACAGGCCGAGCGCCTCGGGATCAGCGAAGCCGACGTGATCCGCAACGTGATGCTGAAAGGAACCGTCGACGGCGAGTTCACCACCACCGCCGACGTCGCGGAGATCGCCGTGCTGTTCGCCGCGTTCCCGTCGAACGCCCTGACCGGGCAATCCGTCGTCGTCAGCCACGGATGGTTCATGCAGTAGCCGGACACATGGCCGAGGGAGATCAGTCGAGCGCGCTTACCCGCCGCTCGGGGTCGGGCCGCGCGGTGCGAAGGCGGCGGCGTTCCCTGTAAACGAAACGAAAATTACGAAAACACGATCACGTTGCGCAGGGCCTCGGCGCGCTTCCCACGGTGACGAAGACGTAATCGGCCCCCCGTCCCCCGGTAAGCGAACGGACCGCATCGGCGGGGTCGGTCGCCGTCGGATCGACGACGTGGGTGGCGCCGAAGGCCCTGGCGCTCTCCAGCTTGTCGGCCGACAGGTCGATGGCGATGATCGGCTGCGCCCCGCAAAGCACCGCGCCCTGGACGCTGTTCAGCCCGACCCCGCCGGTGCCGATGACGACGACGCTGCTGCCCGAGGGCACCCTGGCGGTATTGACGACCGCGCCGACCCCGGTGATGACCCCGCAGGCCAGCAGCGACGCGCTGTCGAACGGTACGCTTCCGGGGATCTGCACGAGTTGCGATTCGTCGACCACCACGTATTCGGCGAAAGCGCCGGTGCGCAGGCCCTGATGGATGGCTTCGCCGCCCTTGCCGTGAAGCCGGTTCTCGGCGTCGAGGACGAAGCGGGTCTCGCATATATGGGGCTCGCCGCGCGTGCAGTAAAAGCAGCGCCCGCAGGAACGGAGGAGGGAGACGACGACGCGATCGCCGGGTTCGGCCAGCGTGACCCCGGGACCGGTCTCCTCGACGACGCCCGCCGCCTCGTGTCCGTACACCGCCGGCAAGGTTCCGCCCCAGGCGCCTTCCATGTAATGAATGTCGCTGTGGCAGATCGCGCAGGCGGCCAATCGCACCTTGACTTCGCCGTTCCCGGGCGGGTCGATCTCGATGTCCTCGATGGCGAGCGGCTTCCCGAACTCGCGGCAGACGGCGGCTTTCATCGTCGCATTCTCCTTCGGTGGTCGCGGCCACTTCAGCCCATGTCTTGACAAGGTTCAAGTGCAAGGACGACAAGGCTCCCGGGGAGAGGGACCGAAAGCGGTTGGATGGAGAAAGCGGGCCATGAAGTCGCACGCACGGGTCGTGGTCATCGGAGGTGGCGTCGTCGGCTGCTCGGTGCTCTATCACCTCACCACGATGGGCTGGAAGGACGTCGTCCTCGTCGAACGGTCTCAGCTCACTTCGGGCTCGACCTGGCATGCGGCGGGCGGCATGCATACGCTCAACGGCGATCCGAACGTCGCCAAGCTCCAGCAGTACACCATTTCGCTTTACCAGGAGATCGAGCGGATTTCGGGGCAGTCCTGCGGCGTCCATCTTACCGGCGGGATCATGCTCGCCGGCACGCCGGAGCGCATGGAATTTCTCAAGGGGGCGCACGCCACCGGCCGCTATCTCGGGATGGAGACCGAGATCGTCGGCGTCGAGGAGGCCAAGGCGCTGTTTCCCCTGCTCGACGAGCGCTACTTCCTGGGCGCGCTCTACGATCCCATGGAAGGGCACGTCGATCCCTCGGGCGTCACCCACGCCTACGCCAAGGCGGCGCGGATTCAGGGCGCCGAGGTCTCCCTCGAAACCCGGGTCGTCGATCTGCAAGCCCGGACGGACGGCGGCTGGGAAGTGATCACCGACAAGGGGACCATCATCGCCGAGCAGGTGGTGAACGCCGGTGGGCTGTGGGCGCGGGAAGTCGGCCGCATGGTCGGGATCGAGCTCCCGGTGCTCGCCATGGAGCACATGTACATCCTCACCGAGGACATGCCGGAAGTGGCGGAGATCGTCGCCCGGACCGGCAAGCAGATGATGCACGCCATCGACTTCGAAGGCGAAATCTACATGCGCCAGGAACGCGGCGGCATGCTGATGGGAACCTACGAGAAAGCCTGCGTGCCCTGGTCCGAGCGCGACACGCCGTGGGACTTCGGACACGAGCTCCTGGCGCCCGACATCGACCGGATCGCGCCGTCGCTCGAAGTCGGCTTCAGGCATTTCCCGGCCTTCGAGACCGCCGGAATCCGGCAGATCATCAACGGGCCGTTCACCTTCTCGCCCGACGGCAATCCGCTGGTGGGGCCGGTGCGCGGCGTGCCGAATTACTGGGTGGCCTGCGCCGTGATGGCGGGCTTCAGTCAGGGCGGCGGGGTCGGCCTCGCGCTCGCCAACTGGATGATCGACGGCGATCCGGGCTTCGACATCTGGGGAATGGACGTGGCGCGCTTCGGCGGCTGGACCACCCCGGCCTACACCAACGCCAAGGTGAGGGAGAACTACGCCCACCGCTTCCGGGTGCCGTTCCCGAACGAGGAACTTCCGGCGGGACGGCCGCTGCGCACCACCCCGATCTATTCGCGGCTCAAGGATCGCAACGCCGTGTTCGGCTCGGCCTACGGGCTGGAGCACGCGCTCTGGTTCGCACCACAAGGCGCGGAACCGGTCGAGAAGGTCACCTTCAGGCGCTCCAACGCCTTCGCGACGGTGGGAGAAGAATGCCGGGCGGTGCGCACCGGCGTCGGGTTGCTCGAAATCTCCAGCTTCGCGAAATATGCGGTGACCGGACCCGGCGCCGAAGAATGGCTCGGCCGGGTCCTCGCCAACCGCCCGCCGCGCGAAGGGCGGATCGCACTCTCGCCGATGCTGAACGAACGCGGCATGCTGATCGGCGATTTCACCGTCGCACGGACCGGCGCCGACCGTTTTCTCGTCTTCGGATCGGGCCTCGCCGAGGACTACCACATGCGCTGGTTCGAGGCCCACCGGCCGGCGAGCGGCGTCGGGATCGCGGCCCTCGGGATCGACCTGACGGGGCTGGCGATCGCGGGCCCCAAATCGCGGGCGCTGCTCGAAGGCGTAACCGACGAAGACGTCGGCGGCGAAGGCTTCCCGTTCCTCGATTTCCGCGAAATGGTGGTCGGCGGAATCCCGGCGCAGATCGGCCGCATCAGCTTCACCGGCGAACTCGGTTACGAGATCTGGGTGGCGCCCGAACACCTCGCCGCCCTGTTCGATCTGCTGACCGAAGCAGGCGCCGCGTTCGGCCTTCGGCTCTTCGGCGGCCGCGCGCTCAATTCGCTTCGGCTGGAAAAGGGGTTCGGAAGCTGGGCCACCGAGTACCGCCCGATCTACAACGCTTTCGAGGCCGGGCTGGGGCGTTTCATCGACCGCTCGAACCGCGACTTCATCGGCCGCGACGCAGTGCTGAGACAACGGGAGAAAATCCCCGAACGCCGGCTCGTCGCCATGGTGGTCGACGCGGACGACGCCGACGCCTGGGGCAACGAACCGATCTGGCGCGGCGAGCAGGTCGTCGGCTGGGTCACCTCCGGCGGCTACGGTCATGTCGTCGGCAAATCGATCGCGCTGGGCTATGTGCCGACCGGGATGCTGGAGGACGGCGACGGCGCCGGCTTCGCGGTCGAAATCCTCGGCGAGCGGCGCCCCGCGACGGTGTGCCCGGAACCGCTCGTCGATCCCACGGGCGCCCGCTTGCGGGGGTAGTCCCGCCGCAGGCAGGACCGCGCGGATCGCCGTGCGTTGCGGGACGGCTGCGGCCACGCCATCTAACAGTCACCATTAACCGTCGCCGCGCGCCGCGGCGCGCTTTTTTTCGAGTCAACCGCCGTGAACATTCGCAATATCGCCATCATCGCCCACGTCGACCACGGGAAAACCACGCTGGTCGACGCGTTGCTGAGACAAAGCGGTCTGTTCCGCGACAACGAGCAGGTCGCGGACCGGGTCATGGACAGCACCGATCTGGAGCGGGAGCGGGGTATTACCATTCTCTCCAAATGCGCGTCGGTGGACTGGAAGGGGGTGCGGATCAACATCGTGGACACGCCGGGCCACGCCGATTTCGGCGGCGAGGTCGAGCGGATTCTCGGCATGGTCGACGGCGTCCTGTTGCTGGTCGATGCGTCCGAAGGCCCCATGCCGCAAACCAAGTTCGTCACGGCCAAAGCGCTGAAGCTGGGGCTGAGGCCGATCGTGGTGGTCAACAAGGTGGACAAGCCCGATGCCCGTCCGGACGCGGTCCACGGCGAGGTCTTCGATCTATTCGCCGCCCTCGACGCCGACGAGGGACAACTGGATTTTCCGGTGCTGTTCGCCTCGGCCAAGCAGGGATGGGCGGCCGAAGATCCCGCCCGGCGGGGTGGCGACATGAAAGCCCTGTTCGAGACCATCGTCGCCCGCGTTCCCGCCCCCGCCGTGGTCGACGGCGCGCCCTTCAGGATGCTGGCGACGACCCTGGAATACGATCCCTATCTGGGGCGCGTCCTGACGGGGAGGATACTTTCCGGAACGGTCGCGCCCAACATGACGGCAAAGGCCCTGAACCGGGACGGCGAACCGGTGGAGCAGACGCGGATCACCAAGGTTCTGGCGTTTCGGGGACTGGCGCGGACGCCGCTCGAAACCGCGCGCGCGGGCGATATCGTCGCCATCGCCGGGTTCCGGGCGGCGACGGTTTCCGACACCCTATGTGATCCCGCCGTCGATGACAGCCTGCCCGCCGATCCGGTCGACCCGCCGACCCTTGCCATGGTGTTTTCGATCAACGATTCGCCGCTGGCGGGACGTTCGGGGAAGAAGGTCACCTCGCGCCTCATCCGCGCCCGGCTGCTGGCCGAGGCGGAAGGCAACGTCGCCATCCACGTCCGTGACACGGCAAGCCAGGATTCCTTCGAGATCGCCGGGCGGGGCGAGCTGCAACTCGGCGTCCTGATCGAAACCATGCGGCGCGAGGGCTTCGAGCTGTCGATCAGCCGGCCGCGGGTTCTGACCCGCCGGGACCCGGAAACCGGGGAAACCCTGGAGCCGTACGAGGACGTCGTGGTCGACGTCGACGAAGCGTTCTCCGGCGTCGTGGTCGAAGCCATCAGCAAGCGCAAGGGACGGATGGAAGAAATGCGCCCGTCGAGCGGCGGCAAGGTCCGGTTGCGCTTCGTCGCGCCGTCGCGCGGGTTGATCGGCTATCACGGCGAATTCATGACCGAGACCCGGGGCACCGGCGTCATGAACCGGGTTTTCCGGGAATACGGCGCCGATGCGGGTCCCATCGCCGGGCGGCGCAACGGCGTTCTGATCTCGATCGCCGAAGGGAGAAGCGTCGCCTACGCCCTGATGAACCTGGAAGAGCGCGGCGCCCTGTTCATCGGTTCCGGCGTCGCCGTGTACGCCGGCATGATCATCGGCGAGAACAGCCGCGGCAAGGACCTCGAGGTCAACCCCCTGAAGGCGAAGCAGTTGACCAACATACGCGCGTCGGGGACCGACGAGGCCGTGCGCTTGACGCCGCCGCGCCGCATGTCCCTCGAACAGGCCATCGCCTACATTCAGGACGACGAACTGGTGGAAGTCACGCCGGAAACCGTTCGCTTGCGCAAGCGTTTTCTCGATTCGCATGCGCGCAAGAAGGCCGCGCGCGCGGCGGTGGGCGCCTGACCCGGAACGTCTTCGCGGGGGAGCGGCGCGGCCCTCGGTCAGTATTTGTAGAAGTGCTGGGCCAGCTCGAAGGCCTCGTCCTGGGCGCCGAACGCTTCGTTCTCCGAGCGCTTGACCGTCAGGTAGGCGCGCCCGAGGAGATCGCCGAGCGCCGTCATCAGCAGCGCGTCGCCTGCGAGCGCCTCGAGCGCCTCGCCGAGGCTCGTCGGCAGGCGGCGGATGCCGCGTTCGGCGCGCTCCGCCTCGCTCATCGAACCGGGATCGACGGTCACCGGCTCGCCCGGATCGAGCTCCTTGTCGACGCCGTCGAGACCGGCGGCGATCAGGCCGCCGAGCGCGAGGTAGGGGTTGTTGCTGTTGTCCGACGGCTTGAGCTCCATATTGAGCGACGGCTTGGTCTCGTCCCACAGCACCGAGGCGATGCGTACCGCGGCCTCGCGGTTGTCGAGCCCCCAGCAGGTGAAGGCCGAGCTCCACATGTGGGGTTGCAGCCGCCGATAGGAATTGAAACTCGCCGCGGTGAGCGCCACCAGCCCCGGCAGATGGCCGAGCACGCCGGCGATCCAGTGCCGCCCGAACGCGCTCAGGGTGTTGGGTCCCTCGTCGGAGACCATCAGGTTGCGCCCGGTTTCCGCGTCCCAAACGCTGAGATGAATGTGACAGCCGTTGCCGGCCTGATCGGCGAACGGCTTGGGCGCGAACGACGCCGCGAAGCCGTGCCGGCGGGCCACCGCCCGGACCGTGTCGCGGTAGCGGATGTGGTTGTCGGCGGCGCGCAGGGCCGAAGCATGACGAATGGTCAGCTCCTGCTGGCCGTGGCCGAGTTCGGGGTAGAACTGCTCGACCGGCATGCCCTGCATCTCGAGCGCGGCGACGATATCGTCGATGACCCCGACCGAGGTTTCCCAGCCGACCGTGCTGAAACACAGGCTTTGATCGGCCGGGGCGAAGGAGCCGTCGTCGTTGCGCGTCGCGAGCGTCCACTCCGGCTCGAACGCCGCCTCGATGCGCACGCCGGCCGCGCGCGCCCGCTCGATCATGCGCTTGAGAAAGCCGCGCGCGCAGGCGTCCCACGATTCGCGCCCGAGGGTGATCATGTCGGCCATCATGGCTGCGCTGTGCGGCGCATAGGGCAGCGGGGCGTAGCTGTGGACATCCGGAACCAGCCGGATCTCGCCGACCGGCCCCATGCCGGCCACGTCCTGGAGCTGGTCGAGCATGTTCATCGCCGGCATGGCCATGGTCAGGCCGATCCCGCCCCGGACGCGATCGATCAGCTTGTCGATGTGTACCGCCTTGCCGCGAATGATGCCGCTGGTGTCGCAGTAGAGAAACCGGACAAAACGAACGTTGTCGTTACGGATTCTGCGTTCGAAAGCCGTCGAAACCATCCTCACATCTCCCGTCGAGCCATCACGGACCACCGCCCCGCCCGACGCGCCGGCCGGGGTCGGACGAAGAGTGTCCGACCCCGGCCCGCGACGGGGCGCCGTTTTCCCGGTATCGGGGTTCCGGAGCCGCCGCTTACGGTGCGGGCACCTTCTCCGGCACCATCTCCGCGCCGAGCGTGAACTTGCCGCCCTTGACCGCGATCATGGTCACGCCCTTGCGGGGGACATGCGCGGTGGCGCTGTAGTTGAGTTCGCCGGCGACCCCCGGGAACGCCTGGGTCGATTCGATGGCTTTGGCGATCGCCTTGCCGTCGGTGCTGCCGGCGCGCTTCACCGCATCGACGATGAGCCGCATGGTGTCGTAACCGAGCGCGGCGAACGCGTTCTCGACGTCGTGGCCGTACTCGGCCTTGTATGCGGCCATGAACTTCTTGACCGCCGGAGAGCCGTTGTCGGCGTCCATCAACGCGTGGGTGGTGAAGTAAGTATTGTTGGCCGCATCGCCGCCCACCTCGACGAGCAGCGGCGTGTCGTAGCCGTCGCCGCCGACGATCGGCCCGCTTATCCCCGCCTCGCGGAACTGCTTGACGGTGGTGCCGATGTCATCGGGCATCGCCGAGATGTAATAGAAATCCGGCTTCGTGGCCAATGCCCTAGCCTTGGCGATCTGCGCCGAATAGTCCTTGTCCCCGAACTGGTAGGTGTCCTCGAGTTCGATCGTGCCGCCGAGTTCGGCGAAGCGCTTCTTGAAGTAATCGGCGAGCAACGTCGTGTACTCGGTGCCCTTGTCCCACAACAGATAGGCCGTCTTGCCGAACTTCTTGGTCGCGAACTCGGCACCGACCGCCGCCTGGACGTTATCGCCGAACGGCGTGAGGAACATCATGCTGCCGACCATGGCCGGGAGCTTGGGCGAGGTCGCGCCCGCGGTGATGAAGGGGATGCCGGCGCGCTGGCACAGCGGCCCGGCGGCGAGCGCCGAATCCGAATCGGTGAAGCCGATGATGGCCGCCACGCCGTCCGATTCGATCAACTGCGTCGTGATGTTGGCGACGGTCGCCGGATCGGTCTTGCCGTCGCGCATCACCAGTTCGACCGGTTGGCCGTTGACGCCGCCCGCGGCGTTGATCTCCTTGAGCGCGAGCTTTGCGCCGTTGGCGGCCGGCACGTCGAGCGAGGAAAGCTCCCCGGTCAAATTGAACGCCCCCCCGATCCTGATCGTATCGGCGGCCTGCGCCGACGCCAGCGTTCCCAGGGCCAGTATGGTTCCAAGTAGGAATGCCTTGGTTTTCATTGGTGTTTCCTCCTCTTTCTTCAGTCTTTCCCCGTTTATCCTCCCCGTACGTCCTGTACGTGGAGAAACCTTATTCTCGCTGTATCTATTCCTGTTGTCCATCGCGCGGCCGGCGGCGTTTCACGAACAGCCGCGAAAAGTCGATTTCGCCATAGCCGAGCAGGCCCTCCCGGCGAAAGATCAGCACGCTGATGAAGGCCACGGCCATCAGGATCTGGCTCAGCCCGTAAAGCGGGGGAACCTCTATGACGCCGAGGCTGAAGCCCCGTTCCAGCTCGCGCAGCATTTCCGTCAGCACGACGATCAGCACGGTCCCGATGACCGCGCCGCTGATCGACCCGGTGCCGCCCACGACCAGCATGGTGATGATCGTGAAAGTCTCGGCGAAGTAGAACGCGTTGGGCGAGAACGACAGGATATAGTGGCCCCAGAGCGCGCCGGCCACCGCGGTGAGAAAGGCGCTGAGCACGAACGGCAACAGGCGGGTCCGCAGGACGTTGACGCCGACCGCCTGCGCCGCCACGCGGTCCTCGCGCTGCGCCAGCATCGCCCGTCCGTAGGGCGAGCGCAGCATGCGCCAGGAGATGTAGATCGTCACCAGCACCCAGGCGTAGACCCACCAGACCGTGGTGTGGGCCGGCGTGCCGAAAAAGGTGCGCGAGCCCCGCGTGAAGGGGACCGCGTTGATCAGCACGACGCGCACGATCACCAGGAACGACAGCGTCGCCACCGCGACGTAATGCCCGCTGAGCCGCAGCACGGGCAGACCGATCACGACCGCCACGGCGGCGGCGAACAGCCCGGCGGCGAGCGTCGCGGGCAGGAAACCGAGCTCGACGCCGGCGAGCCACCCCGGCAGGTCGGGCAGGTTAATGGCCTTGTGCGCGACCGGCATGCTCAGAATCGCCGAGGCATAGGCGCCGAGCGCCATGAAGCCGACATGGCCGAGCGAGAACACGCCGGTAAAGCCGTTGAAGAGATTCAGGCTGAGCACCAGCATGATGTCGATGCCGAGGATGACGATCACCCGCTGCTCGTAGGCGCTCGCGCCGTACACGCCGTAGAGCAGCACCAGCGCGAGCAGTACGAAAGGCGTCGCGATGCCCGCCAGCCGGCGCCAGTCGAGCGCCGCGGCCGGGGTATCGGGTCGCGCCTCGAAGTCCGCCATCGCCCTAGATCTCCTCGCGCACGCGGGCGCCCAATATGCCGCTGGGCCGCACCAGCAGAACCACGATGAGAACGCCGAACACCAGCGCGTCGCGGTACGCGCTCCATTGCCCGGGAAGGACGGCCTGCAGCGAGATCTCCAGGAAACCGAGGACGAAGCCTCCCAGTACGGCGCCCGGGATGGTCCCGAACCCGCCGATGACGGCGGCGACGAAGGCCTTGAGGACCGGGAAGAAGCCCATATACGGATCGACCTTGCCGACCTTGGCCGTCCACAGAAGCCCGGCGATCGCCGCAAGGCCGGACCCGATCGCGAAGGCCGCGGCGATCACGCGGTTGATGCGGATCCCCATGAGATGGGCCGCGACCATGTTGTCGGCCGCGGCGCGCATCGAAATGCCCGTGTCGGTGCGGGTGACGAACAGCGTGAGCAGAACCAGCAGGATCGCCGTGACGACGATGGCCACGACGTTGACGCTGGACACCGTGAGATTCCCGAAATGGAAGACCGTCCGCAGGAATTCGGGGACGGGAAAGGGGCGCGAACGGGCGCCGATCAACATCACGGCGCTGTTTTCGAGGATGATGGTCACGGCAAAGGAGGTCAGCAGCATGGCGACGTCCGGCGCGCCCCGTATCGGCCGGTAGGCGACCCGCTCCATCAGCATGCCGGCGAGCGCGGTGACGACGACGACGATCGGCACCACCGTCCAGTACGGCAGACCCGCCAGCAACAGGCCCAGCGCCGCATAGCTCCCCACCATCATCAGGTCGCCGTGGGCGAAGTTGATGAGACGCAGGATTCCGAAGACCATCGCCAGCCCAATCGCCATCAGCGCGTACAGGCTGCCGATGCTGAGCGCGTTGATGAGCTGCTGGAATCCGTATTCGGTCAACGACATGGGGGGTCAGCCTCCGAGGTACGACCGTTCGACCTGCGCGTTGGCGCGCAGCGCCCCGGCAGTGTCGTGAAGGATGAGGCGACCGGTTTCGAGCACGTAGCCGCGGTCGGCGATTTCGAGCGCCAGATGGGCGTTCTGCTCGACCAGGAGAATGGTGCCGCCGCCCTCCTTGAGTTGGCGCAGCACGTCGAAGATTCGCTCGACCAGCACGGGCGCGAGCCCCAGCGAGGGCTCGTCGAGAAGAAGCAGGCGGGGCCGGCACATCAGCGACCGACCGATCGCGAGCATTTGCTGCTCGCCGCCGCTCAACGTGCCGCCGAGTTGCCCCAGGCGTTCGACGAGCACCGGGAAGAGGGTGTAGACCCATTCCCGGTCGCGCCGCACGGCGGCGGCATCGCGTCGCTGGACCGCGCCGAGACGGAGGTTTTCATCGACCGTGAGACTGCCGAAAATCAGGCGCCCTTCGGGGCATTGGGAGATACCGCGCGCGACGATTTGATCGGGCGACAGCGTATGGATCGGCTTGCCCTCGTAGACGATTTCGCCGCGACGGGGGCGCAGCAGACCCGAGATCGTGCGCAGCGTCGTCGTCTTGCCGGCGCCGTTCGAACCGATGAGCGTGACGAGCTCGCCCTCGCCGACGTGCAGCGAGACGCCGTTGAGCGCTCTAATCCCGCCGTAGAAGACGTCGAGATCGCGCAGATCGAGCATCGCCTCAATGCGCCCCGGCGAGTGTTGTCGCGGAGGTCCCGAGGTACGATTCGATCACGCCCGGGTGCTGGCGCACCTCCTCGGGGACGCCTTCGGCGATCACCTCTCCATAGTTGAGCGCCTGAATCCGCTCGCAGAGATTCATCACCAGACGCATGTCATGCTCGACCAGAATCACCGTCAGCGCGAAATCGCGCCGCAACACGAGGATCGATTCGTGAAGCTGGTCGCTTTCGTGCGGGTTCATGCCGGCGGCCGGCTCGTCGAGCAGCAGCACCTTGGGCCGCGTCGCCAACGCGCGCGCGATCTCGAGACGGCGCTTGTCGCCGTAGGCGAGTCCGTCGACCCGCCGGTCGCGCTGGTCGGCCAGGTCCAGCAAAGCGAGGAGTTCGAGCGATTCGTTCCTTATGCGCCGCTCCTTGCGCCAGAACGACGGCCATCCGGCGAGGATCTCGGGGAAGCTGTAGCCGGTGTGAAGCTGCGCCGCGACGGTCATGTTGTCGAGCACCGTCAGCTTCTCGAACAGCCGGATATTCTGAAAGGTGCGGGCGAGGCCAAGCCGGGTCACCCGCGGGGCCGGCGCGCCGGTAATGTCGTGTCCACGATAGACGATGCGTCCGGCCGTCGGCTTCAGGAAGCCGGTGAGCAGGTGAAAGATCGTCGTCTTGCCGGCGCCGTTCGGACCGATGATCCCGAGAATCTCGCCCTCGCGCAGGTCGAGGTCGTAGCCCGATACCGCCTGGAGGCCGCGAAAGGATTTCGACAGCCGGTCGGCTTTCAGGATGGGTGAAAAGTCGGCCGCGCCTCCCTTCTCCGCCGCTCCGGATCGGTTGGTGTCGCCCGCCGGCCGCCCCTCGGCGCCGACACTACCGGCCTGTCCAATCATCCTCCCCTTCCCGGCGCCATCCCCTGTCGCGCCAATCCTGCGGCCGAACCGCGGCCGAGTGCTGTTTTTTCGAAGCGCCCGTCAATCATTAGCGCCATTCTTCACCAAAAGAAACCGCCGAACGCCGCGCCTGGTCTGACCAGGAGACGGGCGCGGACGACCGGCGACGGCCCGCCCGCGCGCCCGCGATGCCGCTCGTGACTTCGCTGAGAAATCCGGATTAACGCTTGTACAGCCCCATGAGCGACGATTTGGCCAGCGTGTGGAAATTCAGATAGAAGCCGACCAGCGCAGGCGACGAGTCCGGCGTGACGTCGAGCGACTCCAGATCGAGCGCATGGATCGTGAAGAGGTAGCGATGCGGATGATCGCCCGGCGGCGGGCACGGCCCGCCATAACCCGGCGCCCCGAAATCGGTGCGCACCTGGACGGCGCCGCTCGGAAGCCCCGCGCCACCGGCGGCGCCCGCGCCCTTCGGGAGCGCCCGCGTATCGGCGGGCAGATTGACGACCACCCAGTGCCACCAGCCGCTGCCGGTCGGCGCATCGGGGTCGTAGACCGTGAGGGCGAAAGACTTGGTTCCCCCCGGAGCGCCGTTCCAGGCCAGAGAAGGCGAGATGTTCTTGCCTTCGCATCCGAACCCGGCAAACACCTGTTCGTTGGCGAGGTAATCCCCGTCGGCGAATTCGGCGCTGGTCAACGTCAGTTCTGCGGCAGCCGCCGGCGCCCCCGCCAGCACCGCCGCCGTCACGAGCATGCCCAGAAACGCCGATACCTGCTTCAGCGCAAACCGCATGATCCGTCCCCTCTCCGGTAAAGCCTCGTTTCGAACCACATTTTTAACCCTTACCACAACATGGCTTCGTCGGATAACCGCTTTACGAACCCCCGCCGCCATGCCCAAGGCCCTCCCGGTCCCGTCTGTTGTACATGATTTGTGGCGTTCGAATTAACCCAGATCAAGGACTCGGGGTTAACGCGCGAATAAGAAGCCTGCTTGAGTGTCCGGTTCAGCCGGCGGGCGGAGCTTCGTTTTTGCCCATTCTTTGATGCGGCGAAGCGAAGGGGGGTGGTTTTGTCCGAAAGGCCGGAATCCGGCGTCACAGGGATGCTTCGGAGAACACCATGCCCTTTGTCATACCGGCCCATGTGGCCAGGACGTTTTCGCCCGCGACCGACCGTTGCCGGGACGCTTCCGGCATGCGGGCGCGGCCGGAATGCGTGGTGCTGGACGTCGCCGAAGGCGTGACCCCCAGCGCCAAGCCGCCGGTGCGCATCTTCCTCGGTACCGAGCCGGCGCAATACCGCGCCGAGCGGGTGTTCGTGTGGTCGATCGAACGGGTGCGCGACCCTTCCCGCGTCTACGAGATCCACCTGATGAAGGAACTGGCCGGCTTCAACCGGCGGCGCTGGCTTACCGGTTTCACCAATTATCGCTTCGCCATTCCGCATTACGCCGGCGGTGCCGGGCGCGCGATCTGGAACGACGTCGATCAGGCCTATCTCGCCGACCCCGCGGAGCTGTTCGACGCCGAAATGGGCGATCACGGTTTCCTGGCGATCGCGCCGGGCGGGCGGGCGGACAGCGCGGTCATGCTGATCGACTGCGCCCGCATGGCGCCAATCTGGACCCTCGACGGCGCGCAGCACCGGCACAAGAACGCCCTGCTCGCGAAGGCGCTGGCGGTGCCCGGACTGCGCGGCGACCTGTCACCCGAGTGGCACGCGCGCGACGAAGAATATGTGCCCGGTCACACCAAGCTTCTTCACTGGACCATCCTGCATACCCAGCCCTGGCGTCCGCTGCCGCAACTCTTCGTCTACCAGCGCAACCCGGTCGGACGGATCTGGCACGATCTGAAGCGTTCGGCCGACGACGCCGGCTATCAGGTCTTCACCGCGACGCGGCCCAGCGCACAGTACGCCAAGCTCGTGGAGCGCCTTCAGGCGGCCGGAACCGGCTCGCACGGGAAGCCGGCGACCCAACCGCCGACGGCGCTTCGCGAGTTGGCGACCAAATCGGAAGCGAAAACCATCCTCGAGTACGGGTTCGGTACGAAAAATAACGGCGCCGATTTCGAGGACGCCGGGATTGCCGTCACCCGCTTCGATCGCGCCGTCGCGTCGCCCGCCGAGCAGCCTTCGGGTCGCTTCGACGGCGTGGTGTGCGGCGAAGGGCTCGACTTCGTTCCCGACGAGGATGTGCCCTGGGTCGTGGGCGAGCTGTTTCGTTTTGCGCGCCGCTTCGTCTACGCCGCGGTGAGCGATTGCGCCCTGACGAAAACGCTGGCCGACGGCGCCCGGTTGGAGAGCCGTCCCCGCGCCCGGGCGTGGTGGCAAGAGCATTTCGGTGCGATCGCGGCGCATCACCCGGATATCCATTGGGAGCTGGTATGGGGCGCCCCACCTGAGAACGGCCGTGAGCCCGTCCATGTTCACGAAGCTGGCCGTTGCCTGGGCGATCTCCCGACGGTCTGGGTGCTCGCCAACGGGCAACCCGAATACGCAACCCAGGCGATCGCGCTGGCGGATGCCCTGGGCTGGCCGTACGAGGTCAAGGAACCGAAGGCCAACGGATCGCCGACGCCGCCCTGGCCGGACGTGGTGATCGCCGCCGGCGACGGCGCCGTCCCGGCCGCGCGTTTGATCGCCAAGAAAACCCGGGGGCGGACCCGTTTGGTGCGGCTCGACGGCGACAGCGGCGAGATCGGCGAGTGGTTCGACGCCGCGATCGTCCCCGCCTACTACCGCCTGCCACCCCATCCCCAGCGGATCGAAACCGTAACGCGCCTCAGCCGGGTCACCCCCGAGCATCTCGCCCGGTCCGCCGGACGCTGGCCGAACCTGTTCGGTGAGGCCTCGCGCCCGCGCGTCGTGCTGCTGACCGGCGATGCGACCGCGCGACTTCGCCTCGACGCCGAGACCGCGCGGCGCATGGGCGAAGAGGTGCGCACCTTCGCCGCGGCCGCCGGCGGGTCCGTGTTCGCTTTCACCGGCCCGGGTCTCGGGGAAACGGCCACCGGCGCCCTCGTCACCGGGCTCGGCGAAGCGAGCCACCTGCACTGGTGGCGGCCGGGATCGCGCGACGACGACCTCTATCTCGCTTTCCTGGCCGCGGCGGACGCCATCGTCGTCACCGGCGAGAGCGAGACCATGCTGGCCGATGCCGTCGCTACCGGAAAGCCGGTTTACATCTACCCCCCGTCCGAACGACGGCCCGGCCTGACCCGGCGGATCGAGGAAGCGGTGCTGGCGCGCTCCCAGTCCCGCCCGCTCAACAGGCGCGGGACGGTGCGGCCCCAGCAGGGCAGGGAATACCTCTGTGCGCGGCTCATCGAGCGCGGAATCGTCCGCCCGCCGCGCGATCTGAACGCATTGCACCAGAATCTGATCCGCCGCGGCGTCGCGCAGTCCTTCGGGGTGGCGCCCGAGCGAGGGCGCAACGGTCCCGCACTGCACGAAGCCGCGGAAGCCGCCGCCAAGCTGCGGGCGCTTCTGGGGCTCGTCGCGCCCTGACCGGCGCGGCGTGCGATCTCGCCGGGAGACGGCGGCCGGATTCTTTTCTCAACTCTCAGAAGGTTAGGGAACCCGCATGACGTACCTTGATTACCAACGACTGGACGCCATCGATCCCGTCGCGTTCCAGTCGCAGAAGCCGTTTCCGTGGATCAACCCCCAAGGGCTCTTGACCGACGACGGCCATCGGCGCCTGGTTGACACCCTGCCGGATGTCTCCATGATGAAGAAAAGCTTCGGGGTGACGCGGCATTACGGCCAAGCCTCCCACGACCGCTTCGCCCTCGAGTTCGACGACGGCCTCGGCGTGGCGGAACCCTGGAAGGAGTTCGTCGCCGAGATTCGGGGCGAACGGTACCGGAACTTCCTGCGCAAGGTGATGGGCATCGAGAAATTCGACATCAACTGCCATTGGCATTACGCGCCGGCCGGCTGCTCGGTGTCACCCCATTGCGACGCCCGGCGCAAGCACGGTTCGCACGTGTTCTATTTCAACACGCCCGACGATTGGGACCCCGCCTGGGGCGGACAGACGCTGGTGCTGGACGACCAGGGGCGTTTCAGTCACGGCTCGAACCCCGATTTCGAGGATCTGGAGTGCGTCGCCGCCTCGCAGGCGGTGGGAAACTACAGCCTGCTGTTCAAGCGCGGCGAGCACTCGTGGCACGGCGTCCGCGAACTCCGCAGCCCGCCGGACCGCCTGCGCAAGATCTTTATCGTCGTGGTCAACCGGGTGACCCCGGTCATCCGGGTGCGGCGCCTGTTCGGCGGCTTGCCAAAAGGATACTAGGAGCGGCGATTTGAGAACGGGCGAGGCCCTTGATGCCGGGGAAACCGGACACATCGCCACGACCGAGGCGCGGCGGATCGTCAAGGGCCTGTTCTCGCCCAATCCTCTCATCTATTGGGCGGATTTCCTGTTTTCGATTGCCGTCGGCTGGGCCTCGTTCGTCGCCGTCCTCGCCCTTCCGGCGTTTTCCCCGTGGCAAATCTGTTTCTACGCGATCGCCGCCCTGGCGCTGTACCGGGCCGTGATCTTCACCCACGAACTGGCCCACCTGAAGAAGGGCACCTTCAGGGTCTTTCGTCTGGTCTGGAACGTCACCTGCGGTTTTCCACTCATGGTGCCGTCGTTCACCTACCGCGGCGTCCACAACGAGCATCACAAGCGCGACATCTACGGCACGAAGGAGGACGGCGAGTATCTGCCGTTCGCCGCGGAACGCCCGTCCAGGATCGTCGTTTACCTGCTGCTGGTTGTCATTCTGCCGCTGCTCGCCGCCGGCCGTTTCATCGTCCTCACGCCGCTTTCGTATCTGAACGGAAGTCTGAGGCGGTTTGCGTGGGCGCGCGCCTCTTCGCTCACGATCGATTTCGACTATCGCCGGCCCGGACCCCTGGCGCGCGACGGCAAGACATGGAAACTCCAGGAACTCGCCAGCTTCCTCTACGGCGTCGCCGCGATTCTGCTGACGGCCACCGGGGTCATGACCTACAAGGTCCTGGTGCTGTGGTACCTCGTCGCGCTGCTGATCTTTTTCCTGAATTCGCTCAGAACGCTGGCCGCCCATTGCTACCGCAACCCGGGCGACCGGTCGATGGACCTCTCGGCGCAGTATCTCGACTCGGTCAACGTCCCGGGCAACCGGTTGTTGACGACATTATGGGCGCCGGTCGGCCTCAGGTACCACGCCACCCATCATCTCTTCCCGGCGATGCCGTACCATGCTCTCGGCAAGGCCCACCGGCGCTTGGTCCGCGACCTCTCCGACAACGAGATTTACCTGCGGACGACCAGACGAAGCCTGTGGGACGCTTTGCGACGGCTGTGGAAGGAAGCGGCCGCGACGCGGGCCGACCGGGCGCGGCGCTGCGTCGAACCCGAAATCACGGGATGATCGCCGGGCGGTGAAGCGCGACGGCGCTTGTCCGGACGCCGGCGCCGCGCTTTAACCCGGATTTCACACCACAGTCATGAACGGCGGCGCGCCCGATCGTTCCTCATTCAGATGTCCCCGTTCACATGCTGTCGGCCCCGATCAGGTCGATCCGGGCCTTCTCGAGTTGCTCGACGATGCCCTTCACGGCGGTCTGCACGTCGCGCCGCGACAGCGCCTCGAAGATGGCGCGGTGCTGCCTGTTGTAAGCCACGATCTGATCGGGGGTCAGGATCTTCTCCTTCATGGTTTTCCACTGCGCATGGGACCGGACGGCGTTGATCTGACGATAGATGTGAAGCAGCAGGGGATTGCGGGCGCAGCGCGCGATCTGCTCGTGGAACTCGCCGTCGAGTTCGGTGAACGTATCCTTGTCGTCGCCGCAGGCTTCGAGGCGGTTGAGCAGGGCTTCCAGGCCGTCGAGGTCGCGGCGCGTCGCGTTGACCGTCGCCAGCCGCGTCATATAGGGCTCGACGGCGAACCGCGCCTCGATCAACTGCAAGGGACTGATCGCGTCCCTGATGTCGTCCGAGGGATGTTCCAGCGGCCCGGCGTATCTGACGAACGTGCCGCTGCCGACGCGGCGCACCACCAGATCGTCCTGTTCGAGCTGATGGAGCGCCCGGCGGACGGTGTTGCGCGCCGTGCCGAAAGCGACCGCCAGCTCGCGCTCCGGCGGCAGCCGGTCGCCGTCCGCATAGACGCCGGTTTCGATCGCCTGCTTGAGTTTCGTCGCTATGACGCCGGCGCCGCGGCCGGCGTGCCGGCCAATCGAATGCAGGCGATCGTCGACCTCGGCGGAGTTCCTTGTTTCCAAAACGGTCGCCCCCAGCTTCAAATACCCGTCTGTCCTCCGGATCCGGCGGTTGGGCCGTCCGCACCCTCCAAATGGACGCGAATGGACCAGAAATTGGCCCCGAATGGCATAGCCATTGATAGCATGACAGCCGGCTTTCCGCAAACCGCGCAACCGGCGCCGGGCCGGCGGCAAACCCCGCCCCCGGAGCCTCCGTTGGTGCCCGGAGGCGGGCTATCCGGCGACGGCGAAGGAGTTGGCGATCGCCCTCAAGTGACGGAGGCGGCGCTCGTTCATGGTGCGGATTTCGGTATAGTACCAGCGTCCGCCGGCGCGCTGCAGCCTGAGGACCAGATACTGACTCACCGGCCCGACGCGGAAGGTGCAGTCGAGCTCGCGGAACGCGCCGCTCGGGTTGTGGCCGGTCTCGGGGCCGCTGCAGTAGCGGAGCGCGATGCGGGCGAGATTGCGGAAACGCTCGACCAGTTCGGGAAGCAGTTCGCGCAGCGACTCGAATGCGGGACCGCCGAACGGGCTGTCGGGGTTCGAGAACACGTCGCCGGCCGCGCCCAGTTCGTTGAGATCGCCGAGGTCGCCGGTCATCCGCTCCTTGAGCCAGGCGTCGGCATCGGCGACCGGGTCCGTGACCGCGCTCAGGTGGATCGCGCTCAACGCGGCGAAGGGGCCGTCGTCCGGGCGCACGCTGAACAGATAACGCAAGCCGTCGCTTTCGGCGGCCGGGTGCTCGTCGGTCTGATGGAAGCCTTCGGGGATGTCGAACTCCTGCGCCGCAAGCGGCGTCGGCGCGAGCCATGAGAAGGCGGCGAGCGCGAACGGGACGACGAGTATCCGGAAGCCCGGCCGGAACGCGGCGCGCGTCACGGTTTCCTCGGGTGCCAGCGCGCGACCGGCCGACCGCGCGTCGCGGGAACCGGGGGGAGATGGCGGACGATCCACAGTCTCATGACGGGCTCATGACGGGAGAGTTCCGTTGGCGCGCGCCGGAACGATACCGTTCCCGGCAATATCGGGTAGATAGACGAGTTGCGCCGCCTTGTCCACCGCCGGACAACCTTTGCTGCGGGCTGTATGCGGCAAGCTTGCAGCGGCTCTGGCGGCAGACCCGTCAGGCGGCGACGCCGTCCAAGGGCGGCCGCGCGGCGTCCGGTCCCGCCGCCCGGATCGGCCTGCGGGAACATCTCATGCTGCGCCGGATGCCCTTGTCCATGCCATGGCGGATTTGCAGGGCCTCATCGGCATGGGGCGTAGGTTCGCGGATCGGACCGTTTCGCCAAGGTCATCGAGAAAACGACGTTCAAGG
>JBHHZM010000032.1:0-26419 GCA_046758065.1 Alphaproteobacteria bacterium | reverse complement strand
GCCACGTCGCCGCGTTCGCGATAGCATCCCGGCAGATTGCTCGTGGGAGGTCGGGATGCTGATTTCGCCAGCGCTGGCGGCACACTTTGCGCCCGCGAGCGAAAGTCGCGGGGGCGCCATCGCGCTAACCGTTATCCTGGCGGTCGCCGTCGTGTTCTTTCTTGCCTACCTGGGCCACAGGAAGTGGCGCAGGCGCAAGCCGGGGGGCGACGGCAGCGGTGGATAACGTCGCCGCCGCGCCTTGCCGATGCTCCCGCATCGCCTGCGGCACGGCTTCTAGTCCGGGGGCACGCAGGCGCGACGCAGGCCGCTTCCCAATACATTTACAGGCTCTCAGCGCCGCTCCGGGTAATAGAGGCGCGCGAGGCGCTCGGGCGAAACCCCTAGGTGGTAGAGCGCGTGCAGCATGAGCCAGCCCCAGACGACGCGATAACCGGGCCGGCCCTCGAACTTGCGCGCCGAGACGATCAGCGCCGGCTCGTCGATGCGACGGGTCTCGCCGTAAGCTTCGAGGCGGGCGACGAAGTCGTAGTCCTCCATAACCGGATAGGGGCGGAAGCCGCCGATCGCCTCGTAAGCCGCGCGGCGTACAAAGATCCCCGAATCGCCGTAGTAGAGCCCGCGGCCGCGCAGGCCGTTGTAAACCGTGGTGAGGCGGCGGCTGAAGCGCGAGGCGCCGTCGAAGACGACGCGGAAATTGCCGCCGACGATCCCGGGCGACGCGGCCATGACCGCGCGCACAGCTGCAAGCCCGCCCGCCGGGAACAGCGTATCGGCATGCAGGAAGAGCAGCACCTCGCCGTGCGCGGCCAGCGCTCCGACGTGAAGCTGTGCGCCGCGTCCCGGCGTCGCGGACACCACCCGGGCGCCACGGGCGCGGGCGAGCGCGACCGTTCCGTCGCGGCTGCCGCCGTCGGCGACAATCACCTCGCGGCCGCCGTCTTGCGCGGCGAGCGCAGGCAGCAGGCGGGCGAGGTTCGCCGCCTCGTCGAAGGTCGGGACGATCACCGAGATCATTTTTCCATAATAGCGCCGTCCCCAACGGTTGCCGCGCGATAACCCTGACCGATTATTGTGGATCGCCGCGCCCGGTTCGGGCATAAGGCGGCGAAACCGGCAAGCCGCCAACGGGTCGGGCCATGCGCTCAGCCATCGCCGCCTCCTGGGCGCTGTTTTTCGGCATCGCCCTTCTCATGCTCGGCAACGGCCTGCAGGGCAGCCTGCTCGGCGTGCGCGCGACCCTCGAAGGTTTCTCGACCGGGGTCACCGGCGTCGTCATGTCGGGCTATTTCGTCGGCTTCCTCGCCGCTTCGACCCTCGCTCCGCGTATCCTCGCCCGCGTCGGCCACATCCGGGTGTTCGCCGCGCTCGCCTCGCTCGCCTCGACCGCGGCGCTGCTGCACGCGGTGTTCGTCGATCCGACGACCTGGTTCGCCATGCGCCTGGTCACCGGTTTCTGCGTCGCCGGGCTCTACGTCGTCGCCGAAAGCTGGATCAACGACCGCGCCACCAACGAAACCCGCGGCCAGCTTCTTTCGGTCTACATGGTGATCGTGATGGGCGGCATGGGCGGCGGACAACTATTGCTCAACCTCGCCGCACCCGCCGGTTACGACCTCTTCATCCTGGTCTCGGTGCTGGTCTCGATCGCGCTGGTGCCGATCCTGCTCACGGTCGCCCCGGCGCCGAGCTTCGACGCTCCGGCGCGGGTCGGACTCCGGCAGCTTTACGCGATCTCGCCCCTGGGCGTGCTCGGCGTGATGGGCACCGGGCTGTCCAACGGCGCGCTGGTCGGCATGGGCGCGGTCTACGCCGGTCTCGCCGGGCTGTCGCTCGCCGAGGTTTCTCTGTTCATGGCCGCCGCCTTCGCCGGCGCGGTCGCGCTCCAGTGGCCGATCGGCCGGCTTTCCGACCGTTTCGACCGCCGCCGGGTGCTGACGATGGTGACCTTCCTCGCCGCGCTGGCGGCGCTGGCGGCGGCGGCGATTCCCGGTCTCGCTGGGCCGACGCTGCTGGCGCTGGCGGCGCTGTTCGGCGGGCTGTCGTTTCCGATGTACGCGCTCTGCATCGCCCATACCAATGATTACCTCGAACCCGAGCAGATGGTGGGGGCGAGCGCCGGCCTGGTGCTCGCCGCCGGGGTCGGCGCGATGCTCGGCCCGTTCACCGCGGCGCAGGCGATGGCGCTGTTCGGCCCGGCGGGCTTCTTCTGGTTCCTGGCGGCGGCGCACGCGGCGATCGGCGTCTTCGCGGTCTGGCGCATGACCGAGCGCGAGGCGTGCCCGCTCGACGAGCAGGGACCTTGCGTCATGATGACGCGGACGACGCCCTACGCCGCCGGACTCGCCGTCGAGGAGGCTTACGAGCAGGGCGAAGAGACAGCCGGCGAAGCGCAGGCATAGAACGGCGTTAAAAATCAGGCGAGCGGCTAACGGGAGCTGGTTGGGGCGGCAGGATTCGAACCTGCGAATGCCGGTACCAAAAACCGGTGCCTTACCACTTGGCTACGCCCCAGCGTTGCGCGCGCGATCTTGCGCCAACCGCCGGCGCAGGGCAAGCGCCGCCGCGCCTTACCCGCTGCGGCCGTAAACGTCCTCGAAGCGGACGATGTCGTCCTCGCCGACGTAGGCGCCGCACTGCACCTCGACGATGTGCAGCGGCACCACCCCGGGATTTTCGAGGCGGTGCTTGACGCCGATCGGGATGTAGCTCGATTCGTTCTCGGACAACAGCCGCTCTTCCTCGCCGCAGGTGATCTTCGCGGTGCCGGCGATGACCACCCAGTGTTCGCTGCGGTGATGGTGCATCTGCAACGACAGCCGCGCTCCCGGCCTGACGGTGATCTCCTTCATCTTGAAGCGCGGGCCTTCGAGCAGTACCGAGAACGAGCCCCAGGGACGGCGCTCGGTGAGATGCGCCGCGGCTTCGGCGCGATCCTCGCGCTTGAGGCGCTCGACGATGGCCTTGACGCCGGCGGCGTCGCGCCGGTCGGCAACCAGCACCGCGTCGGCGGTTTCGACCACCACCAGATTGGCGACGCCGGCGCAGGCGACGAGGCGGCGATCGGCGCGCACCAGCGTATCGCGGGTGTTTTCGAGCATGGCGTCGCCCTGGACGGCGTTGCCCTCGGCGTCTTTCTCGGAAACTTCCCACAGGCGCTGCCACGAGCCGACGTCGGACCAGCCGACCTCGACCGGCACCACGGCGACCGCGCCCGAACGCTCCATCACCGCCTTGTCGATGGGCAGCGCCGGCACCGCGCCGTAGGTCTCGGCGGGCAGGCGGAACGGGCCGTCGTCGGCCTTGGCCCCGGCGAGCGCCGCGCGCACGCCCTCGATCACCTCGGGCGCGGTGCGTTCGAGCTCGGCCAGGAGCGTTTCGGCCGCGAACACGAACATGCCGCTGTTCCACAGGCAGTCGCCGGCGGCAAGCAGCCGCTCGGCCTCGGCGCGCGCCGGCTTCTCGATGAAACTCTCGACCGCGAAGGCGCCGTCGAGCCCGTCGAGGGCGGCGCCCCGGCGGATATAGCCGAAGTTCGGGTCGGGCTCGTCGGGCGTGATGCCGAAAGTGACGAGCCGGCCGTCGTCCGCCGCGCGCCGGGCGCGCGCCACCGCGGCAGCCATGGCCTTCGGATCGCGGATGACGTGGTCGGCCGGGGCGATCCACAGCGTCGCGTGGTCGAAACGTTCGGCGGCGTAGACGGCGGCGAGCGCTACCGCGGCGGCGGTGTTGCGGCCGACGGGTTCGGCGATCACGTGCCGGCACAACCCCTCGTCAACGTCGCGAAGCTGGTCGAGCACCAGGAAGTACTGGCCTTCGGTGGTCACCGTGACGACCTGCCCGGCCGGTGTCGCGGCGAGCGCGCGGCGCGCCGCCTGTTGCAGCAGCGAGCCGTCGCCGGTGAGATCGAGGAGCTGCTTGGGGTAGATTTCGCGGCTGGTCGGCCACAACCGCGAGCCCACGCCGCCGGCGAGAAGAACGGGAACCAGAGTAGCCATGAGACCTCGCTTGAGCGCTGCGCGATGGAGCGATTGAAAGGCAATATGGTTAGCGCCGGGTTTACCCCGGACCGCATGACCCCGCCGCCGCGCCCTGAAAGCCGTTGCCAAGGTTGTAGATCGGGTTCAGACTCCTTATATCCCAGCTTCCGCGAACTCGCACGAAAGACGACGCATGTCGGCAAAACTCCCGGTCCCGTCACGCGACCTGGGCCTTTCGGCCTATCTCGCCGAGGTGCAGAAGTACCCCATACTCGACCCGGACGAGGAGTACATGCTGGCCAAGCGCTGGCGCGCCCACGAGGACGCCGACGCGGCGCGCCGCCTGGTCACCAGCCATTTGCGCCTGGTGGCCAAGATCGCGCTCGGGTACCGCGGCTACGGCCTGCCGCTCGAGGACGTCATTTCCGAAGGCAACGTCGGGCTGATGAAGGCGGTCAAGCGCTTCGATCCCGAGCGCGGATTCCGGCTTTCGACCTACGCCATGTGGTGGATCCGCGCCTCGATCCAGGAATACATCCTGCGCTCGTGGTCGCTGGTCAAGATCGGCACCACGGCGGCGCAGAAGAAGCTGTTCTTCAACCTGCGCCAGCTCAAGGGTCGCATCAAGGCGCTCGACAATGGCGATCTGCCGCCCGAAGCGGTGAAGGAAATCGCCGACCGCCTCGACGTGTCCGAGGACGAGGTGGTGCAGATGAACCGCCGCCTCGCCGGCCCCGACCATTCGCTCAACACGCCCATGCAGACCGAGGGCGACGCCGAATGGCAGGACCGGCTGGTTGGCGATGAAACCGATCAGGAGACGGCGCTGATCGAGGCCGACGAACTGGCGAAGCGCCGCGAGCTGCTCGAGCAGGCGCTCGACGACCTCAACGAGCGCGAACGCCATATCTTCACCGAGCGCTGCCTGAGCGATCCGCCCCTGACGCTCGAAGAACTCAGCAAGGTCTATGACATTTCGCGCGAGCGGGTGCGCCAGATCGAGGTGCGCGCCTTCGAGAAGGTGCAGGCGTCGATGCTCAAATCGGCGGTCGCCGCCGGCATGATGGACCACGACAAACTGCTCGCCCACCAGGGAAAAAAGGCGGGCCGCGGGGCGGTGAGTGCGCCTTAGGCGCGCGGTCGCGGCGAACCTCGCCGCCCGACGCGTGCGGGCTCCGGCGGCGTGACCAAAATCAAGGATCGCGAACCCGCCCGCCGCTGGCTGGCGCGCCTGCTGGCCGGCGAGCGGGCGGCGCTGGCGCGCGCCATCACCGCGGTCGAGAACGACGGCGCCGAAGCGCGCGAGGTGCTCGCCGCCATCCGGCCGCGGCTCGGCCGGGCGCTCGTGGTCGGTGTCACCGGGGCGCCGGGAACCGGCAAGTCGACGCTGACCGGGGCTTATATCGGCGCGCTCAGACGGCAGGGCCGGCGCGTCGGCGTCGTCGCCGTCGATCCGTCGAGCCCGGTGAGCGGCGGGGCGCTTCTCGGCGACCGCATCCGAATGACCGAGCACGCCGCCGACGAGCACGTCTTCGTGCGCAGCCTCGCCGCCCGCGGCCACCTCGGCGGGCTGGCGCGCAACGCCGCCCGCGTCGTCGATGTGATGGACGCCGCCGGCAACGACGTGGTGATCGTCGAGACCGTCGGCACGGGGCAGTCCGAGATCGAGATCGCCGGGCTCGCCCGGGTCAGGCTGGTGGTCATCGCGCCCGGGCTCGGCGACGACGTGCAGGCGCTCAAGGCGGGGATCCTCGAAATCGCCGACATTCTGGTGCTCAACAAGTCGGATCAGCCGCACGCCGCACGCGCCGCGCGCCGGCTCGAACGCCTCGTCGCGCCCGGCAGCGGAGCGCGTGTCCTGCGCACCGTGGCAACCACGGGCGAAGGCGTTGCCGAACTCGCCGAGGCGGTCGAGGCGGTCGCCCGCGCCCCGGCGGCGGACACCCGGCGAGAAAGCCCGCGCGAGCGCGCCCGGCGGCTGATTGCCGCGACCGCCGCCGAACGGGTGCGCGACGCCCTCGACGCCCTCGACGACGCGGGTTTCGCAGCCCTGTGCGACGCGCTCGCACGCGGCGAGATCGACCTGCCGGAAGCGACCAAGCGGGCGCTGACGCTGATCGCCCGTGAGAAGCGCTGAGCCGCGCTCCGGTCGTCAGCGGAAAGGCGAACAGTCCTCGGGGATGTGGTAGCGCGCGAGCAGCTCGCGATAGACGCCCTTGACCACGACCTGGGCGAGCGCGAGCCTGAGGTCGCGCTTGAGTTCCACGTGTTCGACCGCGAAGCCGAAACCGAGCCGTCCGGTCGCCTTGAACAGCCCGGGAACCGGCTTGACCAACGGCTCGGGATCGGCGGCCTGGAGCGCGACCGCCGCGGTCGGGGCGAAATAGGCCGAGGCGTGGCTGAAGAGCACAGCGGTCGGCGTGTACTGCGCCATCGGCATGGTATGGACGTCGAGCGGCGCCTTGTCGCTTTCGCCGACCCAGCTTGCGAGCTCGCGGGCATACGCCTCGCCCGGGCTGTCCTGGGTGGCGACCACCATGGTGCCGCTCAGATCGCCGGGACCGTGAATCGCGAAGGGATTGTCGCGCCGTACGACGACGTGTTGGCCGATTTCGAGGTAGGGCACGACGTCGACGCTTTCGGGCGCATCGCCGGCCAGCGCGCCGACGTTGACGAGGTCGATCTCCCCCGCCGCGAGTGCGGGCAGCAGCGCATCGCGCGCGAGCCAGCGGACCTCGAGCTTGATGTTCATCTCGCGGGCGACCGCACGGGCGAGATCGAGTTCGAACCCCCGCGGCGCGCCGTCGCGAACGAAGGCGAAAGGTGTACCGCTGCGCCCGAGGCCGAGAACGACCGTGCCCAGGGCGCTGTTGCCGTATGAGTGAACGACGCCGCCGGTCGAATGCGCCCACGCCGGCGCGACAACAAGGATTAGCGCGGCGAGTAACGGGACCACGCCGGGGACTTTGCACTTCCATGCCATTTCGCACCTCTATGTAATTGCCGCGTCACGCGCTGCGGGTCCGCCGTCGGGTTCCTCGCCGGCATCATCGGCACCGCCGACCTCGGGCATGGCCTGCTGGCGACGCAGCATGCCGGCCATCAGCTCGGCGACGCCAATCACGCCGGCGAGCCGTCCCTCGGCGTCGAGGATCGGCATCGGCCGGCCGAAGCGGTGGCAGATCTCGATGGCGACGCGCATCGGCGTGTCGAGCCCGCCAACGACGAGGACCCGTTCCCCGGGCGCGCCGGCGGCGGGCGCGCCGGCGGCGGGCGCGTCCCCGCACGCGACGAGCCGCCCCTCGCCACCGTCGAGCCGGCAGGCGACCGGTCGTCCCTCGCCGTCGATCTGCAGGCGGCAGGCCCCGGCGTCGTCGAGCCGGACGGCGCCGCCGGTTTCGTGCGCAAGGCTCTCGGCCGGACGCATCAGCGTCGCCGCGCGCAGCACGTTGAGCGGGTTCACGTTGGCGACGAACTGCCGAACGTAGCCGGTGGCGGGCCGGGTGATGATTTCCTCGGGCCGGCCGGTCTGAACGATCCGTCCCGATTCCATGATGGCGATGCGGGTGCCGATCTTGAGCGCCTCGTCGAGATCGTGACTGACGAACAGGATGGTCTTCTGCAAGCGACGCTGGAACTCGAGGAGTTCGTCCTGCAGGTGTTCGCGGATCAGGGGATCGAGCGCCGAGAAGGGCTCGTCCATGAGCAGGATCTCGGCATCGGTGGCGAAGGCGCGGGCGAGACCGACGCGCTGCTGCATGCCGCCGGAGAGCTCGTGCGGATACTTGTCGATCCACTGGTCGAGCCGCACGAGTTCGAGCACCTCCTCGACCTTGCGGTAGCGCTCGGCCTTCGACATCCCGCGGACCTCGAGCCCATAGGCGACGTTGTCGCGCACCGTGCGCCAGGGCATCAGCGCGAACTGCTGGAACACCATCGAGATGCGGTTCATGCGCAGCTGCCTGAGCGTCGCCGCGTCGCAGGCGGCGATGTCGATATCGGTGCCGTCGTCGCGCACCAGCACGCGTCCGCGCGTCACCTTGTTGAGGCCGTTGACGCAGCGCAGGAGCGTCGACTTGCCCGAGCCCGAGAGGCCCATGAGCACGAAAATCTCGCCCTCGTCGACGGCAAGCGAGGCCGCGGCGACGCCGACGACGATGTCGGTCCCGGCGTAGATTTCGTCCTTGTTTTCGCCCCGGTCGAGCAGCGCGAGCGCTTTCGCCGAGTCGGGACCGAAGACCACGTCGACCCTGTCGAAGGTGACGACCGCCATGGCTAGCGGCCCTCGCCGCCCCCGGCGCCCGGCGCCTGGCGATGCCGGAGGATGCGGTCGAGCAGGATGGCGATGATGACGATCGACAACCCGGCCTCGAAGCCCTTGGCGATGTTGATGGTGTTGAGCGCGCGCACCACCGGCTCGCCGAGGCCCTTGGCGCCGACCAGCGCGGCGATCACCACCATCGACAGCGACAGCATGATGCACTGGGTGATGCCCGCCATGATCGTGGGCATGGCGTGCGGCAGCTCGACCTTGACGAGAAGCTGAAGCCGGGTCGAGCCGAAGGCCTCGCCCGCCTCGATCAACTGCCTGGGCACGCCCGAAATGCCGAGGTAGGTGAGCCGGATCGGCGCGGGAATGGCGAAGATCACCGTCGAGATCAGGCCGGGCACCATGCCGAGACCGAAGAAGATCAGCGTCGGGATGAGGTAGACGAAAGTGGGGATCGTCTGCATCAGGTCGAGAATCGGCCTGAGCACGGTATAGAGCCAGCGCCGGCGCGCCGCGGCGATCCCGAGGGGGACGCCGAACAGGATCGAGATCATCGTGGCCGAGAGCACCAGCGCGATGGTCTCGATCGTCCGATCCCAGTAACCGAGGTTGAGCACCAGGAGAAGCCCGCCGGCGATGCCGACGACGAGCTTCCAGCTTCGGTGCAGCCAGAAGCCGAGGGCGCAGACGAGCGCGATGAGCACGAGCGGCGGGACCGCCTGGAGCATCGTGACAAGACCGTCGATGACGAAGCCGAGGCCGTCGGAGAACAGCCTGAGCTGGTCGTAGAAATTGTCGGTGACGAAACCGACGAAATCCTTGACCCAGAGACCCAGCGGGATCTTCTCGGTGAGAAACGAAGGCAGCGACGCGTCCATGGCGTCCTCGCGCTTTCAATTCGGATTACAAATGCGAAACGGCGCCGGCCCGGCGGCGCTGCCGGGCCGGTTCCGTACGTCCCGGCTCAGTTGACGCCGAGACGGGCCTTGACCGCGGCCATGGCGTCGCCGCCGTCGATGGTGCTCACGCCGTCGAGCCACTTCGAGAGTACGTCCGGGTGCGCCTTGATCAGCTTCACCGCCGCGGCCTCTGGCTCGAGGCCGTCGTCGAGCATATAGCCCATCATCTCGTTCTCCATGTCGAGCGAGAACGTGAGGTTGGCGATCAGTTTCCCGGCGTTGGGGCACGCGTTGGCATAGCCGGTCCTGGCCAGCGAATAGACCGTGGCGCCGCCGAAATTGGGCCCGAACCAGTCGTCGCCGCCGCCGAGATAGGCCATGTCGAACTTGCGGTTCATGGGATGCGGCTCCCAGCCGAGGAAGACGATCCAGTCCTTGTTGCGCACCGCGCGGGCGACCTGCGAAAGCATGCCCTGCTCGCTCGATTCGACGAGCTCCCAGCCCTTGAGGCCGAAGGCGTTGGCGTCGATCATGTCCTGGATCAGCTTGTTGCCGTCGTTGCCCGGCTCGATGCCGTAGAACTTGCCGCCGAACTTGTCCTTGTGTTTGGCGAGGTCGCCGAAGGACTTGACGCCGGCGTCGTAAACATACTTGGGCACGGCCATCGTGTACTTGGCGCCGGTCAGATTGGTCGCAACGATCTCGATGGTGCCGTCGTCGAGATAGGGCTTGATGTAGGATTCCTGCGTCGGCAGCCAGAGCCCGAGAAACGCGTCGAGGTCCTTGTTCTTGAGACTCTCGAACGTCACCGGCACCGACAGCACCGTCGCCTGCGGCTTGTAGCCCAGCCCTTCGAGGACCGACGAAGCGATCGCCGTGGTCGCGGTAATGCAGCTCCAGCCGACATCCGAGAACCGCACCTTCTGACACGACGGCGGATCGCCCGCCGCGTGCGCCGTGCCCGCGAACGTCAGCAAAGAGATCGCAAGAGCAACGGAAAGACGGGTGAACAGCTTGACCATGAATATTACCTCCCTGCGGTTTTCGCCGGCCGATCGAGCCAGCCGACCATGCGCGGCGTTTCGCATGCGGAAACGCCTTCCGCAACGCCAAGCCGCGCTCCTTCATTGATCGGAAATCAAAGGCGCAAGCCCGTCGCGAATCAAGCGAAAACTTCACGCGTCCGTGAACCCGGCGACGGGCGCCCCTTGCCGGGAGGTCGCGAGGCGCGCCCCGTCGGGCGCCGATATCGTGGCGCGGCCGTCAGGGGCGGTTCGCCCCGTGTTTTGTATTCAACCTTCAAAACAGACTCTCTAGTGCCTAGTGCAGCGGCGCATACTGATGGTTCAGTCCCATCCGTCACCCCCGCGAAAGCGGGGGTCCGGCGGCTCGTGGATTCCGGCTCGGCGCTTCGCTCCGGCCGGAATGACGGGTTGGATCAGCGCGTGAATCTTTTGTTTGTATCCGTGCACTAGTCTGTCCGTTGGCGCGCACAAAGACGAGGATCCGGACCATGGTCGATAGCGAGACGCTCGCCGTGCTCCTCGCCGAGGTGCGCGCCTGCCGCGCCTGCGCCGCGCACCTGCCGCTCGGACCGCGCCCGGTTCTGCGCGCGGAATCGACCGCGCGCCTGCTGATCGTCGGCCAGGCGCCGGGGACGCGGGTGCACGCCAGCGGGATTCCCTGGAACGATCCGTCGGGCGACCGGCTGCGCGAGTGGATGGAGATCGACCGCGACACCTTCTACGACGCGGCACGCATCGCCATCCTGCCCATGGGATTTTGCTATCCGGGACGCGATGCGTCCGGCGGCGACCGACCGCCGCGACCCGAATGCGCGCCCTTGTGGCACGTTCAGCTCGGCGCGTTGCTGCCGGAAATCGAGCTCACGCTGCTCGTCGGCCGCTACGCGCAGGCGTACTATCTGGGCGAACGAAACGGCGCGACCGTTACCGAGACGGTGCGAACATGGCGCGGGTTGCTTCCCGAATTCCTGCCGCTGCCGCATCCGTCGTGGCGCACCCGCGGCTGGGCCGCGCGCAATCCGTGGTTCGGGACCGAGGTCGTGCCCGCGCTTCGGGCCCGGGTGGAGGCGCTGTTGTCGGCCGGCCGGGAATCGACTGGGCGGCGGTGAAGACAATTCGATCGATGGGCCCTTGCGCACGCACCACTTTGCAGATATATCTTTACTCATGTTGAATTGTGCACATGATGTTAAGCGCGCAATCTCAGGAAGGTTGTCGGATTATGGATGATGTCGCGTTCCTCTCCGTAAGGGTGCCCAGGGAGACGAAGCGTTTCATCAAGCAGATTGCGGCGCGAAAGGGAGCGTCCGTTCAGGACCTTGTCGGTGGCCTGGTCGATGACTTTATCGAACGCGAATGCCGCGCCCGACCATCCCTCGCCGAAGCCGTCCACCGGCTGCGCGGCGCAAAGGCGGAACTGCGGAAGCTCGGCGTTGCTCACATCGATCTGTTCGGGTCCATTGTCAGGGACGAAGCCCATAGAGGGAGCGATATCGACCTCGTGGTCGAATTCAAGCAAAGGCGAGGCATGTCCCTGAGTAAATTTGCTTCCCTCCGGAAGAAACTCGAGGACATTCTTGGATACGAAATCGATCTCGCCGAGAGCAAGTCGCTGCGACCCGAGGTCAAACGTGAATTTCAACGTGATGCCCTCAGAGTGTTTTGAGCCATGCGGGGCGACAGGGAGCGGCTCCAGGACATCCGGATTTCGATCGATGACATTCAGGAATTCGTCGCCGGAATGACGAAGAGCCAGTTCCTGAAAGTGGAATCCGCCGACCGGAAAACCTACAGGGCCATCTGCAATTGCATCTCGACACTGGGCGAAGCGATAAAGACCTTGTCGCCTGATGTAACGTCGAAATACGACGGCGTGGATTGGCCGGGGCTTGCTGGAATGAAGGACGTCGTTACCCACCAGTATTTCCAGGTCCAGCTCGAATTCCTGTGGAACACCATCACCCACGAATTGCCGGAGCTGAGGGCGATCGTCGTCTCCGAACTGGCCCGGGACTAGGATAAGGCCACAAAGGCCCATGGGTGGCGCCGCCGCGTTCGGCGTCCCTGCGCCGCCATTGGTCAATCACCGCGAAACATTTTTGTTGTGAATTCCGCATGGTTGTCTCGATGATGAGGCCATGAGCACGAACGGCATCCGCGGCGTGCTGTTCGACAAGGACGGCACGCTGCTCGACTTCGACGCCACCTGGCCGCCGGCCTATCGCGCGATCGCGGCCGAACTCTCCGAACTCGCGGGCGCGCCCGAACTCGCCGCGACCCTGTTGCGCCTGGGCGGCTACGACGATGCCGGCGGGCTCGACCACGTCTCGGTCCTCGCCTGCGGCACCACGGCCGAGATCGTCGCTTTCTGGGCGGTGCGGCCCGAACTCGCCGCGATTCCCGATGTCGCCGCGCTGATCGACCGGCGCTTTCTCGAATTCGCCCGCCGCGCGCCGGCGGTGATTGACGATCTCGCCGGCCTGTTCACCCGGCTGCGCGCCCGCGGCCTCGCGCTCGGTCTCGCCACCAACGACACCGGCGCCGCGGCCAACGAATGGCTTGCCGAGGTCGGCGTCCACCATCTGCTCGACTTCGTTTCCGGCGCCGATTCGGGGTTCGGCGCCAAACCCGACCCTGCGGTGCTTCACGCCTTCTGCGCGGCGACGGATCTGCGCCCGGCCGAGGTCGCCGTCGTCGGCGACGCCGTCAAGGACATCGAACTGGCGCGCGCGGCGAACGCCGGCCTCGCGGTCAGCGTGCTGACCGGCGTGACCGGACGCGAGCGCCTGGCGGCGCGCGCCGATCACGTGCTTTCCTCGATCGCCGAACTCGAAACCGTCTTGTTGTGAGCCGGCGGCCGGAAGCGGGCGCGCGTTACTCGATGCCGAGCATCTTGATCGCCTGGGCGAGGGTCTCGATGGCCTCCTTGTGCTTGCCCGTCTTGTGCAGCTTCTCGCCTTCGGCGCGCAGCGCCTTGACCTTGTCGAGACTGCCCCCGTCGAGGCTCGTACCCGCGGCGAGGGCGGCGTCGATCTTCTTCATGTCGAGCGGACAGTGAAAGGCGAAAGCGGGCGTCGCGACCAGCGCGAAGGCGGCGGCGAAAATCAGGCTACGCAACTTCATGACAACACCCTCCCGGACAGGTTGATTGCGATCGCCACAGACCCGACCTCCTGCAGCGCATCGAGAGTACCACGTTCCGGAACGCCGCCAATCGTTATACGTGGCGACGAGCAAAGCCCGGTTGCAATCGCCGGGCGCGTCTGAAAACATGCGCGCCATCCGGGGACGCGCTTGAGGGAGGCTCCGCCATGGACGTTCGCGCCGCCGTCGCACACCAGGCCGGCAAACCGCTCGCCATCGAGACCGTACGGCTCGAAGGCCCGAAGGCCGGCGAGGTGCTGGTCGAGATCAAGGCGACCGGCATCTGCCATACCGACGAGTTCACGCTCTCGGGCGCCGACCCCGAAGGACTGTTCCCGGCGATCCTCGGCCACGAGGGCGCGGGCGTGGTGGTCGACATCGGCCCCGGGGTCAAAAGCGTCGCGCCGGGCGATCACGTCATCCCGCTCTACACTCCCGAGTGCCGCGAATGCGACTACTGCCTCTCGGGCAAGACCAACCTGTGCCAAGCGATCCGCGCGACCCAGGGACAGGGCGTCATGCCCGACGGCACCAGCCGCTTCTCGCTCGGCGGCGAGCCGCTCTACCACTACATGGGAACCTCGACGTTCGCCAACTACACCGTGCTGCCGGAGATCGCGGTCGCCAGGATCCGCGAGGACGCGCCGTTCGACAAGGTCTGTTACATCGGCTGCGGCGTGACCACCGGAATCGGCGCGGTGATCAATACCGCTCGCGTCGAGCCGGGCGCGAACGTCGTGGTCTTCGGCCTCGGCGGCATCGGCCTCAACGTCATTCAGGGGGCGCGGCTGGTTGGCGCCGACATGATCGTCGGCGTCGATACCAATCCGAAGAAGCGCATTCTGGCCGAAAAGTTCGGCATGACCCACTTCGTCAATCCGAAGGAGGTCGAAGGCGATCTCGCGCCCTATCTCGTCGATCTCACCAGGGGCGGCGCGGATTACAGTTTCGAATGCATCGGCAACGTCGAGACCATGCGCACCGCGCTCGAATGCTGCCACAAGGGCTGGGGCGAGAGCGTCATTATCGGCGTCGCCCCGGCCGGCGCCGAGATTTCGACGCGGCCGTTCCAGCTCGTTACCGGGCGGGTCTGGCGCGGCACCGCCTTCGGCGGCGCCAAGGGCCGCACCGACGTACCCCGCATCGTCGACTGGTACATGGACGGCAAGATCAACATCGACGACCTCATCACCCACACCATGCCGCTCGACGAGATCAACTCGGCATTCGATCTGATGCACGCCGGCGAATCGATCCGCAGCGTGGTGTTGTTCTAACCCTGATTTCTCACCGGGGCCACGGTGAGCAAACGGTCGCTGTAAGCGGGCTTATGGGAGTCGACCGCTTTCCCGCGACGCGACGCTTTACTGAACCGTCTTGCCGGCGAGCACCGTAGCCTGGCGCATGGGCAACCCGGCGCCTTTCCGGTTCCCGTAGTAGAAGATGTGACGGCCGATCTTGGGCCCCTGGCCGAGAACCTTCCGCCATACCGGCCGGACGTAATCGGCGTGGTACCACAGCGCGCCCGCGGTCGGGTCCTTGGTGAAACCCCAGTAGATCAGCCGGGCGAACGCCTTGCTCCGCTCCCAGGGAACCCGGTCCTTGGGCTGGTCGCTGCGGCCGTCGCACCACCACGAGAACTGGCAGCGATTGTGCGGCCACTCGCCGCCCTGACGCACGACATCGCAGACCCACGAGGGATAGCGCGGATCGGAAACCCGGTTCATCACCACGTGCCCGACGGCGAGCTTGCCCTGGTCGGGTTCTCCGCGAGCCTCGAAGTAGATGGTGAGAGCCAGACACTCGATCTCGTGACGCACATCGACCCGGGCGGGAGCGGCCTGCGCCGCTAGCGGAATCCACGCCGCGAACGCGCTCAGCCAAACCTTGAACAGAAATTCCCTGAGTCCCGACATGTCCCGAACCCCGTCCTCCTGGCAACGTCCCCGTCATCGCCTGCTGAACCGCGCAAGCGGACCGATTTGTTTAAAGGACGCGCGCTCCGCATTCCCTCGGAGTAAACGAATCGTTAAAATTCTTCCAAAAATTAGAGCATTTGTCAAGTTGAGCATAAGAACGTGAGATTCTTTACATGAGGAAATTAACCATTTTTATTGTAAAAATAATTATATTATAAATATAATCTCATTCTTTATTAACCATTCCCGGAGACGCCGTGAATCACCTGTCGCGGCGCCGACCCGATACGCCCTCTCGGCGTTAAAGAAATCAAAAGGCGGAACGGGTTAGAGAGAGTGCGGAGCGCCTTGAACCGACCAGCGTCAGCCCCCATATGCCTCCTGCCGGCGCCGTATGGGCCGGTTCTTCGGGGCGCCTTCCGAGGGCCCGACTGTCGCGACTCGCTCATCGAGAGGAGATTCCGGCATGACGCGTGTTTCCATGTTCAACAGCCCGCTTCTCCTGGGCTTCGACCATTTCGAGCGTATGCTCGACCGGGTTTCCAAGGCCTCGACCGACGGCTACCCGCCCTACAATATCGAACAGGTCTCGGACAGCCGTCTGCGCATCACGCTTGCGGTGGCCGGCTTCGCCGCCGAGGACCTGAGCATCACGGTCGAGGACAACCAGCTCGTCATCCGTGGCAAACAGGCCGAGGACGACGGCGGGCGCACCTATCTGCATCGCGGCATCGCCGCCCGCCAGTTCCAGCGCAGCTTCGTTCTCGCCGAGGGCATCGAGGTGGCGGGCGCGGCGCTCGACAACGGACTCCTCGACATCGACCTGACGCGCCCGTTGCAGGAGGCGAAAAGCCGCACCATCGAAATCCGCACGACCCGCGGCGGTGACAAGCTCGCCGGTCCCCGTTCGGACAAGGCCAGGAAGGCGTCCTGAGGCCGGCGTTACCGTTTATCGCATTGTTGGAGGGACCGAGATGAACAAGCAGTTCGACGCCCACAACGATCCGCGCCACATGACGGCCGACGCGCTGCTCGCGCTGGGCGGCCCCAACCTCGCCTTCATCAAGTACGTCGATCTCGAGGGCGAGAAAGGCTACGGCATTCACGGCGCCGACGGCACCGTCCTGGCGCTCGCCGAGACCCGCGAACTCGCATTCGCCGCCGCGCTTCAGCACGACCTCAACCCGGTCAGCGTCCACTGACCGCCGGTACCGTGCTCCGGTTCAGAGCGGCAACCTGACGATGAACCGCGCACCCCGCGCCCGATCGCCGTCGCCGCGGTTCTCGGTGCGAATCACCCCGCCGTGAGCTTCGACGATCTGCCGCGAGATGCTGAGTCCGAGCCCCGAGTGGGTTCCGAACTTCTCCGTCGCCGGGCGCTCGGAGTAGAAGCGGTCGAATATCGCCTCGAGCTTGGCCGGGGGAATGCCCGGACCGTCGTCCTCGACCGTCACCGCGACGGCGTCGTCGTCGCGCCACGCCGCGATGCGGATGACGCCGCCCGGCGGACTGAACGAGCGCGCATTGTTGATCAGGTTCTCGAAGACCTGCGCTAATCGCCCCTCGAAACCGGGAACCACGAGCCGGGTATCCGGATCGAGGTCGAGTACGATCGCCGGGTCGCCTTGCGGTGGGATGGCGCGCTGAACCTCGACCAGCGTCGAAAGCATGCGCCCCAGATCGACCGGCACGGTTTCGGCGCGGGCGAGTTCGGCGTCGAGGCGCGACGCGTCGGAGATGTCGCTGATCAGTCGGTCGAGGCGTTGGACGTCCTCGCGCACGATGGCGAGCAGTTTGCGCTGCTGCTCGGGATCCTCGATGCGCACCACCGTCTCGACCGCGCTGCGCAACGATCCCAGCGGGTTCTTGATCTCGTGGGCGACGTCGGCCGCGAAACGTTCGATGGCGTCGATACGATCGGCGAGCGCGTCGGTCATGTCGCCGAGCGCCCGCGAGAGGTCGCCGATTTCGTCGCGGCGGCCGGAGAAATCGGGGATGACGACGGCGCGGCTGTGGCCGTGGCGAACGGCGTCGGCGGCCTCGGCGAGACGGCGCACCGGCCGGGCGATGGTGCCGGCGAGGAACACCGACAGCGCGATGGTGATGCTGAGCGCCAACGCGAAGATCTTGAGAATGGCGTAGCGCACCGCGCGCACGCTGTCCTCGACGTCGTCGATCGTCGTCGACAACAGCAGCGCGCCCTGGAGTTGCTTGAAACGCTGTACCGGAACGGCGACTGAAAGGATGGTGCCGACTTTGCCGCCGTCATGCAGCGCGCTTGCGCTATAGCCCGCGAGCGCCCGCATCGCCTCGTGGTAATCGGCCGCGCGCTGGCGCTCGTTCTCGACGTAGGGTTCGAGCTTCTCGCGCGGCGGCAGGTGCGAAACAACCCAGGCGTAGACCGCCTCGACCCCTGCCTCGAACGCGCCGACCGGCGGCGGCAGCTCCTCGCTTTCGACCAGCGGCGCCGCGCCCGGCAGGCGGCTCGAATCGGCGATCAGGACGCCGCGCGTATCGAACAATCGCGCCCGGATGTGGATCGGCACCACCAGACGGCGCAGCATTTGCCGCGCCGCGCCGGCGTCGATCTCGAACAGCGCGCCGTCCCCGGTGGTGACGACGATCTCGCTCAGCGCACCGGCCATCATCTCGCCCTCGGACTTGAGCGCCGCGGTCCGGGCCTCGATCAGGCCGCGCCGGTAGGTGTCGAGATAGAGCATTCCGACGACCACGATGCCGAGCGCCAGCAGGTTGATGGCGAGAATGCGCCAGGTGAGGGAGGAAAAGCGCCTGCCGCCCCGGGATCGGCGCGGTTCCGTTCCGCCGCCTCCCTGGTCTGCGTCTTTCATCGCCGCCTCGGGCGCGTTCATGCCCCGGTGTAGCGGTAGCCGACCCCGTACAGCGTCTCGATCTGGGCGAACTCCGGATCCACGGCCTTGAACTTCTTGCGCATCCGCTTGATGTGGCTGTCGACGGTGCGGTCGTCGACGTAGACGTTGTCGTCGTAAGCCGCATCCATGAGCTGATTGCGGCTGCGCACGTGGCCGGGCCGTAAGGCGAGCGACTTGAGGATGAGAAACTCGGTGACCGTGAGCGCCACCGGAGCGCCGCGCCAGGTACAAAGGTGTCGCGCTGGATCGAGCACGAGATCGCCGCGCGTGATCTTGGTCTCCTCCTCGGCTTCGCCGCCGACCACCTCGACCCGGCGCAGGACGGCGCGGATGCGCTCGATCAGCAGGTGCAGCGAGAAGGGCTTGCGGATGTAGTCGTCGGCGCCCGACTTGAGGCCGAGAAGCTCGTCGATTTCCTCGTCCTTCGAAGTCAGGAAGATCACCGGAACAGCGCTGTGCCGGCGCAACCGGGTGAGCAGTTCGAGCCCGTCCATGCGCGGCATCTTGATGTCGAGCACGGCGAGATCCACCGGGCGCGAGACCAGCGCGCGCAATGCCACATCGCCGTCGGTGTAAGCCTCGACGGTAAACCCCTCGGCTTCGAGCGCCATCGACACCGAAGTCAGAATGTTTTGGTCGTCGTCGACCAGCACAATCAGGTGACTCACGGGGCGAAGTTTACGCCCGCCGGGGAAATTTTGCCATCGCGCCGCTCAACTGCGGGCGACCGCGCGCCGCGAGACCAGGTGGAAGCGAAGCCCCAGCAGGGTCACGGCCGTGGCACAGCCGACGCCGACCGAAACCATCAGCGCCGGCGCACCGCCGCCGCGCTCGACGCCCATGACGTAGCCCAGGGGAACCATCACCAGCCAGAAGGAAAATAGATAGAGGACGGTCGCCGGCCAGACGTCGGCGACGGCGCGCAGCGCCCCCATGCAAACACCCTGTCCGCCGTCGAAAACGAGCACCGCGGCGGCGACCGCGATGGTCGGCACGGCGACCGCGGCGACTGCCTCGTCGCTGGTGTAGATCGCCGTCAAGGCGCCGGGCAGGCTGTAGTAGACCACGCCGATCGCCGCCAGCGCCAGCACCGCGAGGCCGACCGCCACCCAGCCGGCGAGACGAAGGCCGGTCCGGTCGCGGCGGCCGACCGCGTTGCCCACCCGCACGCTCGCCGCGGTGGCGAAGCCCAGCGCAACCATGAAGGCCAGCGCCACCAGGTTCATGGCCACCTGGTAGCCGCCCACCTCGACCGGGCCGAGCAGACCGGCGAACATGGTCATGGCGGCGAACGAGCTCGATTCGAGACCGTGACTCAAGCCCATGGGATAGCCGATGCGGCGCAGCCGGCGGCCGATGTCGCGCGCCCCGGCGATCTTCCCGGCGATGCCGTAGCGCCGGCGATCGACCCGCGTCAGGGCGTAGCCGGCGAGCGCCAGAAACATGAACCAGCGGACGATGGCGGTAGCGAGCGCGGCGCCTTCGGCGCCCATGGCCGGCAGGCCCCAGTTGCCGTAAACGAAAAGCCAGTTGAGCGCGCCGTTGATGAGATTGGCGAACAGTATGACGACCATGCCCGGCGCCGGCCGGTTGATGCCTTCCAGGAAATGGACGGTGGCGGTATGGAGCAGAATCGCCGGCATGCTCCAGCCGATCACCGCCAGCACGCCGCCGGCGCCGCGGGCGAGATCGGGCGCCTGGCCGAACAGCGCGAGAAACCACTCGCCCGCCTGACACAGCAGCATGAAGACGACGCCGATACCGAGGGCATGGACCAGCGAAATGCGCCACACGGCGCCGCACTCGGCGGAATGCCCCGCGCCGTCGGCCTGGGCCGTCAGCACCACCGTGCCCATCAACAGGCCGATGCCGACGATCAGCATGACCACCTGGGGCGCCATGGCGAGCCCGTAATAGGCGAGCTGGTCGGTGCCGGCGTGGCCGGTCATGGCGATGTCGACGGCGACGATCGCCAGTATGCCGACGCGCGCCACGGTCACCGGAAGCGCCAGCATCAGGGTGCGGCGGACGTGCTCGCCCAGCGTATTGGCGGGACTGCGCGGAGCGACGATAACTTGTTGCGACTGCATGCGCCGCCGACCCTACACCAGCGCGCCGTCACGCCGAAACCATAAGCGACGTGAGGGCATCGTCCGCATTGACGCTCGGCGATCCGTCCCCCTACATTGCCAGCGGATCGCGGTCCCGGGCGGAGCCCTCGCCGCCGGCCTCGTGCCGGACCGGACGGTTAGCCGGGACATCGAGCACGAAGATGCAAAAACGCGGAACCTGGATCGTGATCGGACTCGCCGCGGCGGTCATCGCCGCAGGCGCGGTTTTTCTCGGCTACAGCTACGTCGCGCGCGTCACCGCGCAGGACGCCGCGGAGACCGCCTCGTCTCCCGAGATCGGCGGCCCGTTCACGCTCGTCGATCACACCGGCCGCACCGTGACCGACCGCGATTTCCGCGGCAAACTGATGCTCGTCTATTTCGGCTACACCTTTTGCCCCGACGTCTGCCCCACCGACCTTCAGATCATCGGCGACGCGATGGATATTCTGGGGAAGGCGGGGAACGACGTGCAGCCGATCTTCGTCACCATTGACCCCGAACGCGACACCGTCGCGGTCATGGCCGACTACGTCGGCAATTTCCATCCCAGACTGCTCGGCCTGACCGGGACCGAGGAGCAGATCGCCGCCGCGGCGAAAGCCTACCGCGTCGCCTATTTCAAGGTGTTCTATCCGCCGTTCGAGGACGACGACGAGAACGCGGCGGGCGACACGAACGACGAGAACGGGGACGACAACGCCGACTACCTGATGAACCACTCCGCCTTCACCTACCTGATGGGGCGCGACGGCCGCTATCTCGGGGTCTTTCCCAACGGCGCCAGGCCCGAAGACATGGCGGCCGAAATTCGCGCGCAACTCAACGGCCCGTCGTCGTGAACCCGAGAGTGTCGTAGAACCATAAAAAAAAGGAGCCGCTGCCATGCAACATTTCGCACGCGCGCTTGCCCTGGTCATCGCGGCGGCGGTGTGCTCGCCGGCGTTCGCTCACGACTATCGCCTCGGCAAGCTGCACATCGACCACCCCTGGGCGCGGGCGACCGCGGGCATGGCCAAGAGCGGCGCCGCCTATATGGCCATTTCCAACCACGGCGAGGAGGCCGACAGGCTCACCCGTGTCGCCACGCCGGCGGCGAAAATGGCGAAACTGCACGCCCATCTCATGGACAACGGCGTCATGAAGATGGTGCCGCTGAAGGCGATCGAAATCGATCCGGGCGAGCCCACGATCCTCAAGCCGGGAGGACTGCACATCATGCTGATGGGGCTTGAAAAACCGTTGCTGAAAGGCGAGTCGTTTCCGCTCACCCTGACCTTCGAGCAAGCCGGGTCGATCGACGTCGAGGTCGTGGTCGAGGGAATCGCGAGCATGGGACCGCACCGGGGCGGGTACGGCGACCATGAACCGCTGACGAACTGAGCCGGCTTGTGGCCGCAACGGCGGCGACAACGAACGAGGACGCGATGGGTCGGGTGAAGGGTGTGTCGTACGGCGGAACGGGCGACGGACCGCTCTCCGCCGGGCAGGCGGATGCAGGCGGCGATCCCGCGGCCGAGGCGCGGCGCCTGCTGCGCGCCGCCGCCACCGCCTCGCTCGCCACCGCGGCGCGCGGGACCGGCGGCTGGCCCTACGCCTCGTTCGCGCTGGTCGCGGTCGATTGCGACGCGACCCCGTTGCTGTTGCTTTCCGACCTCGCCGAGCACAGCCGCAATATCGCCGCCGACGACCGCGTTTCACTGCTGATCGAGAGCGCGGCCGGGCTCGACGATCCGCTCACCGGGCCGCGTCTGAGCGTGCTGGGCCGGGCGCTCCGAAGCGCCGAGCCGCGCCATCGCGCCCGCTTTCTCGCCCGCCATCCATCGGCCGAGGCTTACGCCGGTTTCGGCGACTTCCGCGTCTACCGCGTGGCCGTCGAGCGCGGCCATTTCGTCGCCGGCTTCGGGCGCATCCACGACCTCGCCCGCGACGAGCTCATCCGTCCCGCGCCGCCCGGACTGGTGGACGCCGCGGCCGACATCGTTGCTCGCATGAACGCCGATCACGCCGACCCGGCGGCGCTTCTCGCCGAGGCCCTGCTCGGCGCCGACGGCGCCGGCGCGATATTCACCGGCATCGACCCCGAGGGCTGCGACATCCGCAACCGCGCCGGCCTCCTGCGCCTCGACTTCGAGCGGCCGGTCGCCGACGCAGCCGAAACGCGCGCCGCGCTCGCCGGTCTCGTTCGGCGCGCTCGCACGCTGAAACCGGGGACCGCCTCCCCTTAAGCGCGCCGCCGGAACGGGCCGTTAGACCCGTCCACGGCCTCGCCTAGACGGGCGAAGCGCTATCCATTAGTCTTGGTTTTCGGGCGCGCCGCCTGCGGCGCGCCCGCGCCCGTCAGGCAGACAGCGACACAGGGGGGTTCCATGCGACAGACCGGACCGGCGATAAGTTCATTCGGCCTCGACCGCCACGGCATCGTCAACCTCGCCGCGGCGCACTGGAACGACACCACCTCCGCGCTTTACCAAGCGGCGCTGATGCGCGGCGAGGGCCTGCTCGCCCGCGGCGGTCCGCTCGTCGTGCGCACCGGCCAGCACACCGGGCGCGCGGCCAACGACAAGTTCATCGTCGAAGAACCGGGGAGCGCCGGCGATATCTGGTGGGGCCCGGTCAACAAGCCGATGTCGCCCGAGAATTTCTCCCGGCTCAAGGACAAGATGCTCGCCTATCTCCAGGGCCGCGAGGTGTTCGTCCAGGACTGCTTCGCCGGCGCCGATCCGAATCATCATCTTGCGGTTCGGATCGTCACCGAGACCGCTTGGCACAGCCTGTTCGCGCGCAACATGTTCATCACGCCGCCGCGCGACGCGCTCGGCGACTTCGAGCCCGCGTTCACGATCATCCAGGCGCCCGGCCTGCACGCCGATCCCGAACGGGACGGCACCAACAGCGACGTCTTCGTGGTCATCAACTTTGCCGAACGCGAGGTGTTGATCGGCAGCACCTCCTACGCCGGCGAGATCAAGAAATCGGTATTCTCGATCCTCAACTTTCTGCTGCCGCCGCGCGGCGTGTTGCCGATGCACTCCTCGGTGAACGTCGGCAAGGCGGGGGATTCGGCGGTGTTTTTCGGTCTCTCGGGCACCGGCAAGACGACGCTCTCGGCCGATCCCAGGCGCATCCTCGTCGGCGACGACGAACACGGCTGGGGCGCCGACGGCGTGTTCAACTTCGAGGGCGGCTGTTATGCCAAGGTGATCCGCCTGAGCCGCGAGGCCGAGCCCGAGATCCACGCCACCACGCGGCGCTTTGGCACCGTGCTCGAGAACGTCGTCACCGACCACGAGACCGGCCTGCCCGATCTCGACGACGCCTCGCTCACCGAGAACACCCGCGCCTCGTATCCGCTCGACTTCATTCCCAACGCCTCCGAAACCGGCACCGCCGGCCATCCCAGGAACGTCATCATGCTGACGGCCGACGCGTTCGGCGTGCTGCCGCCGATCGCCAGGCTCACGCCCGAGCAGGCGATGTATCACTTTCTCTCGGGCTATACGGCCAAGGTCGCGGGTACCGAGAAGGGGCTGGGCAACGCGCCCCAGGCGACGTTCTCGGCCTGCTTCGGCGCCCCTTTCATGCCACGCCATCCCTCGGTCTACGCCGAGATGCTGGGCGATCTCATCGCCCGTCACGAGACCGACTGCTGGCTCGTCAACACCGGCTGGAGCGGCGGCTCCTACGGCGTCGGCCAGCGCATGAAGATTCAGTACACCCGGGCGCTGCTGCACGCCGCGCTCGACGGCACCCTCGCCGGGGTGCCGATGTCGGTTGATTCGAGCTTCGGACTGCACGTCCCCGAAAGCTGCCCGCACGTGCCGCGCAAGGTGCTCAACCCGCGCGATACCTGGGCCGACAAGCACGCCTACGACCAGACCGCGCGCGATCTGGTCGGGCGTTTCCACGCCAATTTCGCCGCCTTCGAGCCTTACGTTTCCGACGCCATCAAGGCGGCCGCGCCCCGCGCGACGTAAGGGATCCGGGCGGACACGGGTCCGTCGCCGGCGGTGTCGCGGGGCGATCGCGGTTGCGCCCGCCGGCTGACGGCGACGCCGACCGACTGGGCGATCGAGCGCCTGCGCCCCCGCGACGCCGACGACCGAATCGGCGGCGGCTTCCCGCGCCGGCGGCCGTCAAAGGTCGATTTCGGTCCAGACCGGCTGGTGGTCCGAGCCGTTGGCCTCGGTGTCGATGCGCGCATCGCGCACCCGCGAGGCGAGCGCCATGCTGACGAAGCAGTAGTCGAGGCGCATGTCCGGTTCGCGGCCGTCGGCGGGGTAGGTGACCCCGTCCGTCTCGGCGTTGCCCGCCGCCACCCAGGCGTCGACGAAGGCGTCGAGATGGTCGATACGGCCGTGGAGGGGATCGACCGGTCCGACGATGGCGTCATATTCGGGGCTGCCGGGACAGCTGTTGAAGTCGCCCATCCAGATCGCTTCGGCGGGCATGGGCGGCGGTGCTTCGCCCAGGGTCCAGGCGTCGTCCCGGCGCACGCCGCTCCAGGTGCCGGCCATCGCCGGCACCCGCGCGTGGTCGTCGAGCAGATAGCCGATCTGCATCAGGCGCTCGCGCGTCGAACGCGCGCTGATATGCAGCGAGACGACGCGAATCGGGCCGCTCTCGGCGGCGATGACGCCCTCGACCGCGCCCATCTGCATGACCGGAACGGTGACCGTGCCGAGACGCGGCAGGGGCAGCAGCCGCGAGGAGACGATGGGCCGGCGCGCCAACAGCATGTTGCCGAACTGGCGCCGCCGGTTGTCGACGCTGCCGTCATCGTTCAGTCGGCTCGCATCCATGTCGAACGACGGGCCGTAGACCCAGTAGTAGTCGGGAAGCAACGCGCCGATTTCGGCGGGCTGGTCGACCATGCCGCTGCGCGGCCAGTGGCGTTCGACTTCCTGCAGGGCGATGACGTCGGCGTCGTCGATCGCCTTGGCGATGCGCTCCAGATCGAAGCGTCCGTCGCGGCCCTTCGAGTACTGGATGTTGTAGCTGACGAACTTCACACGAGCCTCCATTGCTTGCCGGCGGCGGCGCGCGCTGCGGCGGCGCGGATTTAGGGTCTCGACGCGGACATCTGGCGACGAGGCCGTTCCCAGGCCGGGACGCGGCGCAGGCTGCGGGCCGCGTTCGCTCCCAACGTCCTGGTCAATGCGCCTCGGCCCAGTTGTCGGCGGCGCCGGTATCGACGACCAGCGGAACGCTGAGCCGGGCGACCGATTCCATCACCCGTTTGGCGACCTCGGCGGTCGCCGCGACCTCGCCGTCGGGGACCTCGAAGATCAGCTCGTCGTGGACCTGAAGCAGCATGCGCGCCGACAGTCCGGCCGCGGCGAGCGCGTCTGGCATGCGGATCATGGCGCGCTTGATGATGTCGGCGGCCGAGCCCTGTAGCGGCGCATTGATCGCCGCGCGCTCCATGAAGCTGCGTCGCGCCGGATTGCGGTCCTTGATTCCCGGCATGTGGCAGCGCCTCCCGAACAGCGTGGTGACGTAACCCTGTTTGCGGCAGACCTCCTTGGTGTGCTCCATGTAGTCGCGAATGCCCGGGTAGCGTTCGAAGTAGGCGTCGATATAGGCGCGCGCTTCCGCCTGGGCGATGCCGAGCTGCCGGGCGAGACCGAACGGACTGATGCCGTAGATGATGCCGAAGTTGATCGCCTTGGCGCGGCGCCGGACCATCGGGTCCATGCCCTCGACCGGGACGCCGAACACCTGGCTCGCGGTCAGCGCGTGGATGTCGAGGCCGTCGCGGAACGCCTGCTTGAGCGGCTCGACGTCGGCCATGTGGGCGGCGAGCCTGAGCTCGATCTGCGAGTAGTCGGCCGAGAGCAGCTGGTGGCCCGGCTCGGCGACGAAGGCGCGGCGGATCTTGCGGCCTTCCTCGGTGCGCACCGGAATGTTTTGCAGGTTGGGATCGGTCGAGGCGAGCCGGCCGGTCGAAGCGGCGGCCATGGCGAAGGAGGTGTGCACCCGGCCCGTTCCGGGGTTGATCTGCTCGATCAGCGCGTCGGCGTAGGTGCTCTTGAGCTTCGCGAGCTGGCGCCAGTCGAGCACCCGGGCCGGCAGTTCGTGACCCTGGGCGGCGAGGTCGTCGAGCACCCGGGCGTCGGTCGAGTGCGCCCCCGACTTGCCCTTCCTGCCGCCTTCGAGGCCCATCTCGTCGAACAGCAC